>CAZYWT010000009.1:0-19832 GCA_964651635.1 uncultured Candidatus Saccharibacteria bacterium | reverse complement strand
TTTTGGCTCGCAAACACGGAAATTTTAATGCTTTCGGGCGAATAGGCGATTTTTTGTTTTTGAGGGCGAAATCAATTTTTTCTTTTTTCGAATTTCTGATATAATGTAAATGAACCCAATCTAGCCGCTTCGCGATTTTTATTACAACTTAATTGTTGTAATCCCGCAGGGGCAACTTCTGTCAATTTCGCGAAAGCGGGATTGGGTTCAACAGGGTTGCCCCTTTGGTTTATAAACATTTCAATAAACATATGAATTACAAAAATTGCGCCATTTACACTCGTGTTTCAACCGATAACCAAGCAGAAAAAGAATTTTCCTCTTGCGAAGCGCAAGAGCAGAAAATCCGCTCGTTTATCGCCAGTCAAAACAACTGGCAAGTTTTCAAGGTCTATAACGACGCGGGATTTTCAGGGGCAACCCTGCAACGCCCTGCATTGCAGGAGCTTCTTTCCGATTTGAAAAAAGAAAAAATTGATATTGTTTTTGTGTATAAAATAGATCGGCTCACTCGTTCGCCAAAAGATTTTTATCAGTTGATTGAATTTTTTGAGCAATATGATGTTAGTTTTATTTCCGTAACTGAAAGATTTGATACTTCTACTCCAGCCGGCCGATTGCTCCGAAATATAATGTTAACTTTTGCTCAATTTGAAAGAGAGCTGGCAAGCGAAAGAACAAAAGACAAAATGCTGGAACGGGCCAAAAAAGGAATGTGGAACGGCGGCATTCCGCCATTTGGCTATAAAAAAGAAAACAAGAAACTTGTTATCAATAAAAAAGAAGCTGAAATTATAAGATTGGTATTTGATAGTTATATTGAAACCAGCTCTCTAATTAAAGTTTATGAATTATTGAAAAAAATGAAGGTCAAAAACAGGCAGGGCAATCCTTTTTATAAAAATGTTCTCGGCTATCATTTAAGAAATAATACTTATACCGGAAAAATCAAATACGCCAACCAGATTTACCAGGGAAATCATCAACCAATAATTTCAGAAAAGGTTTTTGCCTTGGCTCAAAAAATTCACAAAAAGAAAATAAGGAAAGCCAGATTGTACAAAGATTTTCTTTTTGGCGGTTTGGTCAATTGTAAATACTGCGGCTCAAAAATGACTTCCTGTTTTACAAATAAGCGGACTAACGGAAAATTGACGCGGTATTATTACTATCGTTGCACTTCCACGATGAAGCACGATTGGCAAAGTTGTCCTGTAAAACAAGTGTCCGCCGAAAGATTGGAAAATTTTTGTATGGAAAATTTAGAGCGGATCACGGTTGATAAAAACTACATTGAAAATCTAGTTTTCCGGCTTAATAACGATTTTCAATCTCGGTACGGGGCTGGATACGAACCAACGGAGGCATGCTCTAAATTTTCTCAATTTTCGGCGGAGAAAATTGCCGACACTCTGAATTTTTTCATTACCGCCCTCAAAAACTCAAAAGGAATTGAAAGAAATCTTTTGGCTAAAAGATTTCTTGAAAAAATCGCCTATTCGCCCGAAAGCATTAAAATTTCCGTGTTTGCGAGCCAAAATCCGCAAGATTTTGGCGAGCAGGAAAGCCCCGCCCCGCAGTTGCGGGGCGGGGCGGAATGCTCGCTCTCAAAAAACGAAAATCCGACTTTTTCGGAAAATCGGAAGTTCGTATCGTATTTAATGGCTCCGCGGGTAGGACTCCTTCGCCTCGCTCATAGAACCTGTCGCTTCGCTCCTTAAAACCTTGCGGTTTTAATCTTTCCACCACGGGAGGACACAAGTTTCCTCCCGACCCCACCTTTTAGGTTCGAGTCCTTATCCTTAGAACAATTCCAAACAAAAACATCCCGCAAGGGGATGCTTTGCTTGAAATGGCTCCGCGGGTAGGACTCGAACCTACAGCCAACGCGTTAACAGCGCGTCGCTCTACCATTGAGCTACCGCGGAATATTTTTAATCAATCTACCCCCCTATCTGCCGCTCCGTCTATCAATGAGCAAGCATCATTAACCTACCATAAAATGAGTTGCTATAAATAATATAATTTAAAAAAAATATAATTTCAAGATTTTGCTCAATAATCTTTTAATTTTTTAATTAACTCATCTTTCCGTATTTTCTCCAGCGCTTTTGCTTGAATCTGCCTTATTCTTTCTCTGGTAACATCAAATTTTTGTCCCACTTCTTCCAGCGTGTGAATTATGCCGTCTTTAATCCCAAATCTCATCTCCAAAATTTGCTTTTCCCTGTCGGTGAGCGACTCGGAAATTTCCTCCAATTTGTTTTTTAAGAGATTATGAGAAGCCCGAGAAGCGGGGCTTGGCGTTTTTTCGTCCTCTATAAATTCCGCCAGTGTGCTGTCTTTTTCGTCCTCTCCTATTGGAGTTTCCAAAGAAACGGTTTTTTGTTTTATCTCCATTATTTTGTGAATTTTGGAAAGCTCCAAACCCATTTCGCTGGAAATTTCTTCCGGAAGAGGGTCGCGTCCCAAAGTTTGAACCAATCTTTTTCGCGTGGCTTCGTATTTACTGATTGTTTCCACCATATGAACGGGAATTCTAATTGTGCGAGATTGGTCCGCCAACGCTCTTGTAATGGCTTGTCTTATCCACCAAGTGGCGTAAGTAGAAAATTTATAGCCCTTTCTCCAATCAAATTTTTCCACCGCTTTCAAAAGTCCGAGATTACCTTCTTGAATTAAATCCAAAAAAGTAAGATTGGGAGACCTTCCGACATATTTTTTGGCGATAGAAACAACTAATCGCAGATTGGCTTTTACCAACGCTTTTTTGGCTTCCAAATTCCCTTTTTCAATTTCTTTCGCCAACTCCTTTTCCTTTTTGGCTTTTATCATTGAGATTTTTCCTATTTCTTTAAGATACATCTGCACGGAATCGATGCGAGGCAGAATGCCCTTTTTCTTTTTTTCTTCCAAGTCGCTGTCTAATAAGGATTCCCGAAAAACCACTTCAATCCCCCGCTCTTTTAATTCTTCGTAAAAATTTTCCAATTCGCTTATATTTTTATAAAAATCGGGAAAGAAAAAAAGAATTTCTCTGCCTGTTACAAATCCTCGGTGTTGGGCTTTTTTTAACAATTTTTCCTTTTTTTGCGGGTCTAAAACAGAATTTTTGGAAGAATCGCCAAGATTTTTTTTGGAACTTGTTTTCTTTTTTGTATTCTTTGTTTCTTTCGCTTTTGTTGTTATCTTTTTGAATTCCTCGCTTTTTTCATTTTTGTTTTTTGTTTGTTTTTTGGGCATATTAAATTAGGTATTTATGTTTTTTATTTTTTGATTAAAACGATTCAAAAGCCGAGTTAGTTCTTTTCCGTTTTTTTGTTGTTCGGCTTCTCTTATTTTAGCGTGAATTTTATCTATCTCTTTTTTGTAATGAATTTTTTTGAGTTCTTTAATACAAGCCAGAATTTCTTGTTTTTTGTCCTCCTCGCCAACTTCTTCGTCTAAAGACGGCTTAATGGACGCTTCGTTTATTATACCTTCCAAATTCTTATCTTTTGATAATTGGTTTAGCAATTTTTCGATCGCTTTTTTATCTTGGGGCTTTTTCTCTAAAATTTCATCCACAATTTTTTTTGTTTTCGCGGACAAATATTTTCTTTCCTTTTCGCAACACTCCGCCAAATGGGGAAATAAAAACAAAATGGAAAGCGCTTCTTCTTCTATAAGGCGTTTTCGACTTTTTTTGTTGTTTTCAAAATTTGCGTTAGGCGAATTAACCAATTCTCCTCCCCTTTTTTCTTTTGTCAAACCGCCTCCCCTTTTTAATTCTTTTTCTATTATTTTTAACTCCTCCCTTATATCATCCTCGGGAACATTAAGTTTTTCGGAGAGTTTTTGGAGCCAGTGAGAAGAAATAATTTTGTCGGGAATTCCGGCTATCTTGGAAAGCAATTTTTTAGCCGCTTTTTTCTTTTCCTCGGGACCTTCGGGCTCACCGTCTTCAAAGGCGCGAATGAAAAAATATTCCATAGAATCTTTGGCTTCTTCAATCATTTTCTTTAACTTTTTCGGCTCATCGCAAGCAACATCGGCCGGGTCCTTGTCTTTTGGCATTGTTATCATTTTTACTGAAAAGTCCATATTTCTCGCCATATCCACGCTTTTTTCGGTAGCCATTCCTCCGGCCGAGTCCATATCAAAAGCGGTGTAGAGCGTTTCGGTGTATCTTTTTAATATGCGGAGTTGATTTTCGGTGAGAGATGTGCCGCTGGAAGAAACCGTTGTTTCCACCCCCGCTTGATGGCTCATTATAACATCCATATATCCTTCCGCCATAATAGCAAAACCTTCTTTTCTTACGGGAACTTTGGCGAAATTTAATCCATATAAAGTTTTGCTTTTGTCGTAAAGCGGGGTGTTGGGAGTATTCATATATTTAGCGGTGTCTTCCGATTTATCGGTTATCCGGCCTCCAAACCCTATAACCCTTCCGTGAATATCAAAAACCGGAAAAATTATTCTCTTTCTAAATCTGTCGTAAGGAGTTCCGCCCTTTTCGGACTTTATCGCCAAACCAACTTTTACGATTTTTTCTCTGTCATATCCCTTACTTACCAAAAAATCGGAAAGCGCTCGCCATTTTTCCGGGGCGTAACCGAGCCGCCATTTTTCAAGCGACTTTTCGCTAACTCCCCTTTTCTTTAGATAACTTTCCGCTTCTTTTCCGTTTTTTGTTTCTTTTAATTGTTTTTGAAAAAAGCGAGTCGCCAATTCGCAAATTCCAAACATCTCCTCTCTCTCTGTTTTTATTTGGGGGTTATAGGAAGGAAGTTCTACTCCGGCTTGTCCGGCCAAAATTTTTAAGGATTCCTTAAAATCAACTCCCTCCATTTTCATTACAAAGTCAAATATACTCCCCGATTCTCCGCAACCAAAACACTTAAAAATTTGCCTTCCAGGAGACACGAAAAAAGAAGGGCTTTTTTCCGAGTGAAAGGGACAGTTTGCCCGATAATTGGCTCCGGCTTTTTGCAAGGTAAGGTAATTTCCAATTACATCCACGATGTCTAATTTATCTTTTATTTTTTCTATTGTGGAATCCACGAGTTTAATTTATTTTCTTTTAGTTTAACTCAAAAATTCCTTCCCTTCAAGGCAAATAAATATCAGCGTTTTTGCGGTTATTTAATAAAATCAAAAAATAGAAAGCCCGCTCTCTATCAAAGAGCGGTTACCCCGATGTTCCGGACGGTTGCCCCGATGTTCCGGGCGGTTGCCCCGATGTTCCGGGCGGTTGCCCCGATGTTCCGGGCGGTTACCCCGATGTTATATCGGGGCAACCGCTCAAATAATTATTATGAGAGCGCTATATACAAAAAAATTATTTCTTGTTATCATTAAATTATATGAAAAATTGCTATATAGCCATAGATGTGGGAGGAAGCAAAATAAACTTAGCCGCCGGAAACCCGAGAAAATTGCTCAAAAAGCAAACTATTAAAACTTCGGGGACAAGAGAAGAGTTTCTTAATTTTATAATTGATTATATAAACAAGCAAAAGAAAGATTTTAACGCAAAAAGAGTATGCCTCGGGATTCCGGGCGTTTTTGATAAAAAACGAGAAAAACCGCTTCGAGTTCCCAATGTCGCTTATCTTGAAAATTTCCCCCTTAAAAGGTATTTGGAGAAAAAAATAAAAATCCCTGTTATTTTAGAAAACGACGCCGACTGCTTTGGGACGGCGGAATACTTAAAAGGCGCGGGCAAAGAGAGCCGTTCTGTATATTGTCTTACTCTCGGAACCGGCGTTGGGGGATGTTTTATTTTGAAAAACAAAATTTGGCGGGGAGAATTTGGCGGAGCCGGCGAACCCGAGCATACTAAATTTGTTGTTCGGGAAAGAAATTTAGCTTCTTTGGGAGATTTTTGCTCTAAAAAATTTTTCACGAAAAGAAACCTCAATTCAAGAGAAATCCGAGAAAAAGCCGCCAAAAACAACAAAGAGGCGTTAAAAATTGTAAATGAATACGGATATTATCTGGGAGTCGCTATTTCTAATATCGTCAATCTTTTGGACCCCCAAACAATAATTTTAGGAGGCGGATTGTCCGAACTCTACCCTTATTTTATAAACCAAGCCAAAAAAACGGCTCGGGAAAATATTTTGTCCCCCTTATCGGCTAAAAATGTTAAAATAAAGAAAGGCGCTTTGGGCGCTTTTGCCGGAACAATTGGAGCGTTGTTTATAGCCGAAAAAAATAAAAAAAATGAAAAAATATAAAAAACCTTTGCCTCTTTCCAAAAAAATGAAAATACTTTTTGCGGGTTCGGAAGCCGCTCCTTTTGCCAAAGCCGGAGGACTGGGCGATGTAATGTATTCCCTCCCTTTAACTTTAAGAGAAGCCGGGCATGACGCTCGCGTTTTTATTCCTCGCTACGGAACAATCGACCCTCAAAAATATCGCCTCAAAATGGAAGTTAAAGGATTAAGAGTTCCGACAGACCAACCGGGAAATTACCACTACCTTGTATGTAATGTAAAAAAATACAGCGGAGGAAAAAGCGTTCCCGCCTATTTTCTGGAAAATATGGAATACTACGAGAAAAGAGCCAATGTTTACGGGTATATGGACGACCATATTCGTTGGGCGCTTTTTTGTAGAGGAGTTGCGGAATTTTTAAGAAAATCAAAATGGAAGCCCGATATAATCGTATCCTCCGATTGGCAAACCGGACTTTTGCCCAATTATCTAAAAACTAAATACACTAATGAATTGGGCGACATTCCGGTGGTTTTTATGATTCACAATTTTTCTTATCAAGGAATGTGCGATTTTCGTTTTATGAAGGAAAGCGAGAAAGATTCGGGGCAAGAAGAAATACCCGATTTTTTTAATTCCCGACTAGCAAAATTGAATTGGATGAAAAGGGGCATTATATATTCCGACGGCATAACAACCGTCTCCCCCACTTACGCCAAAGAGATACTCACAAAAGAAAACGGCTACGGTTTGCACGAGTTGCTTCAAGAAAAGCAAGGGAAATTTTGGGGAGTTCTAAACGGAATAAATTATAATAATTACGACCCGACTATTTCCGACAAAATCCCCGCAAAATACTCCGTTGCGTCGGTGGAAAAAAAGAAAGAAAACAAGTCCCATTTACAAAAAAGATTTGGTTTGCCCGAAGATAAAAGCAAATTTATAGCGGGAATGGTTTCTCGTCTGAGCGCCCAAAAAGGATTTGATTTAATAGAGCAAATTATAGACCCTTTTCTAAAAAATTTGTCGGCGCAAATAATATTTTTGGGAGACGGCGACTCCGCTTATAAAGAAATGATAGAGAAGAAAAGAAGAGAATATCCAGATAAGCTCGGTTATATTTTTGAATTTGACACGGAACTTCCCCATCTTGTTTTCGCCGGCTCGGACGCCACTTTGCTTCCTTCTAAATTTGAGCCCTGCGGAATTGTTCAGATGCAAGCGATGAAATACGGCTCCGTCCCCATCGCCCGAGCCACGGGAGGGTTGGACGACACAATAAATAATTTTTTCAGCGACAAAAAAAGCGGAGACGGATTTTTGTTTTACGATTACGAACCAATGAGTTTTTATACCACCCTTGTAAAAGCGCAGACAATTTATTCTTCAAATCCTTCGGTTTGGAAGAAAATAACAAAGAGAGCGATGAAAAAGGACTTTTCTTGGGAAAATTCCGCCAGACAATATCTAAAAATTTTTCGGGAAATTATAAAAAATAAAAAGTAAGATAAAAAAAGATAAAAATATGTATTGGCTTAATTTTCTCCACATTTACCAACCCTCCAACCAATCCGAAGAAATTTTGGAAAAAGTGGCAAACGAATGTTATCGCCCGCTTTTTAGAGGACTCTTGAAAGTAAACGCCCGTCTCAATCTCAACATAAACGGCTCTTTAACGGAAATATTTGCTGAAAAAGGGTATCAAGATATATTGGAAGATATTAAAAAATTAGCCAAAGACAGAAAAATATTTTTTACCGAAAGCGCCAAATATCACGCTTTTCTGCCTCTTATTCCGAAGAAATTTATAAAACTTCAAATAAAAGAAAACAACAAAACAAATAAAAGATACTTTGGCTCTTTGTATAAACCCAATTCGTTTTTCCCGCCCGAGATGGCTTACTCGCCAAAAGTGGCAAAAGCGGTTTCTGAAATGGGATATAAATATATAATCTTGGACGAAATTTCTTTCCCCGGAAAACTGGAAAAAAAGATATATACCGTTAAAAACGCCGGCGGATTAAAAGCCGTATTTAGAGAAAGAAGAATATCCAACGCCATTATGAGCGGGATTATAAGGAGCGGAGCCGATTTCAAAAACATAATAAAGGAAGAGGAAAAATTTATAACAACGGCGATGGACGGAGAAACGCTGGGGCATCATCGTCCCGGCTTGGGAGAAAAGTTTTTGGAAATAATAGACAAAACAAAATTAAAGCAAGTTTCTTTTTCGGAAATGGAGCGTTTTGCCGCTAAAAAAGAAGTATCTCCCCTACCTGCCACTTGGGCGTCTTCTTGGGAAGAAATAAAAAAAGGAACGCAATTTTATTCTTGGAAAAATCCCGAAAACAAAGTCCACAAACTTCAATGGAAATTTTTGAATTATCTATTCTCCAAAGCTCCGGACGAGCCGTCTCCTTGCCTTAAAAAACTTCTGGAAAAAGCCATGGCGTCCGATCAATTTTTTTGGGGTTCGGGAGAACCGTGGTGGAGCGTGGAAATGATAGAAAAAGGCGCTTGGGAAATTTTAACAACGCTAAAAAAAACGGAACTAACAAAAACAGAAAAAGAAAAAGCGGAGAAAATGTATAGGGACATTCTCGCTATGGCTTTTAAGTGGCAAAGAGAAGGGAAAATAGAAGATAAAGCGAAAAAATATAAAGAAAAAGTGAGAATTCCTTTTAGGGACAGAACAAAAGGAAAAAAAGAAGTTTACAGCGCTTTCTTGGAGATGATGAGAAAAAAAGAAAAAGAGGCGAGTAACAACAGGAACTTTGAGAAAGCTATTTTGTGGCGAGACGCTATTTGGAAATTAGAAACAAAGAACGATATTTACGACGCTATCCATATTGTAAATCTTCTGCGACTGGAAGTTCCCGATAAAAAACTTAAAAAAATGATGGATAAATACAAAGAGCAATATCAAAAAGTAAAGCCCGGGCAACCGGAGCATAGAAATATATGAAGATATTATTTGCCGCTTCCGAGTGTTCTCCGGTTGTTAAAGTGGGAGGACTCGCCGATGTGGTGGGCTCTCTCCCCAAAGCGCTAAAAGAAAATAAAATTGAAGCCTCCGTCGTTATCCCTTTTTATAAGGTTATAAAAATAAACGCCACTCTTTGGAATAAAATGAGTGTTTTGTTTAAGGGAAAAAAGCAAACTTGCGAAGTTTGGAAAACAACTCTGCCGGGTTCTCCCGTTCCCCTCTATCTTATAAAAAACAACGAGTTTTTGGGGAGTAAAAAAATATATCCCGAAAAAGACGCTTCTTCGGGAGGAAGTAAAAAAGAAGCGGAAAAATTTTTATTTTTTTCTTTCGCCGCCGCTAAACTCGGTGAAGAAATGAAGGCGAATATTCTGCACTGCCATGATTGGCACACGGCAATTATTCCCCGTATAACCAAAATAAAAACCGTTCTAACAATACACAATCTCGCTTATCAAGGAAGTTATTCGCGAAAAATCGCCAAAAAAATACTGGGGGAGGACAAACCCCTAAATTGCTTGAGAAGCGGAATACTAAACGCCGATATAATAAATACCGTCAGCCCCAATTACGCAAAAGAAATTTTAACAAAAGAATTTGGATGCGAACTGGAAAAGATTCTTCAAAAAAGGAAAAACGATTTATTTGGCATATTAAATGGAATAGACACCGATTTTTTTAATCCCAAAACAGACAAACTAATTCCTTTTAATTATTCCTCCGAAAATCTAAATATAAAAAAGGAGAACAAGAGATATTTGCAAGAAACATATTTTAGCGAGAACGAGCCGTCCGTTCCCCTTTTTGGATTGATTTCTCGTTTGGCTTACCAAAAAGGAATAGAGGAAATAATAAAAAACGCCAACGAACTTGGAAATATGAAAATCAACTTAATAGTGTTGGGTACGGGCTTAAAGGACTATGAAAAAAAACTTTCCAAAATTTCTAAAAAATTTGCCAACATTAAAGCAATAATTGATTTTAACGAAAAGTTGGCTCATCAAATTTACGCTTCCGCGGATATATTTTTAATTCCCTCTAACTTCGAGCCCTGCGGATTAAGTCAAATGATATCAATGAGATATGGAACAATTCCTTTGGTTAGGGAAACGGGGGGGTTAAAAGACACAGTAAATGAAAAAATCGGTTTTATTTATAAAAAAGATTTTATGAAAACTCTCAAACGCGCGGCTCAAACTTTTAAGGAGAAAGACACTTGGAGAGAGATGATGCGAGAAGGAATGAAAAGGGACTTTTCTTGGGAAAAATCGGCGAAAAGATATTTGGGAATTTATAAAAAAATTATAAAAACTCCTTAAAAAGTTTTAGATAGTCCCTCGCTAAGCGAGGCATTAAAAAGTTTTCTCTAACTTTTTTCTGGCCGTTTCTTCCCAATTTTTTGGCAAGTTTTGGATTTTCTATTATCTCCACAATTCTCTCGGAACATTCTTTAACATTTTCTACCAAAAACCCATCTTTACCATTTTCAATTTGCAATTTTATTCCGCCCACATTTCCCGCAATTACAAGTTGTTTCTTCCACATCGCTTCCGTAACCGTAAGTCCAAACCCTTCTTTGATTGATTTTTGCAAAACAATATCGGAACCGCATTGAACCCACCTTACAAAATGGCTTATGTTCATATCGCCGAGTTGGTTCAGGTCCGCAAACATAAAAACATCTTTATCATTTCCGACTTCATTTTTAACTTCTTCATAAACTTCCTCCGCCTCCGGGTCGTCTTTTGCCAAGAAAAACCCCACAAGAGCCAGCTGTAAATTCGGTATCTTTTTTTTGGCTTTTTTATAAGATTTCACCACCCCAACAGGGTCCTTAAATCTGTCAAATCTCGCCACTTGAGAAATAAATGGCTTGTCCGCCGATATGCCAAACGATTCCAACGCTCTTCTGGCGAGTTCTTTGTCTATCGGTTGATTTTTGGGTCTTGTGGGGTCTATGGCAGGAGCGAAAACTCTCGCTTTGCTTTTTACTTCTTCCCGAACAAATTCCTGCGTGGTAAAAACAATCCTGTCGTATTGAGATATATAGGGAGACAAAAATTCCCAAAAACCCTTGCCCGGAGCGTTAAGATCTATATGAATTCTCGAGATGGCCGGATGAAAATTAGGAATATAAGAAATTAAACCGGCTGGCTGCGGGTCGTGAACCACCCAAATATCCGGCTTCATATCTTTTACTAACTTTGCCACTCTTTTTGTATGTTTTAGGTATTTTCTTTTTTCGCCGTTTTTTAAGAAAACATCTTTACCTTGCAAGCCACTGTGCATTTTTTTGGTAATTTTGAAAAAGTTCTCCGTTCCCGGTATTGTATACCATCTACAATCCAGTCCCGTGTCGCGCAAAAGAGGAGTTAAACTTTTAAGAACTTCCGCCACTCCCCCACCCCGAGGAGTGGAGTTAAGCATATAAACTTTTTTGTTTTTTAATTCTTTGGCAAGTTTTTTTATCTCCCTTAAGAGAGAATCGTCAACAATTCCTTTATAGTCATTTAATTTTTTTTCTTTTGATTCTATCTGCGGAAGCATAATCGTTTTAAGAATAAATAAATTTTATGGTGTTTCGTTTTGAACTTCTTATTCTTATTTTAATTTTATTATATTTTCAGAATATCAAATTGCCGGGTTCAAGTCAAAGTTTACGAACAAAATTTTTATAAATTATTTGGGTATCTCTTTTTTCATTAGGGGAATTAAAAACTATTATAACAACTTTTCTTTCCTCCCTTCCATCGTAAATCTAAAAACAAAAGTCCCGTCTTTATATTTTTCTTCAATAATCAAAAAGTATCAATTATTATTTTACCACTCATAATTTGTTCCCTTGGAACTGTTGAGCTTTTCAAAGATAAATTCTCTAAAAATTCTACTTTATCTACATTATCTAAAAGATAAGGTTGACCATTGTGAGGCCCAAGTGGAAAAAAATAAATAAATGCTTTATTTTCGTTAAATTCTAACCCTACGGCTAAACTTTCTTGGTCTTTTTCGGGAGAATCTTGCTTAAAAATAAAATTACCTAAAGAATAAAAAATTAGTTTCCCTTTATATTTTTCAACTTCTTCCACGATATGAGAGTGAGAACCAATAATTAAATCAACTCCGTTATCAATCATTAAGTAAGCTAAATTTCTTTGTTCAGCACTATTCGTTGCTTTGTATCCTTGCTTTTGCTCCCAACGAATGAAAGCAACAACAAAAGTATTGTCATCATTAATACTCTCAATTAAAAACTTAATTTCTTTTTCTGAACAATTAGCTATGGAAAATCTATTTAACCCTATAATGGCTACATTATCTTTTTTATAAATATTTTCTTTATTACAATTTGTCGAGTCGCCAAAATAATTTATATTTTGCGCATTTAAAAATTCTTTAATCTGGAATAGGATATCTTTATATAAGATATTATTATTAATTAAAGAAACAAGATTTATATTTGTGTATTTCAATAAATCTAATATTTTTAAATCAAGATTGAAATTTTCCGAATTGTTTTTATCTAATGCGGGATTTAAAACTATGGGATATTCCAAATTACTCACTAAAATGTCAACGCCCTTCAAAAAAATTTTTATATTATCAATTGGGTATAACAAATTATTTTTGTCTATCAATTTCTTCACGGACTCGTCTAATACTATATCGCCCAAGAATAGAATAGTTTTTGAAAAATTATTGTTGTTAGAAATATTTTCTTGTTTAGAAAAAAGAGCGCTATAATAAGAGGTTGTATTATCCAAGATATTACCGCCTAAAAAATCTTGTGAATTTTTATAACCAATCTCTTTATAGTTGTTAGCGTTTCTTAATGTCGCAAAGTAACGACTAATATATAAGCATTGAGGACAATCAACTTCTATATTTGGGAAATTTTTTTCTTCAAAATTAAGAAAAACTCTTATTGATTTTTTATCATGAAAATCAGCTACATTTTTAGGAAGATAGTGAGACCAATCAACACTAGCTAAAACAAAGGACTCATCCGGTAAAATATTATGCAAATCTCTTGTTATATTTTTTGCCTTATCAATTGAGAAATTAGCGGGTATTAAAAAGGGAATGATTTCTGTTTTGGGAAAATACTTTTTAATGAAAGGTAAAATATTCGTTATCCCATGGTCGCTCTTAATCGCATAGTTGCTAAATGAAAAGTTATTTGATTTACTTAAAAGATTTAGAATTTTACTATCAATTGATAAGTTATTTAAATTATTTGTTGAGGTACTGACAGTTATTAAATTATTACCATAAATCCCCGCGGCATTAAAATGGTCTGGACCAATTAAAATAATTTTTTGTGGATAATTTTCTTTTGATAACTCATTAAAACAATTTTCAATAATTAAATCCGCTAATAAATGATGAGGCGCGACACCGCTAACATAACCCCGAATGTTCTCTTCCTTAAAAAACAAGAAAATAGAAATAACTATTACAAATAAAATAATAATAAAAATGCTCTTTTTGAAAAAAGATTTTATATTCATATTATTAAACCAACAGAGGATTTTTCTTTAACGGTTTTATTGATTATTCAGAAAAACTTTTTATCCATTCGGGTTCACTTGGAGGGTTGGTTTTTAATTTATTTCTCCACTCTTCATCTGTTAATCTATCCTTCATTGGATGCTTAAATTCATAATAACTGAAAACTGGACCTACCCCGGCCAAGATATAATCTCCCGGCAACTTATAGGCAACAATAACAGGTTTTACATAACCTACACCTTCCTCTAAAACTTTTTTGGTATTACCGTCGGTGTGTACATCAGATATCAATGTTGTCTTAAACATATCGGGGTCGGCGTCCCCTTCGGTTGCAAGCAACCTGGAACTTATTGATTCTAATGAACTGCCAAAATGTTTTATAAAATCATAGTCATCGTCACTTAATTCATTATTTTCTAACTCATCCTTAGAAATATCGACTAACCTTGTCAAAATGGTCTCAAAGTCATTCATTGCATATCCAACATCAATTTTATCCAATTCATCTTGAGTAAGTAAATTATTTAATCCTTTTTTTGTCATTTTAGTTAAATCTAACAACCTTGAATAAAACATAGGCACGGGTTCTACATATCCTACTATTTTGGGCTCTTCTTTCCGAAAACCGCCCATCTCAGCTCCGGTATAACTTTGTTTAGCATACAAAATTGTATCATGGCGCAATTCGGCCCAAGAAGCCAACGCGGTATTTAATTCTTTGTCTTGCCAAGCGTCGGTTTGCATAAATGTTGGATATCCTGAACCAAAATCATCAATCAAAGATTTAAGAACATAAAACCAATTCCAATAAAGATTTTGGCGCCATTTCTCTTCAGAAATATTGTCCAGGTCTTCTTTCAAATTATTAAATTTACTTTCGTAATCAGAATAATTGTCATCACCTAAATCTTTTATTATTTCTTTAGCGCGCTCGGAACCAAATAATGCCATAATATCAAGCCCCCTCGGAAAACCTCGAACTTCTCTACCCATTTCAGTTACAACATATGTAAAGGGTTTTTGGTTTTCTGGACCCGTATATTCTCCAGAATAAGGAGAAACTATATCGGAAAAAAGTTGAGAATCAACAACAAATCTTTGTCCCATCATTCTAAATCCCTTAGTGTTGGCTAATAACTGCTTCATTTGTTTTTTTAGCTCATTAATCTGTTCTTCCGTTAAAGGTGGTTTTGGAACTATCATTTTTGCATTCCCCAACCCACTATATATTTGAGGTCCAGAAAATTTATTATTTATTGTTTTTTGAATACTTATAATTTTTTCCGACAAAGAATCTATATTCACTTCATCGCCAAACATTTCCTCTAAAGCGGAGCTATATTCAATTGGTCCCAAATCATCAGAAAATCCCACATAAAAGGCGGTGATTAAATAAATTTTCTTCCAATTTTCTTGAATGTCAGAATCTATGGCAAATTTTCTGGCTAAAATTGAAGCTTGTAGAGTTTGAATTTTAGCGTCATCGCTGGAAATAAATCCATCGGGCGCGCCGCCACTAATACACTGTCCTTTATCAATACTATCTGACCCCTTAATTAAACCGGTCATTCGCCCGTACCACATAAAAGCTTTAAAATAGTTTTTAAGCTTTTCTGTTTTAGTGTAATGCCCTCTTGGAACATATTGAGAATAATCTTCTTCATATGAAAAAATTGGAGAACATTTCCATCCTTTATGGTCAGAAATAAGTTTTAATTCGCCATTCACCAAATCTTTAACAAAATTGGGGGGATTAAAAGAATATTTTTCTGCTTCTTTTTGGCCAAAATATTTAAATGTTCCATTTTGAATAGTATCTTCGTAGATTTGTTCACAATACTCAACACCATAATTACAATCAACAATATCTTTGACATTATCTCCGGAAACTATTTGGTCAAATTTTGGTTTTAACAATTCAAGAACCACTGCCAAGTAAGCGACATTCTTTTTAGCCGCTTCTTTTAATAAGGTATCATTTGAGTTTTGGTAAGTATTCAAAGAATCATTATAAAGATTTTTGGTCATTTCCCAAACATCATTATAAAAAATATCTTTTTCCATTCTCAATAAAGATGTGTCAAAGAAAACATGATAATAATGAAGTAAACTATCTGTGGTTATAAAAATAGGTAAATCTTTATTTTCTATTTCAGAATAAAAATTTGCAAAATCCTCTTTTGCATAAAAGATATTATTATTTTCAGCAACAACAAAGCCATTATCAGATAAAAGTTGTTTTGCGGGGTCGCTTAACCTTATTTTATTGCTAAATTTATCCCAATTTGCAATATCGTTGGAAATTTCCAATGGCAAAGAATACTCCGGAACCTGCGGTTCTACGCTTGGGTTGGTAGAAATTATATCCTCTGGCTTAATCAATCTTTTTGCCAAAGAAATATTAGCAAGGACATTGGGTTCCGTCCCTCCATTAAAAGTTTGACCGGGAGTTTCATCTTTTGGTTTTTTGGGCCCTGCTTCTTTATCAAAAGTTTGACCAATAATCTCATCTTTTAGTTTTTCCTCGGATTCCTTATCAATTAACAAAAAATATCCTATAAATAAAATAGCGATAATAACTATAATTCCTATAATAGTCCAGATCTTTTTCTTATTATTTGATTTATCTATATTGGATGAAACTTGAGAGTTATTTGATTCTTGCTGATTAAAATTTTGATTATCCATATTTTTATTTTTTATATTAGTTTTTACAACCTTACTTATATTTTAGTTCTTTTTATAATCTTTGTAAAGTAAATGTATCCATTTATCTAATAAAAATTCTACTTTTTTTAATATTTCAGATATTCGGCTTCAAAATACAATTTAAGATTATTGAGTTATATTTGCCTATTTTTAGCCAATTTTCTTTTTTCCCTTTTTTCTATCTCTCCTCTTTGCATAATTATAATTATACTCTAATTCTATTATAATCTACCCTCGCTTCTTTTCCAAATATTTAGAAATTATATCCACTTTTTCTTTCCTGCCTATCCGTTTATAAAATTCCCGAGCAAATTCAAGGGGAACAACCGGAATTTTTATTCCCCGCCGGTTAATTTCTTTAATTTTTCCACGAGCGTTAAAATTTCCGCCCCTATAAGAATTTATCTCTACTTCCTCCCCTAAAATATAACAAATCAAAGTTTTGTCGCCTCCCTCTTTTTGTGAAAAATCCTCGGCGATAAAAGATTTCAAGCGACTTCTAAAAACTTTGATTCCTTTCTTGTCGGTAGTTATATCCAAGTCCCTCACGGAGGTTTTAACTCCTTGAAGGAGCAAATTGGCGCTGCCGTCCAAGCGCCAAAAAACCCGCTCTTCTCGGAGTAAACCAGTAATTATCTTTAATATCTTTTCAATTTTCTCTTCCTCCATAAAAAATTTCAATTATTATCGCTTAATTTTTCAAAAAATAACCAAATTATGTTTTGCCGAGAAACTCTTTGAAAAACATTTTCAAATAAAATTATATTTTAATTTTTATCTTCTTCAATCAAAGAATCTATATTTTTTTCTATTATTCCCAGCCGAGAAAAAGAGCCCTGTCTTTCCATTTTTCCTTCTTTTTCTAATTGCCCGCGAACTTCTTGCTTTTCTTTCAATATCTTGTCTATAAGATTTAATCTATCTTCAAATATCTCGGCTAAATTATTTTCTCCTTTTTCTTTTAGCCAAATTTTAGATTTCTCTAACTGAATTTTTATTTGGTCTAATATATGAAATTGGATAGGATGACTTACCAACTCTTTTTTGTTCTCTTCAAGCCAAAGTTCCATTAGTTCTTCCACCTCCCTTTTATCGGCGGAAATTACCACTCTTGGTAAATTTTTTAATCCTCCTTCTTTGCTATTAAAATACTTTACCTCTCCCAAATTTCCTTTCTTTAAGTCGTCCCAAATTGGAGCCAACTTCTTATAAAGACTGCCGGTGGTAGTAACATCAATGGCTAGCCCTAAATGAGAAAAATTTTCTTGGGACCCATCCTCCACCTCCACAATTTCATCCACCTTGTTCTTAAAATCGTCATATTCGCAAGATTTATAGGTAAAAGAATTAGGACCAAACCAATCAGACATCTCGCCGTGATAATGGATTATGGATTCAAATATAGTAGCGAATTTTTTAGTTTCTTTGTCTTCTTCAAGATTTTTCTCTTCAAAAACTTTTTTCAATCTTTCCACTTCCCTCAAATCCGCTTTAACATCTTCCTCTCCGTAAATATCATAAAAATCCTCCATTTTTATCGCGTCCTCTTTTAACGACTCCAGCGCTTTTTTATAAGCGACTTCATATTTGTTTTTCTCCTCTATACTTCTTTCAAAACTTTTCTTAAACATAAAACACTTTATTTTATAATCCTCGCCTTTATTTTACCAATTCCCAAACATTCAAACAAGTTGGCGCGTCAAGTCACCTAAAATCTGTAAGATACAATCGGTTAAGAACCTAACAGAGACCCGCTCTTTGTCAAAGTGACAGAGACCCGACTCGTCGGCAATCTGTTAGTAGTCGGGTCCCTGGTTTTTTCTCTGGTTTTTTAGAATTTAGAGCGGTTGTCCCGATGTTATATCAGGGCAACTGCTCTAAACAGGGTTCGATTTAAAAAATTCGCTCAGAAAGTTTCTGATTTAACCAAAAGTGTTTCAGTCAGATAGTTATTTGATTTGACAGGCCCTATCCAATCGAGATGACTCATTTTTTAGAAATATTGAAGTATTATCAATTTATTCCAAAACATTAAGCAACTCATAATTATACTTTTTTATCGTCTCTTTGTTTTCTGGTTTATATAAAATATTTTTTTGATATTTCAAATAGATTTCATTGTCCGAATAATCAACAAGGGTAATATCATCTTTTACCGCGCCTAGAACAACATTTCTGTTCTTATTTTGAGTAATTTTAGCATGGCTAAAGGCGTCGACATAAACCATATTTTCCCATTTATCTAACATCTTGAAATGATGAATATTCTCAGACCAAGCCAACGGAACAACATGATGAAGTTCAAAGCCGGGAGTTTTAGCAACATCTTGTTTAACAATATTATCATCAATTTTATCCAAAAAATTAAAACAATCAAGATTATAAATTTTGTTTATTTCTAACATAATCAAAATAAAGTTTCTTGTAGTTTGGCGTTTATTATATTCTCATAACTTTTGGAAATCTCGTAACCGACATAATCTCTTTTTAATTCTTTTGCTATCTTTAAAGTAGTTCCCGAACCGGCAAAAGGATCTAACACCAAGTCATTAACATAGGTATATAACCTTACGCACCGTCTTACAATTTCTTCGGGCATAATTGCAGAATGCTCACCGAAAGCCAAATCATTTTTATTTGGTATCGGTATATCCCAAACCTGTTTAGTGAATTCTACCCATTCTTTTTCAGTCAACTTACTTTTTTCTTTTACCTCTCTTGAGGCATTATTTTCTGGAATGCCGTCTTTAACATATACAGTTATAAATTCAATAGTATTTTGGGCATAAAAATTTCTTGGATATGGGTAGCTGCCAAACATCAATTTTTTACTAGGATTGGTTCTATTCCAAATATAAACATCAAGTAAAAATAAATTTGAATTGTTTAATATTGAATTCTGTATGTCGCTGTTGATATCAAAGATATGCCTATTGTAATGCGTTTTTAACTTTTTTTTAAGCATAGGCATTAAGGGGGAATTTACAACTAACTTCCCGTTTGGCTTTAAAACTCTCTTACATTCTTTCCAGGTTTTTAACATTTCATCTATGTATCTTTTATAGTTTTGAATATCGCCTATCTGACCTTTTACTTTTTCACCATTTTTGTTTTTTTGATATCCATCCAAAGAATAATCTTTAATGTTAAAATACGGAGGACTAGTCACTATTAACTGGATAGAATTATCCGGCAACTCCGTCATTCTTCTAGAATCTTTATAAAAAACTTTGTTTCTAAAATCAGACATAAAATTATTTTTTGTTTAATAAATCATCAATCGTAACATCGAGAGCTTTCGCAATTTTTTGGATAGTGTCAATTGTCGGGCTTTTTATTCCGCCTGATTCAATTTTAATAATAGTGGCGTGAGCCACATCCGCTAATCTTGATAGCTTATCCTGTGATAATCCCTTATCTTTTC
>CAZYWT010000008.1:0-22538 GCA_964651635.1 uncultured Candidatus Saccharibacteria bacterium | reverse complement strand
CCATTAAAACCTTGGGAACTTTCCAGTTATTAAATTTTTCCGGTCTTGTATATTGCGGATATTCGGCAAATCCTCCTTCTTTCGTTATTCTTTCTCTTAATTCTTCCGATTTTCCCACAAATCCGGGTAAAAGACGAACCACCGCTTCTACAATAGCCATTGCTCCCGCTTCTCCCCCCATTAGCACAAAATTGCCGATGGAAATTTTTTCATCCACCAATTTTTTAGCCACTCTTTCGTCCACGCCCTCGTATCTCCCGCAGATTATTATTAAATGTTTGCTCTCTGAATATATAGCGGCTTTTTTCTGGTTAAATTTTTTACCCCGAGGAGTTAGAAGGACTATTTTCCTTTTGCGAAAATTAGTTTCTTTTTTAATTTGCTCTAAGCAATTGTATATCGGCTCTATTTTTAGCACCATTCCCCTACCTCCGCCAAACGGCTTGTCGTCCACCGCTTTATGCTTGTTATTTGTAAAATTTCTAATATCCCAAATCTTTATCTCCGCTTTTTCTTTTTCCATTCCCTTTTTAATTAAGGAATCGCCCAAAAAACCGAAGAAAAAATCGGGGAATATTGTAAGTATATCTATTCTCATACAAAAAGAAACAACGCCATAATTATAGCGTTGTTTCTCTGCTTTTTCAAGCAATATAATATAAGGGACTTATATATTCAAGTCGTCCAAGTCCTCTTTTTCCCGCTTCTTTGGTTTTTCACCGGAATTAGCTCTTGTTCCGCCTTCGGGCTCTTCTATTCTTAAATTAACCCGAGCGTGATTTTTTAATCCAACGATTCTCACAAGATTTCTAATCGCTTTGGCGGTAGAACCGCTTTTTCCGATGATTTGCCCCATATCTTCCGGGTGAACGCTAAGTGAAAGCAAAACGCCCATTTCGTCAACTTTTCTGTCAACTTTTACATCATCGGGGTGGTCTACCAATGTTTTCACAATATATTCAAGAAATTCTTGGTCTTTTTCTTCTTTAGTCATATATTTTATCTATCTAATCAAGTAGCCCGACCTTTCGCTTATCAACTACTTTAAGTCCTTAAGGGAACTTGATTCTAATTTATATCTCGCTCCCTTAATTATTATTTTATTTTTATTCCTCCTTTTTGTCAATATCCGTTTTGTTTTCCGCGTTTTTCTCTTCCGATTCTTTTTTATTCGAAAGGTTTTTTTCTTGCGTCGCTTTGGCGGCGTCTTCCTTTGGTGTTTTCTCCCTTGGAGTTTCTTCTTTTGGCGAGTTTTCCTTTATCGGCTCTTCTTTTGGTGTTTCTTTTTCTTCCGCTTCTTCCGCTTCTTCCGTGTCCTCCGCTACTTTCTCTCCTTTCGTTGTTTCTTGTTTTTCTTCTTCTTTCGGGGATTCTTTTTCCGCTTTATTTTCGGTTGTTGGCTCGCTTGAAGGAGTTTCTTTTTCTGGCTCCGCTTCTTTTTTAGAAATGTTGTGAACGGGAATTTTCTTTTCTTTTATTACTCCTTCGCTCACAAAAAAATTATGGGCTCTCGGAGAAGGTTTGGCGCCCATTTTTATCCAATGCTTTACCTTTTCAGGTTTTACGGATTTTTCTTTGGTTTTGGGGTTATAATAACCCAGTATTTCCAAAAATCTCCCTCCTTTGGGAGGATTTTTTTTGTCGGTTGCCACAATTCTAAAAAAGGGCTGATTTTTTTTCCCTATTCTTAAAAATCTTAAAGTAATCATATTTTTTGGCTTCTAAATTTGATTCTAATTTGTGTCCTGTTCCCTTAATGCGTTTTCAGCGGCGGATTCTTCCGCTTCTTGTTTGGAAGAGCCCTCCCCTTTCGCCACCAGTGTATCTCCCCAAAAAACGCCCGCCACGAAATATTTTTTATGGTCGGGACCTGTTTCTTCTAAAATTTTATAAGAAGGAGTGACTTTTTCTCTTTCTTGGGAAATTTCTTGAAAACGAGATTTATTATCTCTCCACAATCCTTCTTTTAATATCTGGGGCAGTTCTTTAATAATCCTTTTCTCAATAAATTTTTCTGTTTCTTTGTATCCCTTGTCTATATACAACGCTCCTATAAACGCTTCCAAGGCGTCGGCTAATATAAAATTGCGCGCCTTTTCGTTTTTGTCTTTTTCCTCTCCCCTGCTTAACATTATATATTCTCCGAATCCCAGGTCTTTGGCAATTTTACCTAAATTTTGAGAATTTACAAGAGCGGCTCTCCATGTGGTGAGTTCTCCCTCCGTGTTGTCGTAGTTATTAAATAAATATTTAGTGACAGCAAGTTCCAGCACGGCGTCTCCTAAAAATTCCAGTCGTTCATTGTTGCCAAGTTCAAAATCGGAATTTTCGTTGATGTAGGAACGATGACAAAACGCTTTTTTAAGCAACTCCTTGTCGTTAAAGTTAAGATTTAATTTTTTCTCTAAAACGCTAAAATCATTCATAATATCTATTTCGCTTTAATGGCTCTCTGATGTTTGTCCTTCTTTTATTTCTTTATAAACCGTTCCCATAACTCCGTTTATAAAGCGGCCGGAACTTTCTCCGCCAAAGTTTTTTGCCAACTCTATCGCTTCGTTTATAGCGACTTTCGGAGGGACTTCGTTGGTATCTTCGTATAAAAGTTCGTAAATTCCAATTCGCAAAACATTTCTGTCTACTAAACTTAATTGGTTGAGGGGTCTCTCCGGAGCGGATTGTTCTATAATCCCGTCTATTTTATCTTTATGCTCTGATACTCCGCTCACAATGGAACGGCAAAAATCTTCCTCGTCAAAACCTCCGCCAAATTTCTTTATATTCCGCTTAAGTGTTGTTTCTGTCGCTTCTTCTTTGTTGTAAAAGTCCCATTCAAACAAAGATTGAAGGGCTATTGAACGGGCTAAATGTCTTGACGCCATATTTTGCTTTTAACATTAAAACTTTTTCTTGGAAAGTTCTTCCAAACTGGCGGATTTTTGCTCTTTTTGTTTTTCTTGTTCTTTTAATTCTTTTTCTTTCTTTTTCTTTTCTTTTTTTTCCAAATCTTTTAGAACATTTATAACCTCTCTTCCTTTATAATACCCGCAGTTGGCGCAAACCGTGTGAGACCGTTTTGTTTCTCCGCAATGAGAACATTTTACCAAACCGGTAATTTTTAGAAACTGATGCATTCTCCTTTGGTTTCTTCTGGATTTTGTTTTTCTTTGTTTTGGAACTGCCATAAATTTTTCTTATTTTATAACTTATCATAACTTTAACAAAAATACAAACAAAATATTTCTTAATTTGACGACAAAAACGAAAGAAAAATCTCCCCCTCTTTCTCTATATTGTCTCTATTTGTTTTCCCTTAATGCGAACGCGGAAGGATTGGCGGTGGTGGGAAGTTCTGCCGCGTTTTTTTAGAGCGTTTCTGTGTTCAAGCGTTCCGTAGCCCATATTTCTTTCCAATCCATATCGCGGAAATTTTTTTGCCAGTTTTTTCATATATCTGTCTCTTTCCACTTTTGCCGCTATGGAAGCCATTTTAATTGATAAAATTCTTCCGTCTCCTTTTATAAAAGAGCGTTGAGGGAAAGGCAGGTTTAACTTAAAATTGCCGTCCAGCAAAATCATTTTCGGTTCCTCCCCTGCTTTCTTTAACAGATTATAAACGGCTCTTTCCATCGCCAATTTGGAAGCGTTAAAAATGTTTATTTTATCTATCATTTTTACCCCCGCTTTTCCTGTCGCAAAAATTATATTTTTATTCTCTTTTATTTCTTTATAAACCGCTTCTCTTTGTTTTTTGCTTAATTTTTTAGAGTCCTCCGCTCTTGTTTTTAGGCGGGGCGGGTTTTTAAGGCAGAGGGCGCAAGCATAGACGGGTCCCGCCAAGGGACCTCTCCCCGCTTCGTCCACTCCAAACACTATTTTGGTGTTTTTGTTTTTCTTTGTCATTGTTGTATAATGATATAATTCTTTGTTTATAAAATTATAAAACAGATGGAAGAAAAAAGCGAAAACATTTTAACTCAAAACGATATAGAGGAAGAATTTAGGCGGGCGGCCATAGAGGACAGAGCAATAAATTTTCGCGGGAAAGTTTTACCTTCTTTAATTTTGCAAGGCAAAGTTATGGAAAGAGACATTGATTTAGGCACCGCTGTTGTGATGGGCCCCGTTTCTTTTCAAGGAGCGGTTATAAGGGGAAATATGAATTTGAGCGAAGCGGTTGTGAAAGGTCCTTTTTATTTTGGCTCTACCTCTCTAAAGGGAGACCTTAATATGGAAGAAGCGAAAATTGACGGAGTGTTAAATTTAGTTGGTTCCGAAATTCAGGGCTCGCTTAATTTTAAGGGATTAAAGATTTCCGGCTTTTTAAGTTTGGCAAAAGCCAATATCCGAGACGATGTAAATCTTTATGATATCAAGATTTTTGACGCTTACAGGGCGGGGCTTATTGTTCGAGGCGATTTGTATTTACGCTACTGCCGCATTGGCGGCAATCTTAATGTGGGAGGCGGTTTTGTGGAAGGAGCGGTGGATATGTCCGGCGCCAACATTTATGGAAATGTGGCGCTCAAGGGAATTGAAATAAAAGAAAACTTAATTTTGAAAGATTCTAAAATAAGAAAACAAACAATTTTAGCCGATTCTAAATATAAAGAGTTAATAAAATAATATGAAATTTAGCCATCTTCATGTCCACAGCCATTATTCGTTACTTGACGGACTTCCCAAAATAGACGAACTTTTAGACAGAGTAAAAGAATTGGGGATGGACTCCTGCGCTCTTACCGACCATGGCGTAATGTATGGAGTGGTGGAATTTTACGAAAAAGCCAAAAAGAAAGGAATAAAGCCGATTATCGGATGCGAACTTTATTTGTCGGTTGGCAAAATGACGGAAAAAAGAGCCAATATAGACAAAAAGAGGTATCATACAACCATTTTGGTAAAAAACAAACAGGGCTACAAAAATTTAGTAAAACTTGTTAGCAAATCCCATTTAGAGGGTTTTTATTACAAACCCCGAGTGGACGAAGAGACGCTTTTTAATTATGGAGAGGGGCTTATAGTAATGACGGGATGTTTGGCGGGTAAGTTGCCGAAGATGATTGTTTCGGGCAAATACGAAGAAGCCAAAGAACTCGCCTTAAAATACGAAAAAAATTTGGGAAAGGGAAATTTTTATTTGGAACTCCAATATCATCCTAATTTGCCCGAACAAGAAAAAGCCAATCAAGGTCTTATAAACATTTCCCAAGAGACGGGAATTCCTTTGGTGGCAAGCCAAGATACTCATTATTTGAGACCCGAGGACTCAAAAGCGCAAGATATTTTGATGCTTATAAACACAAACGCCGACCCGGGCAATTCCGAGCGGCTCACTATGAAATCGGACGATTTTTCTATGACTTCTCCGAAAAAAATGATAGATTTTTTTAAGGATGTTCCAGAGGCGATAGAAAATACTCAAAAAATAGCGGAGAAATGTAATTTTGAATTTGAACTGAACAAAACTAAACTCCCCTACTTTGAAACGCCAGAAAGGGAAACACCCGAAACATATCTTAGAAAATTATGCCAAGAAGGGTTAAAAAGCAGAGGAATGGAAAAATCCAAAGAAGCCAAAGAAAGAATGGAAAAGGAACTTAAAGTGATAGAGAAAACGGGATATAGTTCTTACTTTTTAATAGTTCAAGATTTTGTGAATTGGGCAAAAAATCAAAGAATAGTTGTGGGTCCCGGACGAGGTTCGGCGGGCGGTTCTTTGGTGGCTTATATTTTGGGGATAACCGAAATAGACCCCCTAAAACACGAGCTTATTTTTGAGCGGTTTTTGAATTTGGAAAGAGTTTCTATGCCCGATATTGATTTGGATTTTACCGACAGAAGAAGAGACGAGGTCATAAAATATGTAGCAGAAAAATACGGAGAAAATTATGTAGCCCAAATTATTACCTTTGGAACGATGGCTTCTCGGGCCGCTGTTCGCGATGTGGGAAGAGCCACCGAACTTCCTTACAATTTTTGCGACAAAGTGGCAAAAATGATTCCTTTTGGTATGTCTCTAAAAGAAGCGTTAAACAATTCAACGGAATTTAATCAACTTTACAACTCCAATCAAGACGCTAAAAAACTTATTGACTCCGCTATAAAACTGGAAGGATGCGCTCGCCACGCTTCCACTCATGCTTGCGGAGTGGTAATTTCCGCCGACCCGCTGGACGATATTGTTCCCCTCCAACATCCAACCCAAAACGAATCCGCGATAGTAACTCAATACGAGATGAAAACTGTGGAAAAATTGGGTTTGCTTAAAATGGACCTTTTAGGTCTCAAGAACTTAACAATAATAGAGGATACTCTAAAAAGGATTTACAAAGTTAGAGGAAAAAATTTGGATATTTCCGACATTTCTTTTAACGACAAAAAAACTTACAAACTTCTTCGCGAGGGAAAAACCACGGGAGTTTTTCAGTTAGAATCGGCCGGAATGAAGAGGTATTTGAAGCAATTGAAGCCCGAAACCTTTGAAGACATAATAGCGATGGTGGCTCTTTATAGACCGGGACCGATGCAATTTATACCGGACTATATAGACAGAAAATTTGGAAGAAAAAAAGTAAGATATATTCATCCTAAATTAAAACCGATTTTAGAGAAAACTCAAGGTATTTGTATTTTTCAAGAACAACTTATGAGGATAGCTCGGGAGTTGGCGGGTTTTTCGCTGGGAGAAGCTGATATTTTAAGAAAAGCGATAGGTAAAAAAATAAAAAGTTTGCTTATTACCCAAAAAGAAAAAATGATAAACGGAATGGTAAAAAACGGAATAAAAAAAGCGACTGCCGAAGAAATTTGGGATTGGGTTTTGCCTTTTGCTCAATACGGCTTTAATAAAAGCCATAGTTGCGCTTACGCCACAATCGCTTATTACACCGCTTACTTAAAAACTCATTACCCGGTGGAATTTATGTCGGCTCTTTTAACTTCGGAAAAGGGCGAAGTGGAAAGAGTGGCGTTTTTTATAGAAGAGGCGGAGAATATGGGTATGGAAGTTTTGCCTCCCGATATAAACGAAAGTTTTAGAGGTTTTTCCGTTATTCCGGGAGAGAATAAAATAAGGTTCGGATTAAAAGCCATTAAAAATGTGGGTGAAAATATAATTGAAAACATAATAAAAGAAAGAGAGGAAAACGGGAATTTCAAAAATTTTAGCGATTTCGCTTCAAGGATAAACACAAAAGATTTTAACAAAAAGTCGCTGGAAAGTTTGATAAGAACCGGAGTTTTTGATAAATTTGAAGAAAGGAACACTTTGCTCCGCAACCTGGAGAACATTTTAAGTTTTAACAGAGACATAAAAAAAGAAAAAAACTCCAATCAGCAATCTCTTTTTGGAGCAAGTTCCGCTTCCCCGGCCTTAAGAATGGAGGAGGCCCAACCCATATTAACTTCGCAGATATTAAGGTGGGAAAAGGAACTGTTAGGGCTTTATGTTTCCGCCCATCCGTTGGATGATTATAAAAATTTTTTAGAGCAGAGAACATACTCTCTAAAAAACGCCAAAAGCAATCCTATTCATCAGCCCATTCTCGTTGGTGGGATAATAAATTCCATTAAAAAAATAAACACAAAAAAGGGACAGCCAATGCTTTTTATGAATCTGGAAGATTTAACTGACAAAATGGAAGTTATAGTTTTTCCGTCCACGCTGGAAAATTATCAAAAGTCATTGTTTGAAGACAACATCGTCCTTATAAAAGGAAAAATTGATAATTGGCGGAACACCCCTAAAATTATTGCCAACGAAATTCAAGAAATAATAGAAAAATAATAAATTTATGGAAATAGAAAAAATAAGGCATTCTTTAGCGCATATATTAGCCGAAGCCGTTTCTAATCTTTATCCGCGGGTAAAATTTGGAATGGGACCCGCGGTGGAAAATGGTTTTTATTACGATTTTGATTTTGAGAGCGATAAATTTAGTGAAGAGGATTTGGATAAAATAGAAAAAGAGATGAAAAAGATAATAAAGTTGGGAAAGGATTTTACCAAAAAAGAAATTCCGCGGAGCAAGGCGGCAGAAATTTTTCAAAATCAACCTTATAAGCAAGAAATTCTAAAAAAAATAGAAAATGAAAAGGCGGAACTTTATAAAAACGGGGATTTTGTTGATTTATGCAAAGGTCCTCATATAAATTCCACTCGTGATATACCCGAGAATTGTTTTCAACTGGACAGAGTTTCCGGGGCTTATTGGAAGGGAGACGAAAACAACAATATGCTAACCCGAATTTACGGGCTGGCTTTTGAGGACGAAAAAAAACTTCAAGATTTCTTAAAATTAAGAGAGGAAATGAAAGAGAAAGACCACAGAAAATTAGGAAAACAACTGGACTTATTTTATTTTTCTGATTTAGTGGGTCCCGGGCTTCCTATGTTTACCCCCAAAGGAACTTTTATAAAAGAGACCTTGCAAAAAAAAGTTGAAAAAATTTGTTCTCAATATGGATTTGAAAAAGTTATAACTCCTCATTTATCTAAAATAAAACTCTTTGAAATTTCCGGGCATGCTAAAAAATTCTCGGAAGAACTTTTTTCCGTAAGTTCTCCAAAGGGACATGAATTTGTAATGAAGCCGGTTCAATGCCCGCATCAAACTCAAATTTACGCTTCTAAAAAGAGGTCTTATAAAGACCTCCCTATTCGCTATATGGAATCGGAAAAACAATATAGGGCGGAAAAGCAGGGCGAGGTCGGAGGATTGAACAGGGTTTACGCTATTACTGTGGAGGATGGGCATTCTTTTTGTTCCACGGAGCAAGTAAAAGGTGAAATAAAGGGAATGGTTAGCATTATAAAAGATTTTTACTCCGAGTTGGGGCTTTGGGGGAACCACTGGGTTGCTTTGTCGGTGAGAGATTATAAGAGTCCCAAAAAATATATCGGCAGCGAAAAAGATTGGGATGTTTGCGAAAATATTTTAGAGGAAGTTTCCAATGAAATGGGATTAAACGCCCAAAAAATAGAAGGAGAAGCCGCTCTTTACGGACCAAAATTGGATTTTATGTTTAAGGACGCTTTGGGAAAAGAAATTCAAATACCAACAGTTCAAATTGATTTTGCCACTCCCAAAAGATTTAATCTGCTTTACACCGACAAAAACGGAGAAGAAAAAAATCCAGTAATGGTTCACAGAGCGATATTGGGCTCGTATGAAAGATTTATGGCTCTTATAATAGAGTATTTTGGCGGGGCTTTTCCTTTTTGGCTTTCTCCGGAGCAAATTTGGATTTTGCCAATTTCCGAAAAATATAACAATTACGCTCAAAAATTAAAAGAACAATTAAAAAATTACCGAGTTAAAGTTAAAGACGAAAGTTCCACAATAGGCAAAAAAATAAGAGAAGGAGAAACTCAAAAAATCCCTTATTTGTTAATAGTCGGGGAAAAAGAAATTAAAAATAATTCGGTTAGCGTTCGGCAAAGAAAAAAAGGAGATATTGGAGAATTTTCTCTATCGCAACTTATAAAAAAGGTCGAAAAGGTGAATAAAAAATAAAGATAAAAAAATATGAATAAAAAAATAATAATTTTTTTCGTTGTTCTTGCTTTGATTTTTTCTTCGGTTTTTAACTTTTACGGAGCAACCGCCGCAACCACAACGGAAGAAACAAAAGCGGAAGAACTGGGAGTTAAAGAACCATCTCTTTTGCCCACCAGCCCATTTTATTTTATAAAAAAATGGCGAAGAGGCGTGGAGAGTTTTTTTGCTTTTGGAGACTCGATAAAAAAGATGGAGATAAAAGCTAAACACGCTTCCGAGCGACTTTTAGAGATAAGGAAGATGGCAAAAAAGGGAGTGGAAGAAAATGTGTTAAACAAAGCAACAGACGCTTATGAAAAATTGTCCGAGAAAGTGAGACAGTTTTCCGAAAAGGTTAAAGAAAAAGCGGGAGAGAACGAAAAGGCGGGAAAGTTTTTGGATAAATATACAAAACATATTCGTTTGCATGGAGATGTTTTGGAAAAAGTTTCCGAGCAAGTTCCGGATAGAGTGAAAGAAAAAATAAGAGAAGCAAAAGAAAAGCATTTGGAGAATTTTTCTAAAGTAATGATTAAATTGGAAGATAGAGGAAAAATAAAAGAAAGATTAAAGAAAGGACTCCAGGGCATAAAAGAAGAAGCAAACAAAGAATTAAAGGATTTGAAATTTTTGGAAGAGTTGGAAGAAAAATCGCCAAAAGAAATTAAAGATAAAATAATGGAGTTAAAAGAAGAAAAAATAGATGAAATGAGAAAAGGACTGGAAACGATAGGTTCTGAAGCAAAAAAGAGAATGAATGAATATATAGAAAAATCCGAAAAATTGCCCGAAACGGGAGCAGGAGCGAGGGTCGTTAGAAGAGTGAAAAATATGATTAGTGATAACGCAAACGAGAGTAGCGCGGAGAGTTTAGGGGAAGTTCTTTCCGAAAAAGAAGCGCTTCTCATCGCTCGAGCGGGAGAATGCTCGGAAGAGGGAGAAATTTTAGAGGGTGGAACCTATAACGAAAACAGCAATTCGTGGTGGTTTGAACTGAAGCCGTTTGAGGAAGAGGAAGCGTGCGACCCGGCTTGCGTTGTTTCTGGGGATAAAGAATCGGAAGTAAATTGGAGATGCCGCGGGCTAATCCCCTCCTCCGGGGTTCCCGAGGATAAAATCCAGCAGTAAAGACAAAGTGGAAGGACATTTGACCCGATAGCGGTTATTTACATGGCGGTTGCCCCGAAGTGATATTGGGGCAATCGCCCAAGGTGACGGAGAGCGGGGCCCTGTCGGGTCTCTGACGATTTTTGTTTTTGCTTATTTAGGTTATTTCTTTTATTATAAAAACAATGAAAAGTTATTATATTATCACCTACGGATGCCAGATGAACATTAACGATTCGGAGCGAATTGCCGCTTTTTTAAATCCCAAGGATTATAAAAAAGCGGAAAGTTTGAAAAAAGCGGATTTGTTAGTAGTTAATTCTTGCTCCGTTCGACAAAAAGCGGTGGACAGGATTTTTGGTTTGCATCCAAAAATTGAAAAATTAAAACAGAAAAATCCTAACTTCAAAGCAATTCTCACCGGTTGTATTTTACCCAGCGACCGAAAAAAAATGTTGAAAATTTTTGATAAAATCCTTCCCATTAAAACTCTGCCGAACTGGAATTTAGAAAAAAAGGAAGAGTTTTCTCAAATTGAGTTCGAAAAAGAGATACAAAAATACCCAAATTATTTAGATATAATTCCAAATTATCACTCTCCCCTATCCGCTTCTATTCCTATTTCAGCTGGATGCGATAATTTTTGTTCTTATTGCGTCGTTCCTTACGCGCGGGGAACCGAAATATGCCGAAATTGGAAAGATATAATAAAAGAAGCAAAAAATTTAGCGGAAAACGGCTATAAAGAAATTTGGCTTTTGGGGCAAAATGTAAATAGTTATAATTTTAAGGGTATGGATTTTCCCGCTTTATTAAAAAAAGTGGCGGAAATCTCGGGTAATTTTTGGATAAGATTTACCTCTCCCCACCCTAAAGATTTCTCCGACAAACTAATTAAAATAATGGCAAGTTCTAAAAAAATAACTCCGTATTTAAACCTACCCCTGCAATCGGGAGACGATAAAATTTTAGAAAAAATGAAAAGGGACTATACCGCCAAGGATTATTTTTTGTTGGTTGAAAAAATAAGGAAAGCCATTCCCCATATTACCCTTTCCACCGATGTTATTGCGGGTTTTCCGGGGGAGAGCAAAAAACAATTTAACAACACCAAAAAAATTTTTAAAAAAATCGGCTATGATATGGCGTATATCGCCCGCTATTCTCCCCGACCAAATACTTCCGCTTCCCGCTTAAAAAACGATGTTCCGCGAAAAGAGAAAAAAAGAAGAGAAAAGATATTAAATAAAATTTTGGAAAAATCGGCTCTTAAAAATAATAAAAAATTTATAGGAAAAGAAGTTTTATTTTTGCCGGCAAGCAAAAAAGGAGAGTTTACTTTTGGAAAAACTTATCATTATAAAACAATAAAGGTAAAGGGAGATATCGTTAAATCCGATTTTAACAAAGCCAAAGTTATAAAAGCGGAAAAATGGCGACTTTTAGCGAAAATAAAATGAAGGAAAATAAAACAAATAAAGTAATAGCGATTACGGGTTCCACCGCTTCGGGAAAAAGTAAAATCGCTTTGAAATTGGCAAAAAAATTTGGCGGAGAAATAGTTTGCGCCGATTCAAGGCAGATTTATAAAAAAATAGATATTGGAACCGCCAAGCCAAGCGAGAAAGAAAAACAAGCAGTCCCCCATCATTTGTTCGGTTTTTTAGATTTGGATAAAGAGTTTAACGCTTTTGATTATAAAAAAATTGCCGAGGAAAAAATAAGGGAAATTCAAAAAAGAGGAGGGATTCCTTTTTTGGTCGGCGGGACGGGGCTTTACATTAGAGCGGTATGTGAAAATTTTAATTTTCCCGGAGGCGGAAAAAACAAAAAGTTGAGAAGAGAATTAGAAGAAAAAAAGTTAGAAGAGTTAAAAAAAATTGCCAAAAAATCGGGAATAAAATTAAAGGAGGACAATAAAAGAAGGATTATAAGGAAAATTGAAATTGCCAAATCGTCTTTTAACGAACAATCTTTTTCTAATAATTTTGATGTTTTATATATCGGAGTTTATAGAAAAAGAGAAGAGTTAAAAAAAAGAATAAGAGAAAGGGTTAAAAAAATGCTCAAAGCGGGATTAAAAAAAGAGGCGAGAAACTTATTTTCTAAATACGGGAAAGACAATCCCATATTAAACAATACAATCGGTTGCAAAGAGTGGCTCCCCTACTTTGAGGGCGAGAGTTCCGCAAAAGAAACGATAGAGCGGATAATAATAAATACTAATCAATACTCAAAAAGGCAGATGACCTGGTTTAGAAAAAATAAAAAAATAAATTGGGTGGAAGATATAAACACCGCCGAAAAAATAATAAACTCCTTTTTATAAAAACAATATAAACGGCAGAAACCCGCTCGCTGTCAAATTGACAGTGAGCGGGTCTTTGTTTTGTTTATCCATTTTCTGATTATTTAGAGAGTTGGCGGAATAAAAGACGGAATTTTTTTTCAATATCGTTACAAATTATATCTATATTTTCTTGCGGTAAATTCCAAATTTCTTCCTTAAAACGCCCAAGGGCTCTTTTTCTATTTTTGTAAATAAATTGCTCTTCCGTTTTGTATTTATCTTTTTCTTTTTTATATTTTTCCTTTATATAATCATACATCCTCTCTCTTAAATCGGCCGGCAAAACAGAATGTTCAAAAAATATGTTTTGAAAATCGGTGGCTAAATGAATCTCCAAAGTTTTGCTTTCCGGGAATTTATGAAAATGGCTTTTTGGTAAAGTGGACGCTCCGTGCTGAACCACTCCCGCTACTCCATAATTTTTAGCCATTTTTGTTATTCCTTTTATAAGGTTAAAATCTTCTTCCACAACTTTCATTTCTCCATTGGGAAGCATTGTTCCGCCGTGAGAAGTTCCTGTTTGGATAGCGAGTTTTATTATCCCTTCTTCCGAGACAATCTTGCTTTTATATTCTTCTAAAAACTCTTCCGTTTCCTCTTTTGTTGTGTTTTCACCCCCTATCTCCCCCACTTCTCCGCCAACAGAGAAAGGGTTTCTCTTCGGCTCTATTTTTCTTATAAAGTCCGTTAAAGAGGCCGTTGCGTTGGCGTTTTCTTCTAATGAAAGCGCGGAAGCGTCTATGTCAAAATTATAAAACCCAGCGGCAACTGATTTTTTAATGAGTTTCTTTATTTTTCTAATTTGTTTTTTTAAGTTACTCCCCCTTTTTATCTTAAAGTGGTCTCCTTGTAAATATATATTTCCTTTGTAATTTTCCACCAAAGCTGCCGATAGAATGCTAATAGAATACTGGAGAGGAGATTGCTCAGTATAATTTATCTCCGAAGGAGCAATCTCAATTATAAAAGGCAATTCAGGATTTTCTTTGCCCGCTCTAAATAAGCGGCGAGCCATATCAAAAGTAAGAGTTCTTAAATTTATGGCGGGAACGGTAAATCCCGAATTTCCTTCTTTCAAGATTTTTTTGTAGAGTTTTTGGGTGGAGCCAAAAAAAACTCCTTTTCTTTTGGCTATTTTTGTTAGTTTAGCAAAAACTTGTTTTTCTCTCCTTTGAAAATTAGCGTTTTTTACCAAATCACGATACATTATTTTAATTTTAGTTTTTTAAAATTTTCTTTATTTCTTTCTCCGCTTCTTGAGGAATAGCTTTTCCCTTGCTTTTTGCCATCATTTGTCCCACTAAAAATTTTATGGCGGTTTTTTTTCCTTTCCTAAAATCCTCTACCGCTTTTTTGTTTTCTTCTACAACCTCTTCTGCCATTTTTTCTATCTGCGCGAAATTCTTTATTAAAGAAAGATTTTTTTCCTCTAAAATATGGCTGGGGTCGGCTCCGCTTTTATACATTTCCGGCAAAAGTTTCTTGGCTATCTTGCTGCTTATCTCGCTTAAATAAATCATAACAATAAATTCGGCGAAATTTTCCGCCGTTATGGGAAATTTATTTTTGGAAAAATCGTTTGCCGAACCTAAAATTCCTAAAAGGTCGGAAGAGATATAATTTACCGCCAAATTTATCGCTTCTTGCTTATTTTCCGCGGTTAGCTCTATTTCTCTGTTTCTCATCCAGTTATAAGTTTCGGAAGAAACTTTTTCAAAATAATCGGCAATTTCGGGAAATTTAACAAAAAGTTTGGTTTGCTCGTCGGTTAGATTATATTGCTCCTTTAATCTTTTTCTTTTTTGGGCGGGAAGTTCGGGGATAGATAATTTAATTTTTTCTATTTCTTTGTCGGAAATTTCAAGCGGGGGCAAATCCGGTTCGGGAAAATATCTGTAATCGTGCGATTCTTCTTTTTCTCTTTGGGGCAGTGTTGTTTGTTTTGCTTCGTCCCATCCCCGCGTTTGTTGTCCTATCTTTTCTCCGTTTTCCAACATTTCAGTTTGTCTTTTTATCTCGTAATCTATCGCCTTTTCCACCGCTTTTATGGAGTTGAGGTTTTTTATTTCCACCTTTGTTCCCATTTTAGAATCGTTCTCTTTTTTTAGGGATATATTTACTTCCACCCTCATTTGTCCCCACTCCATATTGGCTTCGGAAACTCCAAGATAACGCAAAATAAGTTGAAGATTTTTGGCGAATTTTCGAGATTCTTTGCCCGAAGTTATATCCGGCTCCGTTACCAACTCCATAAGGGGCGTTCCCGCTCGGTTATAATTTATTAAAGAATGTTCGCCCTTGTGAGCGGAACTTCCCGTGTCTTCCTCTAAATGAATTCTTGTTATTCTAACTTTTTTGGGAATTTTTCTTCCCTCTTCCAAGAGCAAATATCCGTTTTTGCTTATAGGAATTTGAAATTGAGAAATCTGATAACCTTTTGGAAGGTCGGGATAAAAATAATTTTTCCTTTCAAAATAATTGTTCTTTTCTATTTGGCAATTTAAGGCGAGAGCCGTTTTTATAATAAACTCTACCGCTTTTTTGTTTATCACGGGCAAACTGCCGGGTTGAGCCGAACATATTTCGCAAATGTTTTTGTTGGGTTCTTCCTCTCGCGGATTGTTCGGGCAAGAACAAAACATTTTAGAATGAGTGTCGAGTTCTATGTGAATTTCAAGCCCTATTACGGGTTTATACTTCATAAAAAATTATTTCTTTTTTTGCCATTCCTTTATTATTTTTAACCCGGAGCTGGAACCGATAATATCCGCTCCGGCTTCCACCATCATTTCTAAATCTTTCAAGGTTCGCACTTTTCCGGACGCTTTTATTTTAAGTCCGGGAGCGTTTTTTTTCATAAGTTTTAAGTGCTTCGCTTTTTCTTTTAGTTCTATGTGTTCCAAGGGGTCTTTTTCCGTCGCTGTTTTTACGCAAAAAGCGCCCGCTTCTTTTACTAACTCCGACGCTTTTTCCACTTCCGAATCGGTTAAATAGCCGGAGCCGATTATAACTTTTGTGGGAAGAATTTTACAAATCTCTTCCAAATCCTCCAAAATCTCGTCGTATCTTTCATATTTCATATCAATTATATTCATTACAATATCTAATTCGTCGGCTCCGTCTTCTTTGGCTTGTTGGCAAATATCAACTCTTCTGCCATGAGGCAAAACTCCCATTGGAGGGTCTATTAAAACGCAGATTTTTGGGGACTCCCCTTTCAACTCTTTATGGGCGAAAGCGACCCATTCTGGGTTTACGCAAACGCTCCTAAAATTATGCTTTTTTGCTTCGGAGCAAAGTTTTTTTATGTCTTTTTCCGTGGCGCCGAAATTTATATTAGTGTGGTCTATAATTCTCGCCGGATTGTTTATTTTTGTCATATATTTTTTATATTTTTTTTACCTTTTTATTTTATTTTACTTACTTTGAGAAAAATTGCGTTTCAAAAAGGAATTGGCGGTAGAACAACATTTTTTTTGATATATTCTTTTAGAAATTTGGCTTGGGTAGTTTGCCCCGACCCGTCTAAACCTTCAAATACAATAAACATTATTTTATTATATATTATTTTTTACCGGACTTAAAAAATTTTTTATCTATATTGTTTCTTCATTTTCATTATAACAAAAAAAGCTCCCTCAAAACAAGATTTCGGTCAGAAAGTTTCCGATTTAACCAAAGGCGTTTCCGGTCAGATGGTTATTTGATTTGACAGGATAAAGAACAAAAAAATTGCTTTATGAAATAATACAAATTCCATAACAAAATTGGACGATCGTCCAATTTTGTTATGGGTTTATATTCTATGGACACTTGCCTTAATAAGCGCTTACCCCGATGTAATATCGGGGTAAGCAACCATTAACATTTTTTTGAAATAAAATTCAAAAGACAAGAAATAAAATAGGAGATTGCTTTTTCTTGCAGTCAATTTGCTACGCTTTAACCGTTATCCCCATATTGCGCGCCGTTCCTTCCACAATTTTCATCGCTTGCTCAACATCTTTTGTGTTTAGGTCCGCCATTTTTTTCTCCACCACTTTTTTTAATTCTTCTCGGGAAATTGTAGCCACTTTTTTTCTGTTGGGCTCGCCTGAACCCTTCTCTACTCCCGCCGCTTTTTTAAGCAGCTCTGATGTCAATGGCGATTTTAACTTAAAATCGAAACTTCTGTCTTCAAATATGGTAATTTCAACAGGTATTGTGTAGCCAGCCATATCTTTTGTGGCGTCGTTAAATCTTTGGCAAAATTCTCCGATATTTATTCCGTGTTGAGCCAAAGAAGGTCCCACCGGCGGCGCTGGATTTGCTTTTCCCGCTTCAATATGAAGTTTTACTATTGCCGCTATTTTAGCCATAAAATTATAATTTCTTTACTTGGAGAGAATCCACTTCCACGGGAGTGTCTCTTCCAAAAACATTTACCAAAACCTTTAATTTTCCTCTTTCGCTGTCCACTTCCGAAACTTTCCCTTCAAAATCCTTAAAGGGTCCGTCCACAATTCTTACCAAACTTTCGGGAGCCACATCAATTTTGTATTGGGGCTCTTCCACCCCCATTCTTTTCTTTAGGGTTTCCACTTCGTTGTCCGAAACCGGAATGGGAGTTGTTCCCGCTCCGATAAAACCGGTTACTCTCGGCGTGTTTCTTACCACATACCAAGATTCGTCTGTTACTGTCATTTCCACAAAAATATATCCCGGATATATTTTTTCCTCAATAACTTTTCTTTTTCCGTTTTTAATTTTTATCTTTTTTTCTTTGGGAACTAAAACATTAAAAATCTTGTCTTGCATTTCCAAATTGTCTATTCTTTGCCTTAAATTGGAGGCTACCGCCTCTTCTTCTCCGGGATAAGTATGGACAACATACCAATTTCTGCCTTGTTGAACTTTTTGTTTCGGCATAGTTTATAAAATTATTTGTTCTATGATTTTCATAAAAATAAAATCCAAAAATCCTAAAAACAAAGCTACGGAAAATGAAATGCCCACAACTATAAGGGCGTGATTAAACGCTTCTTTTTTGGTGGGCCAATCCACTTTTCTTGCCTCTACCGCCACTTCGCGAAAAAATATTTTTATTTTATTAATCATTGTTTTATGTAAAAATTCAATATTGTTTTAACAAAAAACCCTTTTTACAAGTTTTATTCATATTACAATTCTAACCTTCGCTTGTCAATAAACACTCTACGATTCAAGTTTATATATCAAGATTTTTTACATTTTTAGCCCGGGACTGAATAAATTTCTTTCTTGGCATTACCTCTTTACCCATTAAAGTGTCAAAAATTTTATCCGCTTCTTTAGCGTTTTCCACTGTTACTCGTTTTAATATCCTGTTTTCAGGGTTCATTGTTGTTTCCCAAAGTTCGTCCGGGTTCATCTCTCCCAATCCTTTATATCTTTGAATATCTATGTTGCTTTTGTTTCCGATTTTTTTGAGCAATTCATCTTTTCCTCTTTCCGTGAAAGTGTATTCCACATTTTTGCCCGCTTTGATTTTGTAAAGCGGCGGTTGGGCGACATATAAATAACCTCTTTCTATAATCGGTCTAAAATATCGGAAAAATAAAGTTAAAAGCAGGGTTCTAATATGCGCTCCGTCCGTGTCGGCGTCCGTCATAATAATTATTCTTTGGTAACGCAATTTATCTAAATTAAAATCTTGTGAAATAGAAGTGCCAAGCGCTATAACGAGAGATTTTATTTCCTTATAGGAGAGAATTTTGTCTAACCTTGCTCGCTCTACATTCAAGATTTTTCCCCTCAAAGGTAATATCGCTTGAAATCTCCTGTCCCTCCCCATTTTTGAACTTCCGCCCGCGCTGTCGCCTTCCACGATATAAATTTCGGATTCTTCCGGTTTCCGAGAAGAGCAATCCGCCAATTTTCCGGGCAAAGTGAGTCCTTCCATCGCCCCCTTTCTTAATACAGTGGTTCTTGCCGCTCTGGCCGCTTTTCTGGCGCGAGCGGAGAGAAAACAATTTTCTATTATTATTTTCGCGTCCTCCGGATTTTTTTCTAAAAAGTCCTCAAAACATCCGCTAACTACCGCATCCACCGCCGTTTTTGCTTCCGGATTTCCAAGACGCGCTTTTGTTTGTCCTTCAAATTGCGGCTCTTTTATTTTTACCGATACAACGGAAACCAGTCCTTCCCTAACATCGGAGCCCGTTAAGTTTTCGTCTTTTTCTTTCAAAAATCCGTTTTTACGAGCGTAATCGTTTAGAGTTCTCGTGAGAGCGGTCCTAAAACCGGTTAAATGCATTCCTCCTTCTCCGGTATGAATATTGTTGGCAAAGCCTTCCTCTATACATTCTATATCTTCCGAGTATTGCAAAGCCACTTCCACAAAAACCGTCCCTTCTTGCTTTTGAGCGTAAAAGATGTTGGGATTTCTTTTTTTGGAACCTGTCATTAGATATTTTATGTAAGAAATAATTCCGCCTTCAAAATAAAAAACATAGTTGAATTCCTCTTCTTCTCTTTGGTCGGAAAACTTAATTTTTACTCCTGGTGTTAAATAAGCGTATTGGCGAAGATGATTTAATATCTTTTTTCTGCTAAATTCCAGCGTGTCAAAAATTTCTTTGTCGGGATAAAATGTTATTTCTGTGCCAGATTGAGAACATTTCCCCTCTTTTTTGAGTTTTGTTTGCGTTTTTCCTCGCGAATAGTTTTGAGAAAATTGCTCTCCGTTATGGCAAACCCGAGCTTCTAAATTTTCCGAAAGGGCGCAAACAACCGAAACTCCCACTCCATGAAGTCCGCCGGCCACTTGATAGGCTTTTCCGCCGAATTTTCCGCCGGCGTGAAGCGTTGTCATAACAGTTTCCAGCGCCGACAAACCAGTTTCGGGATGTTTGCCGGTGGGAATTCCTCTGCCATTGTCTTTGCACTTTACTTTGCCGTCGGAAAGCAAAACCATCTCAATTGTGTCGGCAAATCCCGCCATCGCTTCGTCTATGCCGTTGTCAACCACTTCCCACACTAAATGATGAAGCCCGTCCGCTCCCGTGGAGCCAATATACATCCCCGGTCTTCTTCGCACGGGGTCTAATCCCTTTAGAACATAAATATCACTTGCTCCATAATCACTTTTTTTATTATTTTTTTTAGCCATATTTTTTATTTTCTTATTTTCCAGCCCTCTTTTTCTAACGCCTTTATTATTTTATTTATCAATTTATTTACTTCTTCTGTTGAAAGAGTTTTTTCTTGAGACTGAAATTTTATATGAAATGATAAACTTTTTTTATTATCTTTCAAATTTTCATATATATCAAATATATCTATGTCTTTAACCAACTTTCCCCCTACCCTATTTATCACATTTAATATATCTACAGCTTTTGTTTCTTTGGGAACAATGGCAGATAAATCTCTAATAGCTGTGGGGTGATTTGATATTGGCTCGTAAAAATTTTCTTCACTTGATTCTTTTGTTATTTTATCTAAATCTATTTCTAATGCAAAAACATTTTTATTTAAATTAAACTTATCTAATATTGCTGGATTTATCTTCCCCATTGTTCCAATATCTTTATCCTTAATATTTATTGAGGATACTTGATTTTTATCCCACAAATTACTATTCTCTTTAATTTGATTAAATTGATATTTTTTTATATTTATTTTATCTAAAATTGTTTCAATGTCTCCTTTTAGATTAAAGAAATTCCCCTTGTTATATTTTAATAAAGTCAAAGAATTATGTTCCTTTTTCTTTTTATTAAATACTTTTCCTATTTCAAAAATATTAAAGGAATCAAAATATTTAATATTATTAGTTGTAATTTTTAAAAGATTTATTAATATATTCGGTCTAAGATATCGATTCAAATTACTCATTGGATTTTCTAATTCCACAACTTCTTGATTTATAACTTCTAAATCTTTTTGAGCTATAAAAGAATAGGTATAAATTTCATTGAATTGTAATTCTTTTAATATATCTTTTATTTTCTTTATCCAAAAATACTTTTTATTTATTTTGGAAGGATAAATAGAAGATATTGGTAATATAGGTTTAATTTTATTATATCCCCTTATTCTTCCTATTTCTTCTATTAAATCTTCCTCTATACTAATGTCCAATCTTCTTGTGGGGATTTCAACTTCTACCTCATTATTATTTTTTTCTTTTATTTTGAAGTCGAGGGATAATAAAATTTTTTTAATTTTCTTTAATTCAATCTTTTCACCAATTATATTATTTAATTTATTTATATTTAGATTTACTTTTTTGGGTTTTATTTTTTGAGGGTAAAAGTCTAATTTTTTAGTTAATGCAATTCCATTAGATTCTTTAATTATTAGATCGGCCACCCTGTCAGAGGCAAAATCTATTAAATTAGGGTCTATTTTATTTTCAAATCTCCATGAGGCATCTGTCCTTAGTTTTAATCTTTTGGATGTTTGTCTAATTATTTTCGAATCGAAATTAGCTAATTCTATTCCTATTGTTTTAGTTTTTTTATCTACCCCGCTTTCCATCCCTCCTTTTATTCCAGCCAAAGCTAATATTTTTTTATTATCAGCAACAACTAGATCATTCTCGGAAAGGTTATATTTTTTATTATCTAAAGATTTAAAAGTTTCTCCCTTTTTGGCTTTTCTGACAATAACATCTCCTTGTATTTCATCTAAATCAAAAGCATGAATTGGTTGCCCCGTTCCTAACATAACATAATTAGTGATATCCACTATATTATTAATTGGCTTTAATCCGCAAGTTATTAATCTATCTTGAATCCATTTGGGGGAATCCTTAACTTCTACATTATCTATGATAACCATATAATATCTCTGTGTCCCCGTTCTGATTTTAATTTCTAAATTTAATTTCTTTTGCTTTTTTTTATAATTTATCCCGGGAACAACTAACTTCTTGTCAAATAGAGCGCCGCATTCTCTAGCAATACCAATATGAGAGAAACAATCATGGGAGCGATTAGGCAGAACATCTATATCAATGGCCCAATCATTTTTTATTTTTTTATATTCATCTACCTCAAAACTATGATTTGTTAATTCATTAACCAATTTTTTAACATCTAACAGATCTGTTTTTAAATATTCATTTATCCAGTTATAAGAAAAAATCATAATTAAAATTGTTTAGTAAATCTCAAATCACCTTTATAAAATAGTTTAATGTCATTTATACTATATTTCATCATAGCTAATCTATCAACGCCGATCCCAAAAGCAAAGCCCTTCCATTTATTAATATCATATCCAACAGCTTTTAAAACATTTGGATGGACAATTCCTCCGGGAATAATTTCTAACCAACCGGTATTTTTACAAACAGAGCATCCCTTACCCTTACAATGTAGACAATTAATATCAAACTCAAAACTAGGTTCAGTAAAAGGGAAAAAGGCCGGCCTTAATCTTATTTTTACTTCTTTATTGAAAAATTCACTAAGTAGGGTTTTAATAACCGCCTTAAAATTAGCTATTGATATATTTTTATCTATCATTAGTCCTTCACATTGATAAAATTGAGCTTCGTGAGATGCATCTGT
>CAZYWT010000007.1:0-28727 GCA_964651635.1 uncultured Candidatus Saccharibacteria bacterium | reverse complement strand
CTAAGATTGCACTGGAAGATGATGATTGTGATGTTCGCCGAGAAGCAACCAGTAAACTGAATCCGGAGAAAGATTAAAATAACAAAAGCCCTCATATGAGGGCTTTTTTAATTACGCTCTATTCCGGTTGCTTACTTAAAGTAAGCAACCAGTAAATAAACCTATAACAAACGGATAATCGTTCAATTTTGTTATGAATATGATTGTTTGCTTGTCCCGATGAAAATTAAAGTTTTATCGGAGCGTAAGAGCCCCAAACCTTAAGGGACTCTAATACTTTTCTAATTGGTTTCTCTCTGATACAATTAAGTAATGAGCGTTATAAAAAAATTAAAAAAGACGAATCTGCGCGGGCGGAGCGGTTCGGGTTTTCCTGTTTGGCAAAAATGGCAAGCGGTAAAAAAAGCGAAAAGCGAAAAGAAATACGCGGTATGTAACGCCGCCGAAGGGGAGCCGGGCTCTAAAAAAGACGGACTGATTTTAGAAAAATACCCGCAAGAAGCCGTGAGCGGATTAAAGTTGGCTATGGAAGAGGCGGGAGCCACAAAAGGTTTTATTTATCTAAAAAAATCTTATTACAAAAAATTTGGCGCTAATTTAAGAAAATTAATCGCGGAATATCCTATTTCTTTAATTGAAAAACCCGGCGGCTATCTGGCCGGAGAGGAAGGAGTTTTATGCAACGCCATAGAAGGAAAACCGCTCTTCCCAAGAGCAAAACCTCCTTATCCAACAGAGCAAGGTATATGGAACAGACCTACTCTTGTAAATAACATAGAAACATTGCTTATGGCTTGGAGAATATACACAAACTCTTACGAGGGAGAGAGATTTTTTACAATTGGCGGAGAAGCGAAAAAGCCCGGCGTGTTTGTTTTTCCGCAAAGCGCCGACATTGCCGACATATTGGAAAGAGGAAAAAATTATCCCGATTTTGATTTTTTCGTTCAAGCGGGTGGGGGAGCAATGGGAGAAATCCTTTTGCCAAAAGAGATAGAAAAGCCTCTCAAAGGTTGCGGGGTAATAATTATCCACAAAAGAAGAAACGCGAGAAAATTTATTTTAGACCTTTTAGAATTCTTTATGGAAGAAAACTGCGATAAATGCGTTCCTTGCCGAGAAGGAATTTTAAGAATTTACAATATGGTTAAAAAAGAAAAAATAAATAAAAAAATTTTAGAAAACATAACTTTTTCTCTAAAAAATTCCAGTTTCTGCGCTTTTGGGGAATGTAGCGCTCTTCCCATAAAAACCGCCATAGAAAAACTTTTATGATACCCATTTTTATAAACAACAAAAAATATAAAGCCCGAGAAGGGGAAACAATTTTAGAACTCGCTTTGCGAGCGAGGGTGGATATTCCCCATCTTTGCGCTCACCCCGACCTGCCAAAAACGGGGAGTTGCCGTTTGTGCCTTGTAGAAATCAAGGGAAGGGACGAACTTTTCGCTTCTTGTAAAACAAAAGCGGAAAAGGGTATGAAAATTTTAACAAACACGGAAAAAATAAAAAGGGTTAGAAAAATAAATATGGAACTTATTTTCGCCGAACACAGGGAAAAATGCGAAACTTGCCCCTCGCTTTACGAATGCGAACTCTTGTCTTTGGTAAAGAAAATAGGGATTAACTATATTTTTAAGAACAGAAAAAAAGAAAATTTTGTTAAAGCGGGGCCAGCCCTTTTAATAGATAGAGCTAAATGTATTGATTGCGGAAATTGCCAAAGTGTCTGCGAAAAACAGGGAGTAAATTGCATAGAAATAAAAAAAGAAAACAAACTTCCTTTTGTTAAAATATACGAAGAAGATTGCGTTTACTGCGGACAATGCGCCGCTCATTGCCCAGCCGGCGCCATTATACCGGCTCAAGACATAAATTTACTGGAAGAGGCGCGAAAAAACAAAAAGAAAATAATTTTTCAATTTGCTCCGGCTTTGCGAGCGAGCATAGGCGAGGAATTTAATATAAACAAAGAAAGAACGGAAGAATATCTAACGGCTGGACTGAAAAAAATAGGGGGGTATAAAGTTTTTGATGTGTGCGTGGGAGCCGATTTTACAACCGTGGAAGAGGTAAAAGAACTTTTAGAGAAAAAAGAGAAAAATAATCTACCAATGTTTACATCTTGCTGTCCGTCTTGGGTGAGATTTGTTGAGAATTATTACCCAAAACTAAAAGACAAGATAACAACCGTAAAGTCGCCCCATATAATCTCCGGCGGTCTTATAAAAACTTATTGGGCGGAAAAAGAAAAAATATCAGCCGAAGATATTTTTGTAATTTCTGTTATGCCCTGCGTAGCCAAAAAATACGAAGCCCAAAGAAAAGATGCGAGGATAGGGGAGAGAGCGTCGGTGGACGCCGTTTTAAGCGTTAGAGAATTAGCGTATTTTTTCAAAAAAGAGAAAATTGACTTGGCGAAGTTAAACCCGCAAAAAAGAGACGAGCCGCTGGGCTCGCCGAGCGGAGCCGGGATAATATACGGAGTTAGTGGGGGAGTGATGGAATCCGCCTTGCGAACAGTCGGAATGAAAAATGTGGATTATAAAAAAGTAAGGGGGAATAAAGGCGTAAAAAGGGGAGAGATAAAAATAAAGGGAAAAGAATTAAAAGTAGCGGTAATAAACGGACTGGGTAACGCTAAAAAGTTTTTGGACTCGGGAGAGTATAAAAATTTTGATTATGTGGAAGTTATGGCGTGCCCAAATGGATGCGTTGGCGGGGGAGGGCAACCCATACCCACTTCGCGGGATATAAGGGAAGAAAGAGCCAAAGCGCTTTACCTGCGAGACAAAAAGAAAAAGCGAGAAGAGAGATACGCCGATAAAAATCCGATTTTGAAAGAAATTTACGAAAAATTTGTGAATGAAAACAACAGAAAAAATCTTTTTTACACCAATTTGCAAGATTAACCAACAATCCCGTCCTAAAACTTAATTTTTCTTAGATTTATGGCAATATAAAACTAACAAACTATTAAATTAGCATCATTAAAAATTAAAGAAAGAGGTTAAAATGGAAAAAGAAAAAAATATTTTAATTTTGGCGAGGAGAAGTACCATAAAAACCCTTAAATCCCTGCCCTTTAAGAAAAATATTTACTTCGCTTCTAGTTTAAGCGAGGTAAAAGAAAAAGAATTTAAATTGATTTTAGTTCTGAGAGAATTTTCTTGTTCTTTTAATCAGATTTTGGGAATCAGAAATAAAAGATTTCCAAAATCAAGGATAGAGATGGTGGATTTTAAGTATATAATAGAAAGAGTAAAAAATGAAAAATAAAAGGAGATAAAAATGAAAATCTTAATTGTGGACGACGAACAGGGGATGAGAAAGTTCCTAAGCCTTTTTTTGAAGGCTTATGGTTACAAAAATTGTTCCACTGCCTCCAATCATAAAGAGGCGATAAACAACATCAAAAATAAACATTTTGATGTTGTCATCACCGACATGGAAATGCCGGAAGAAGGAAGTGGTCTCAAAGTAGCAAAAGCGGCAAAAGAGAAAGGGGTAAATGTTCTCGCCATGAGCGGAAACATAGAAAAATACAAAAAACAATTACTCAAAATAGGTGTCGCTTTTTTAAAAAAGCCATTCAATAAAGAGGAGTTCTTTGATGAATTTCTCAAATTAAAAAGTTAAAATCTTAACCCCGTTTGTTATCTTAACAAGCGGGGATTTTTTATCGCGGAAAATTCGTCTATAATAAAATATAAGCGGCGAGGAAATAATATAAATTTCCGCAAAAATTTATGGTAAAAGCAAAAAAACCGGACAGCATTCTATTTTTTATATTGGCTTTTTTAATGATTTGGGGATTTTTTACTTTAGCTACCGTTTCTTTTCCTTTATCGCTTAAAAACTTTGGCAATTCTTGGTTTTACGCAAAACATCAATTCTTATTCGGTATTCTGCCCGGTCTTATTTTAGGATTTATCGCTTATAAACTTCCCCTCAAAACACTAAAAAAATTAGCTCTGCCCGCTTTTTTGTTTTCCTTTTTTCTTTTAGTTTTAGTATTTGTTCCGGGACTGGGAACGGAAATAAACGGCGCCAGAAGATGGCTAAAATTGGGAGGAGGTATGTTTCAACCCTCTGAATTTATAAAACTAACTTTTATTCTATACCTTTCCGTTTGGCTGGCAAATAAAATAGGAAAAAGAAAAGCGGGCAAAAAAAGTAAGCAGGCGTTTGCCGTGTTGTTCGTTCTTGTTCTCGCTTTTATCGGCGTTTTGGGTATTCAGAGCGACCTTAGCACTTTGATTATAATATTTTTAATAGGAATGGCTATTTATTTTTCCAGTTCGGTTCCTCTGTGGCATTATGTATGTTTGCTAATTATTTTTGCGATAGCGGCGGGAATTTTCTCTTATTTTGAGCCGTATAGAATGAGTAGAATTATGACCACCCTTAATCCTTCTCTTGACCCTATGGGCTCCGGTTATCAATTAAAACAATCCTTGATAGCCATTGGTTCGGGAAAACTCTTTGGCATAGGAGAATTCTTGGGGAGTGGTATTGGAATGAGTCGGCAAAAATTTGGCTTCTTGCCCCAGTCAATCACGGACTCTATTTTTTCTATTGTCGGAGAAGAATTGGGATTTATAGGCGCTTCGCTTTTAATTTTTACTTTTGTGGCTCTTTTGTGGCGGTGTTTGTTTTTGGCTGGTAAAACAAAGGAGGAATTTTCAAAACTTTTGCTTGTGGGAATTTCTGTGTGGTTGGTGGGGCAAGCGTTCTTTAATATTTCCGGAATTATTGGTATACTGCCACTGGCGGGCATTCCTTTTACATTTTTTAGTTATGGAAGTTCACACCTATTAACGGAAATTGTTGCCTGCGGAATAATTTTGAATATCTCTAAACATATTTAAGTTTTCAAAAATTTATGACAATAATTTTCACCGGGGGAGGAAGCGGAGGACACATCTTTCCCATATTAGCGATTATTAGAGAATTAAAGAAAAAAAATGATTTTTCCTCACTCAAAATTTATTTTTTAGGAAACGGCGATGAATACTCTCTAAACCTTCTACGCAACGAGGGAGTAAAAGTAAAAAAAATAGCAAGTGGAAAAATCAGAAGATACTTTTCCTTAAACAATATACCGGATTTAATTTTTAAACTTCCGGCGGGAGTAATTCAAAGTTTTTTTTGGGTCTTTTTTCTTTTTCCCGACATTGTTTTTAGCAAGGGAGGCAGCAACTCTTTTCCCGTTGCTTTGGCGGCTAAAACTCTCGGAGTTTCTTTGTTTTTGCACGAATCCGACAGCGCTCCCGGACTTTCATCTAAAATAGAGAGTAAGTGGGCAACGGAGATTTTTACCAGTTTCTTGGATAAAAAAATTTTTCCGCAGAAAAAAATAATATCAATCGGCAACCCTATAAGAAAAGAGATATTAAACGGAGACGCCAAAAAAGCGAAAGAAATTCTCGCCCTTCAAGGAGATAAACCCCTTATTTTTATTTGGGGCGGCTCGCAGGGAGCAAACAAAATAAACGAAACAATAATGGCGATTTTAGACGATTTAGTCGCCGATTTTGAGTTAGTTCACCAAACGGGACAGAGGAATATAAAAAGATTGCAAATAGAAGCGAGGGCGCTTTTAGGAAAAGAAGAACTTGTAAAAAGATACCATCCCGTTCCGTTTTTGAAAGAGGAGGAATTAAAACATATCCTCGCCCGAGCCGATTTGGTTATAACAAGAGCGGGAGCGGGGAGTTTGTTTGAAATTGCCGCTGTCGGCAAAGCGGCTATTGTAATTCCCCTGTCAAATTCGGCTCAAAATCACCAAACAAAAAACGCTTACGAGTTTTCCAACGGGGGAGGCGGAGAAGTGATAGAGGAGAGAAATTTAAGGCCGCATTTCTTTTTGGAAAAAATTAGGCATCTTTTCAAACGAAGGGACATCTTGCGCCAAATGGAACAAAATTCTAAAAAATTCGCCCGTCCCCGAGCGGCCGAAATTATCGCTTCTTATATGGTAGAATACATCAAAGCCCTTGAAAAATAATCAACCCTATGACCCCCGATGAATTAGAATTACAATCTCAAAAGGAAACAAGAGTAAGAATCGCTCCTTCCCCAACGGGAGCGCCGCACATAGGATTGGCGAGGTCCGCTCTTTTTAATTATCTTTACGCCAAGAAAAATCAAGGAAAATTTATTTTAAGGATTGAAGACACGGATGAAGAGAGGTCCGAAAAAAAATGGGAAAAACAAATATTAGAGGGTTTCAAATGGCTGGGGCTAAATTGGGACGAGGGGCCCGTCCGCCAGTCCGAACGAAAAGATATTTATAAAAAATATATTCAAAAACTTTTAGATAGCGGACATTTATATTATTGCTTTTGCTCCAAAGAAGAATTGGAAGCGAAAAGAAATTATTTTTTAAGCATTGGAAAACCTGCCGTTTATGAAGGAATCTGCCGCAACTTGTCAGAAGAAGAAATAAAAAGAAAAAAAGAAAATGGAGAAGAATTTGTTTTAAGATTTAAAACGCCCGCCAATAAAAAAATATCTTTTCCGGACTTGATAAGAGGAAAAATAACTTATAACACGGATATTTTTGGCGATTTTGTGGTGGCGAAAGACGAACAAACCCCTTTATATAACTTGGCGGTGGTAATAGACGACTTCGAGATGAAAATAACCCATATCATAAGAGGAGAGGACCATATCCCCAACACTCCCAAGCAAATAGCGTTGATAGAAGCGCTCGGAATTCCCGTTCCGCAATATATTCATCTTCCCTTGCTTTTGGGGCGGGACAAAAGCAAATTGAGCAAAAGGCACGGAGCCAAAACAATTCTTTCTTATAAAGAGGAGGGTTATTTGTCGGAAGCGTTGATAAATTTTTTAGCGCTTTTGGGATGGAACCCGGGAGACAACAGAGAAAAATTTACTCTTCCCGAACTTATAAAAGAATTTAGCGTAGAGAGAATTCAAAAATCGGGAGCGGTATTTAATTCGCAAAAACTTTTGTGGCTAAATTCTTATTATATAAAACAAAAATCAAACGAAGAGTTAGCGCTTTTAGCCGCTCCATACCTTAAAAAGGCAAACCTAATAAAAGAAATTAACTCTCCTCAAGCGTTAAAAAGGGTAGGGGAGGCGTGCGGTCTTTACAGAGAAAGGGCCAAAATTCTTTCCGAATTTCCGGAATTGATTGATTATCTTTTGAAAGAAAAAATAACAATAAAAAAAGAACTTTTAATATGGAAAGATATGAAATTTAAAGAAATAAAAAAAGCCCTTGACAAAGTTATAAATATATCATCTAAAATAAAAGAAGAAAACTGGAGCGAAGGAAAAATAAAAGAAAATTTAATTGATTTTGCCAAGGAATACGGAAAAGGGGATAGGGGAAGGGTTCTTTGGCCTATGAGAGTGGCTTTAACGGGCAAAAAAGCGTCCGCCGGCCCCTTTGAGGTAGCGTCTGTTTTGGGAAAAGAGAGAACAATAGAACGGCTCAAATCCGCCAAAAAAACAATCTAACCGCTATATTTTCCCCAGACAATTTTATAACAGGTATTGTCTCTAATTACTTTTAATAAATTTACAACGGCCTGCTTTCCGCCCTCGCCAGCTCTACCACAAAATCGCGCTCTTTTTGCGTTATATCTTTATTATTTTTAGGAGTTAATGTAATTTCATATACCATAATATTATTTATTTTATTTAATTTAATTTAGATAAATACCATTTTCCACTTTTTAGACAAATTAAGCCTTTCTTTTTCAAATAAACTTGAGCATCTCGAACATAAAAGAGCCACACAGAGCAATACAGAGCAATACAGGGTCATACAAAGAACTGCGTATAATAACCCTTATACTCACTACGGCATTGTTATATTATTATTGCTTTTAATTACTACTTCTAATAGAAAATATTAGAGGGAGTTCAGAAGAATTAGTTGATTGTTGAATTGATAAAAATTATTAAATAAATAAAAACAAATAAAAAAACGGCTGAACTAATTCAGCCGTTCTATTTCAAACGCTCGCACAAGAATAATAGCGATAGCAATAAAACAAGGATGATAATGATTGTTAGCATAAATCCTCCTTTTTTATTTATTTAATTTTTAACTTACTAATTTACCTATATACTGCCATACTCTCCCCTACCCTGTCAACCCCTCGTTGGGCGGTTGCTTAGTCGGACTAAGCAACCGCCCTTCCCTGATGTAATATCGGGGCAACCGCCCTGATGGGGCAACCGCCAAAATAAAAAATAATAAAAAACTCTATTAAAAAAGACGGCTACATAGCCGTCTTTTATTTGTTAAATCATTCTATATCGAATTGGAGGTATTGCCTCCGATTCACTCTCGCGATAAATGTGGAGCCAAAGAGCGTATGAAAACGGGTCTCCACTTCCATAATGCCAGTACTCCGAAGGATGAGGGACAAATTGCTCTCCCGGAGGAAGAACAATCCCTGTGGTTAGAAGGTTATGAATTAACCTTCTGTTTAAGCAAACTTCTTCGCGAACTAAGTCTTTTTCTCCCTCAAAAAAAGCTCTTCCAGAATCTGTTACTCCCGGCATTTTTGTCGAGAGTAATAAGTTCGTCTTTAAAATCACTCCCTCCAAATCAAAGTGACTTCCTGTAGCATGCGGATCATAATCAAAGGAAAACATTTTTTTAACAAATTGTTTTCCTCTCTTTTTCGCCCACATTTTTTTTACTTCCTTCTGAAGTTTACGAGAGCGATAGCCGCTCTTTACAAAAAGAGCAAGCCCGTTATCTCGCAAAAAGCGGTCGGCTTTTTGAAGCCGTTTTAATATTCCTTCGCGAAGCAAAGGAATGTTATCCGTAAGTTCCGGAAAATCTTTGTGGTAATAAGATTTTCCAAGAATGCCAAAATCGGAAATTGGAGCTAACTTCTCATCGCTCCAATCTCTCTCTTTCTTCTCCAATTCCATCGCCAAATTGTGAACAGCTTTCTTCCAAAAAGGTTGTAAATATTGCTCACAATAAAAAATATAAATACGAGGAATCGGAGTTTCTAACAGCATCTGCATCCGTCTATCCATTTCTTTCTCCTTTTTTTAATTTTTAACTTACTAATTTACCTATATACAACCATACTCTCCCCTACCCTGTCAACCCCTCGTTGGGCGGTTGCTTAGTCGGACTAAGCAACCGCCCTTCCCTGATGTAATGTCGGGGCAACCGCCCAAATCGGATAATTATCTGTTTGTTATGGTTTTTTTAGAGCGGCTGTTTGGTCGGGCTAATCAGCCGCCCCCTGTAAGGCAGTAATAAAAATTTTCTCACATCCTTGTTGAAGTAATAAGTTTGTGGAAAAAAATAGGTTAGATATTAAAAAAGCGCCTTATTGTAAGACGCTTTTTATCCTCATCATAATATAAATATAACGAGAAGCATTGGGATGAGGACTAAAAAAAACTCCGCCCCGTAAGAAAGCCAAATGGCTTTCTTAGATATATCTGCTTCGTCAGTGGTGATGATAGTGGTGATGATGAGGGCAGCAACAGTAGCAGCTACTACTGCTGCAGCAGCAGCAACAGCAGCACCATCAACATCAGCTGCTGTAGCAGCTACAGCAACAACAACAGCAGCTGCAGTAAAAGCAACAGCAGCTGCAGCATCAACAGCTGCAGCATCATCATCAACAGCAGCAACTGCAGCAGCAACGGCTCCAGCAACAACAACAGCGGCTGCAGCGACGGCGGCGAAGACATCCGCAGCGGCCCTTGTGTCGTCCATTACTAATGCGTGGACGACAAAAAAAATCAATAGGGCAAAAATACCAGAAACAACCTGGTATCTCCCGACTTTTTCCCACCATTTTTTCATTTTTTTTCTCCTTTTTTTATTTTTTAACTTACTAATTTACCTATATACAACCATATTCTCCCCTACCCTGTCAACCCCTCGTTGGGCGGTTGCTTAGTCGGACTAAGCAACCGCCCTTCCCTGATGTAATATCGGGGCAACCGCCCAAATAAAGTTGAATGTTGTTGTTGATAACGACAAAGGTTAATTTTATAATATAGATATATGGAAGAAAGCGAGAAAAAAAATATAGAACTCCCCTACTCCGAAGATTTTTTGCTTAATTTGCAATCAAGCAACTATTCCGAGAAAACCGTTTATAACTACGAGAGAGACCTTAATGTGTTTAGAGATTTTTTGGGCGAAATTAAAACATCCTTTGAAAAAATAGACAAAAAAACAATTCTAAACTATAAGGCCTATTTAACTTCCCGGGATAGGCAAACCGCCAAGGGCGAACCTTCGGAAAAAAAACTTTCCAGTTTTTCCATAAACAGGATGTTATCCGCCCTAAGGGCTTATTTTAAGTTTTTAACCGATATAGACCAGTCCGCTCCCGTTCCTCCCGATTCTATAAAGTTAATTAAAAACCCCAAGAAAAGCCCGCGCGTGGGAGAGTTTAACGATTTAATCGCTTTAATAGAATGCCCCAGCAAATACGAAAAAAATAAAAAAGTGGCTCTCCGCAATCGAGCAATGCTGGAAACCCTTTTCTCAACGGGAATGAGAATCTCCGAACTTATAAACCTCAAAACCGCCCAGATAGACAATTCTGGCAGGATATTTATAAAGGGCAAGGGCAAAAAAGAAAGATTTGTTTATTTAACGGAAAGGGCTCGCAAACATATAAAGAATTACTTGAACTCCCGCGGAATTGATTCTTCGGATTACCTTTTTGTGCCTTATAGGGGAAGAAACAACAGCGAAAAAAATAAAAAAATATCTCCCAATTATTTGGAAGAAAGAGTTAAAAGATACAGAGAATTTTTAGGGCTTAATGTTCCCATAACCGTTCACGGAATTCGCCACGGCTTCGCCACTTATTTAGCCGAAAGCGGAGCCAACCCGGCAGCCATTCAAATTCTTTTAGGACACGAGTCACTCGACACAACCACTCGCTATGTTCACGCTTCCGACAGATACGCTCAAAAAATCCACAAAAAATTCCACCCCCTCAAAAATTAAAAAAATCGCCAATACCAATTTTTGCCTTTTATAGCCATCTCCTTTATAAAATGTTAATCTACTAAAATACCTTCTTTTTTTATCTTTAAAATTATAGGGTCTATATTATCTTTAAAATCTTCTTCCGTAAAAAATAATGGCTCTATTTTTGGATTCACCTCTATTGTATATTCCCACAATCTATCTTCGCCTTCATTCCAATTTTTATAAGGTCCGTCGGAAACCACAGCTAAATCAATATTGTTTTTTTCTTTTGCTTTACCTTCCGCATACGAACCAAATAAATAAATTTTTTGAATGGAAATTTTTTTCCTCTAATTTATTTTTATATTCACTTATAATATTTTTTACATCATTCTTTAACATAATTTTATAATACATAAAAAAACGAGCTTTTTAAAGTCCGAGTAGCAATAAAACCTTCTCAAAAATTAAAGATGGAAGATTTTCATTGTTTATTATTTTATTCGGAAGATTGAATTTCAATTTCAAAATTTTTTTCTTCCTCCCCCACTCTCCACAGATAACCCGCTCCAAAAGATAAAAGACAAAACAAAAATATAATTAAAAAAATTAAAATTTTTCTTAAATTGCTTGGGTTATTGAAAAATTGTTTTATTTTTGATAGCATAGTTTATAATATAATTATAATACAATAAAAATATGTCTAAAACAAAGTCAAAGGGCGCTTCCAAAACAAGCGTAAACTCCAATCCAAAATATCTCGGCGTTAAATTGAGCGACGGGCAATCCGTGGCGCCCGGGATGATTATTGTTCGCCAAAGAGGGACAAAATTTGTCGCCGGAGAAAATACCAGAGTCGGAAGAGACCACACCATTTATTCCGTAAAGCCGGGCAAGGTTAAGTTTTCCACGAAAAAGAAAACCCGTTTTGACGGAAGAAAAAAAAGAATAAAAGTGGTAAGCGTTGGCAGCTAACTTTACCGCTTAGAAGCAATCCTCATAAACTCCCCAAATAAAGGGTGCGGCTCAAGGGGTTTTGATTTAAACTCCGGATGAAATTGAACTCCAATAAAAAAAGGATGTTTTTCTAACTCCACGATTTCCACTAAATCGCTGTCGGGGTTTATCCCCGCGGTTTTGAGCCCTTTTTCATTAAATTTCTCCCTGTATTTATTGTTAAACTCATATCTATGCCGATGTCTTTCGTTTATTGTGTCCTCTCTGTAGATTTCTCTCACTCGCGAACCTTTTCCCAGCCGACACTTAAAACTTCCCAGTCGCATCGTTCCGCCGTAATTTTTATTTTTTAATTTTTCTTTTTGCTCTTCCATAACGGCAATTACCGCTTCCTCGCAATTGGGAAAAAATTCCGAAGAATTCGCCTGTTTTAATTTTAGTTCATTTCGGGCGAATTCAATCACCGCTATTTGCATACCCAAGCATAATCCCAAAAAAGGAATATTGTTTTTCCGAGCGTAATTTGCCGCTTTTATTTTGCCTTCCACTCCCCTGTCTCCAAACCCCCCGGGGACTATTATCCCATCCGACTCGTCTATTTCTTTTAATCTTGAGGGAGATTTTTCGTAAACTTCGGCGTCTATCCATACAATATCGGGATAAATACCGCAAAAAGCGGCGGCGTGCTTTACCGCTTCTATTACGGAGATATAGGAATCTATAAGAGTAAATTTGTCTGTCTTAAAATATTTTCCCACAATGCCGATTTTTACCGTTTTCTTAGGTTTTTCAATTTTCTCAAGAAATTTTTTCCATTTTACTAAATCGTTTTTTCGCGCCGGCATATCAAATTTTCTTAAAAGTTTATTTCCCAATTTATCTTTTTCAAAATTTACGGGAATTTTATAAATAGAAGTTTCGTCCGGAGCGGAAATAACATCTTCTTCCGATACATTGCAAAAAATCGATATTTTCTTCTTGCGAGATTTGTCTATCGGAAGTTCCGACCGAGCTATTATAATATCCGGCTGAATACCCGCTTTGTTTATAGTTCTTACGGCATGCTGGGTCGGTTTTGTTTTCATCTCTCCCACCGAACGGGGAATAGGCAAAAAACTCACTAAAACAAAAAGGACGCTCTTGGGTTTTTTTAATTTGAGCATCCTGGCTGTTTCTAAAAATATTAAATTTTCGTATTCTCCCACCGTTCCGCCAATTTCCACAAGAATAAAATCCGGACTTTTTTCTTTTTCTATTTTTTTTATCCGTCTCATTACCTCTTCGGGAATATGGGGAACCACTTGAACGCATTTTCCTTTGTAGCCCAGATTTCTTTCTTTTTCTATAACCGCTCTATATACTCTCCCGGTTGTCATATAATTCAAGCGAGAAAGATTTTGCCCTAAAAATCTTTCGTAATTACCTATATCTTGGTCGCATTCGTCTCCGTCGTCCGTCACAAAAACTTCGCCGTGCTCAATTGGATTCATTGTTCCGGCGTCCACATTTATATAAGGGTCTATTTTTATCGCTTCCACTTTGTAACTCTTGGATTTCAAAATCCTTCCAATAGAAGCGATTGTTATCCCTTTCCCTATCCCGCTCATTACTCCGCCGGCAACAAAAATATATTTAGTGTCCATAACACTATTTATCCTCCGTTATTATAAGTTTTATTCCCGCTTCCAAATTATGGTCAAGTTTGAGCGAAATGTCGTATTCTCCCGCTTCCTTTATGGGATTTTCTAAAATAACTTGGTCTTTCTTAACTTCGTAGCCCAATTCTTTTAGCCGCCTTGCCACTTTTGCCGCGGTTATTTGCTCGAATAATTCTCCCTTTTCTCCAATTTTTTCCGGTATCTCTATTTCTTGCCCGTCTATTTTCGCCGCCATTTCGGAAATTTTATGAAAATTCGCTTCGGCTTTTCTTTCCTCTTCTTTTTTTATTTCTTTCAACCTTTCTACTTCCTTTTCGGTGGCTTTTTTAGCGAGATTTTTGGGAAAAAGATAATTTAGGGCGTAGCCGTCGCTCACATCTTTGAGCTCATTTTTCTTTCCCACTTTTGGAATATCTTTCAAAATTATAATTTTCATAATTTAATTATTTATTATTTCAAGCCCTTTTTCAAGTTGAGGGTCTCGCCCCGCGTCCCAATCTTCTTCAGTGAGTTCCACTTCTACATCGGGGACAAGCCCTTCTTCGTTTATAGAATATCCTTTGGGAGTAAGCCAGCGGGCTATCGTAATTTTTAAAGAAGAACCGTCGTCTAAATAAATTTGCTCTTGAACCGAGCCCTTGCCAAAAGATGTTTTCCCCACTAATTTTACCCCCAAATGGTCGCGAAGAGTTCCGGCTAAAATCTCCGCTCCGGAAGCGGTCCCTTCGTTTATTAAAACCAAAATTTCGTAAGCGGAAAAAGAAGAGGGTCCAGCGGATTTATAAGCAATTCTCCCTTCTTCTCCTTGGTCCTGCCAAACAATCACTTTGCCCCTTTCTAAAAACCAGCCCGCTATATCTTGCGCCGTATTTAAATATCCGCCCGGATTGCTTCGCAAATCCAAAATAATCTTTTTGGAGTTGGAATTTTTTATTTTATAAACGATATTTCTAAACTCTTTGTTTAATATAGCGTTAAAATGATAAATTTTAACATAATTAACCCCTCCCCTTTTTATCTCATATTTTGTTGTGGGAATTTTTATAACACTTCTTTTTAATGTTATTTCTTTTGCCGATTCCCACGAATCTCTTCCTATCGTTAAAACTACCGCCGTTCCCTCTTCACCCCTTATAAGAGAGACCGCTTTTTCTAAAGACATCGACTCGGTAGATTTGTCCTCTATTTTTAATATTTTATCTCCGGGCTTTAATCCCGCTTTTTGAGCCGGCGTATTTTCGAGCGGACTAACCACTGTTATCGCGCCATCTTTAATGGCAACCTCCATTCCCACTCCTTCGTAATGCCCTTTTAATTCTTCCTCAAACTCTTTGGCTTCTTTGGAAGTAAAAAATCTCGTGTAAGGGTCGTCGGTCGCTCCCACAAGCCCGTTAATAGCCCCGTAAATCAATTCTTTGTAATCCAAATCCTTGCTGTTTATATATCTCCTCTCTAAATTATTCCACGCTTCCCAAAAAACAGAAAAATCAGGAATACTTTCGCTTTCGGTATTTTCTAAATAGCGAGGGGGCTCTTTTAACGCTTCTTGCCGTCCCGCAAAAACGCCAACCTGAAAACTAATAAAAACTATTAGCAAAAATAATATAAATCCTAATATTTTTCTAAATTTCATATTTTTTATTTTTATTCACTATTTTATTTGTTTTATTTCCTAAATTCTTTTTCCCAGGCGGGATTCCTTGTTACGGCTCGTTGATATATCTCATTTATTTTTTCTTTTTTATCTAAAATTTGGGCAAAAGAAATGGCGGATTTGTAATACTGGAGAGTTCCGGGGTATTCTTTTATCGCCATTTCGGCATAATTTAGCCCTTCTTGGGCAAAATTTTTCTTTGTTTCTTCTTCTCCTGTGGTATCGGCGGCATTTACTCCTAAAGCGTAAGATTGAAGATATCTCGGCTCTAATTCCACCGCTTTTTTGTAGAGACGAATAGATTCCTCAAATTTCCTTTGTAAAAGTTTAACTTGCGCCATCGCCCAATAACCCTGTTGATTGTTGGGAGAAAGTTCCAACGCTTTTTGAGCGTATTTTTCCGCCACCTCTATTTTAGAGTTATCGAGCAAACTATACAAATTGTTTATATAAGCAATCCTTAAAATAGAGCGATAATCCAAGGGAGATTGCTTTTCCGTCTTTTGAAGAAAAGACAAAACAAGGTCTAATTCTTTTTTTATTTTTTCTTGGGACATTTTGTTTTCTTCGTTTTTTCTTATTTCTTTTTTTATAATATCCTCGGACTTTCGCGCCAAAAATTCCCTCACTTGATATTTGCCCATCGGAGAGACATTCTCCGCTTTTTTGTAATATTCCAATCGTTTTTCTTGATTGGCGGGATAGTGAATCGCCTCTATTGTAAACATTCCTTTTTTGGCGGGCAAATACACAAAATACGCAAAAGAAGCGGCAAAAATTCCCAAAAGCAAAACTCCCAATATCGCTTGCCCCTTTTGGGGCGGCGAAAACTTTACTTTTTCCTCGTTGCCAGATTGTGAAGAAAACGCCAAGACCGCCGCAAAAGGCATAAGAGAACCAACCATATCAAAAACTGTGGTATTTTGAACAAAATAAGCCGTTAAAAGAGCGGTGAAAACGCCCGCCGAGAAAAAATCAATCCGCCCCTCCCTCTTTTTTTTCCAAAGCATACGGATTGTAAAACCGAAAAGAGACAGATAAATTAAAAATCCCGAAATTCCTTTTGCTGCTAAAAAGTCAAAAATTATATTGTGAGACCTGTCAAACCAAACTTCTCTTCCGCAATCTTTCACAAACAAGCAAGAGTTAAAATGTCTCGTAAAAGACAGAATATAATTTTCGGGACCCCAACCCAAAAGAGGTCTTTCTTCAAACGACTCCCAAGCCATATTCCAGTTTACAAAACGAGCTCTGTTGGTTTTTTCTATAAATTTGTTGTGGACAAAAGTGTTGGGCAAAAGCAAAAGAATGTAGCCGATTAAAACAAAGACGATTGCTCCAAAAAGCAAAATTTTTCCGTTCGTTCGCGTTTTTTTGCTCTTCGCTTGAAAAGCGAAAAACAAAAGAATTAAAAGCCCCGCTCCCCCAAGCATAGACAACGAAGCGGCTCTCGCCCCCAAAAGATAAACGGAAAGAAAGGAAAATAGAAAAGCGGTTATTCCAATTGCTTTGATATATTCCCTTAGGGAATTAAAAAAGAGCCATAATCCAAAGAAGAAATGAAAAACCAAATAACTGCCTAAAAAAGAAGAGTTTCCCAAAGTTCCTCCCTCCTTTGCCGAAGTTATTATAGTTTTTTCCAAAACCCCGTCGGATAAAGCCGCCAAAGATACAACAATGGAAATTAAAGAAGAAAAAGAAAAAAAGTTTATCCACTCCTTTTTTGTTTTGAAAACCGCCCGCAAAACCAAAAAGAACCCGTAAAGATGAAGCCACATCAAAACGCCGGTCATTCTCTCGTATTTAGACCAAAAAGAACGGGAGGGGTCAACGCCAAAAACAGCGCTCAAAACAAAAACAACGATCAGAGCGGTAAAGGCGTAAAAAACAGAGTCCCTTTTTACTCTATAACTTTTATTTCTAACAACCAAAAACAGCCACAGGAAAAAAGCAACCTCCGCCAACCCCATAAAAAATAAGGATTTAGGTCCCACAAAGGGAAAATAAAATTTGCTGTTTACAATAAGCGGAGTAACCAAAGCGGCGTAAAGAAAAAACTTAATTGCTTTTTCCAGCAATGGCCTTTGCTCTAAATCATTATTTTTTTTATTTTGGCGAGAAATTTCGTTTTTGTTCCTCTCTTTTTTTAGCCGAGATTTCTTTCCCATATTTAGTAGTATTCTAACCTTAAAAAACTTTTAATTCAAATGTATAAGAGCCCCTAATTGAATAAAGTGAAATTAGGGGCTCTTATACCCCGATAAAATTTTAATTTTTATCGGGGTTGTCTCTATAAGCAAAGCGCCCCGACGCTTCGTTTGAGAGTGGTTGCCCCGATGTAAATCTTGGGCGGTTGCTTAGTCCGACTAAGCAACCGCCCTTCCCTGATGTAATATCGGGGCAACCGCCCGATTGTGGCGGCAAATCCAAAATTTATCATTTTAAGCAGAAACGCCAGGGCTTGTCTTTATCTTCTCCGGCGTAATCAATACCTATTCTACTGGTGGCAACGATATCTTTCCTCTTTATACCCTCTCCCCTATTTTCTAATTTTATCTTTCCCGATTTTGTTATATCTTCTCCGTAAAAAGATTTATTAAGTCCAAGCCAACGGCAAAGTTTGCCGGGACCGTTGGCAAGTTTTATTCTTTCTTTTTCGCTTAAATTTTTATCAAAACCCTCAACGGGCAGAACCCCTCTTATTAAAACGCATTCCGGTTTTTTCAAAACATTCGTTGTTATATTAAACTGCCAATACATTCCATAAACCAAATAAATATAGACAAAACCCGCTCCCTTATATACAAGCTTGTTTCTTTTAGTAATCTTTCCGCTAAAAGTATGAGACGCTCTGTCTTGATGCCCCATATACGCTTCCACTTCTGTAATTTTCCCTGTTCTCTCGTTTACTGTCAGAAACTTTCCCAGCATTTCACGGGCAACTTTTAGCGTCTCTCTTTCAAAAAAATCTCTCTTTAATCTCATTGTTTTATTTTACCAAAAATAAAAAACCCAAACCATATTTAGATTTTATTTTATATTCTCTGTTATTTTCTAAAACCAATCACTTTTAGGAAATACCAACCCAATAATAAATATAATTATGAATAATAATATAGACATTTTATTCGCTTAATTTTTTCTTGGTGATTTGTCCCATTATAGTGGAAATAATCGGTAATGCCTTAGTTGCTTTTTCTGGCATAGGTGTTGGGAAATGGATTTTTTTCGGCAACAAATATTTTATGGCCATATTTCAATATAACAATCTGCTTCTGGACAAGAAGATTCACGACTTCTTTCATTAGTTATACTAATTATCGCCACAATAAAAATCGTAAAAATAATTATTCCTAAAATTGTTTTTAAAAAGTCATTCATTTTGTCATTGATAAATTCTATTTCTAACACTATCGCTTAAGATTTTATTTGTTTCCAATTCTTCTAAAAATTTAATTCTATCTTCTTTTGAATAATTGGCGGTTTTCATTTCATCTAATCTTTGTAGAATATACTTTGCTCTTAATTCAACAGAATCAGTCGGCTTTAATGATTCAACGCTTTGGCGTTGTTTTTTAAGATACATTAATCTATCTCTAATTTCATCGGTAATTTCATCTCCTAAGCTATTAAGATAATTTAATTACTCGTCTTTAGAATGCTTCTTTTCGGCCATTGAGCCAAATAACAAAAAAAACTCAATCGAATATTTTTGAGCCAATTTCTTTATTGTATTACATTGTCTTTCGCTAAAATTCATATTTTTATTATATCAAGAAAAGAAATCCTCAGCAATAAATAATATACATATAACACAATTATCTAAATTATTTGAACAAAAAAATTATTTAAAAGATTATAAACTTCTTATTTTAGCGGTTGCCCCGATATTACATCAGGGAAGGGCGGTTGCTTAGTCCGACTAAGCAACCGCCCAAGATTTACATCGGGGCAACCGCCCAAAATTGGCATAAAATTAGTATAAAAAAGTCCCTGTTTTTCAAAACAGGGACATATATTATTTTTAGTCGGAATTACCGCGCTAATTCCAACAATTCTGAATATCGGCAAGAAGAGACGCGCGGATCCCTTCTTGCCTAGCCTTGCGCTAATTAAGCCAAGGGCTTTATATTACTTCGGAAATTCGGGCGCGAAATTTTGGGCGGTTGCCTCCGGAATATGAATTGAATCGTAAATGGGAGGCAAATTTGGAGAATTGCTCTCCCAAACCACCTTTACGGGTGTCCCTTCCGGAACGGGAGAATCCGACTTTACCATTAAGCGGACGGTTTCTCCTTCTCCCGTGTCGGGAGATTCTCGCCTTCCCAGCAATTCTCCCGTATCCAGACGGTAGAGAGAGCAAATAAACGATTCGTTCGTTTGCTCCTCTTCCCGCGGCATTTGCCCCCGAATTTCTTTGCCCCAGATATAAACATATCCGGGGAAAAGAGTGGTAAATTGGCGGGACAATTTCTTATTCCAATCCCGCGTCCCCACCCAAAATCCCTCTTGGGAAGACACGAGCCGTTCTCGATAAAACTCTCTTATCACTTCCGTGGTATCATGGATAACTACGGAATCTTCTCTGGGGACATAGAGAGTATCACCCTCCATATATATCGTGTCTATTTCAGTATTAATAAAGACAATTGTATCCCTTTTCACAATTTGCACCGTGTCCGGTGCTTGCGGCAGCGAATTCCACCGCGGTTGAATTACTTTTTCTTTATCAGCCAACACAAGCTGGCTTTGAGCCCAAAACGGTTCTTCTGTTGAAAAAGAAACCCAGTAAAACTCCCCTCTTTCCGCTTTTTTTCTCGAACTGCTACTCGTTAGTCCGAAATAATCTTTTTCCGTGTCATTGCCTAATTTCCAAAACGAAACTTCGCAGGAAATTTCGGAGGCAAAGACGAATTCAACTAATTCCGCGGGAATATCAAACTTCAAGGCAACGGAACTTTGCTCTGTGAAGAATATTTCTCTTTCATATTCCTCTCCAAATTTATATACAGAGAGGGAATATAAAGAATTCTCCTTAAGAGAAATCTCCATTGTCTCTTCTATGGGAGCGGAAATTTTAATTCGCTTCCACTCGCTTTCCCGCTTTTTTAAGATAATAGAGTCGGGCAACGCGCCGGGGAAGCTCAAAACAAGTTTCGGTTTCAACTCCGGTTCCAGTTCGGTTATCTCTACCATTTGAAATTCCACGGGAGGAGTAACCACTCCTCTAACAACCTGAAACCCCTTCCACTGGCTTTTATAGCCAGTTTTTGTCGCTTTCGCGGCGAAGGAGCCGTCCATGGAGGGCTCAAATTTCCCCACAGGATTTAGTTTTAGGGAGTCAACAGGACTTTGAAAGTTTATTGTCCCGTTATTTAGAAAGCGGTATATTACCACCTTCGCAGAGCCATTGTTAGAAGAAAAGATAACCGAAGTTATCTCTCCTTCCTTTTGCTCCACTTTTATTTCGTTTTGCAGTGGAGCCGGGGCTTCACATCCCACCAATGTCACGACGATTACAACTACAAAAAACAAAATTATACTTCTCATTTCAACCTCCTATCTTAACTTTATTCCAACACTTATTCCCGCCACGGGAGAAATCTTCCATAGCGTATTTCCGGGAATAGAATTTTGATTTATGCTATCCACTCCTCCATCAGAATCAATTGTTAATTTGAGAGCCCCGCTTCGGGGATAACGCCGAACATAATCAGCCATTACCCCGCCAAAAACACTCATAATAGCGGCTCCCTTTGAATAAGAAAATTCCAAGATAGGACCTCCGCCCTTTGCGTCGCGAAGCCCATAATTGGAACCGTTCTTTTTAACACTGGAGCGGAACATTCCGCCCAGCGACAAGTTGCCGTAAAACTTTTTGGCAACCGCTATTTGAAATCCACTTTCGTGAATTCCGTCTGGAAAGGAGCGATAATTATAACTTCCGGATAAAATAATCCCGGAAGAGGAGTTTTCTAATCTCCCGCCAAAAGTGTAAAAACAATCGGAAATACTTTTTCCGATCGTTCCTACGGTCAAATATGTTCCCGCTTTAATCACCACAGTATCGGGCTCGGGCGCAATTTCCAACTTTTCTTTTTTTTCCATTTCTATTTCCGGTTTTATATCCATTCCCACTTCCGCTTCCATTTCCTTATCAACAATTCTTATTCTCACTCCCCTGTGGGGAGTGAGAGTTTCCACTCCCGCCACTTCCGCGCTCCAACCAAAAGAGCGGTAAAATGTCGTCACTCGGTTGGCTCTTCGTCGGGCGGCGGCAGAATCGGCTCTCGCCCACTCGCTTTTGGGTAGATTTTTCCAACTCAGCCAGTCGGACAAGCCGATAATTTCGAGTTTTTCTTGAGCGGGGTCTTCATAAAGAATAACCCGCTCCAGCTCCCTCTTTTGTTGAGGGGAAAGAGTTGCGTATCCGGGCTCCAGCCCCGACACTACAACTTCTCTTACTTCTTTCGCTCCCAAAATTGCTGGGAGGAGCATTCCGAAAAACAGAAAAAATCTTGTCATTTTTTCACCTCTTTTTTTGTTTTTTGTTTTTTTATTTCTCTATTATTTTATTTTCAAAGAACTAATTTTGCTTATACTACAATTTTTTGCTACTCTTGTCAATTTTTTATTCAATCATTTGCCTATAGATTGCCAGAGACCCGACCTCTGGCGATTTGCCGGCGAGTCGGGTTCTCTGGCACTTATCTATATTTTGGCGGTTGCTTAGTCGGACTAAGCAACCGCCCTTCCCTGATGTGATATCGGGGCAACCGCCCGATTGTGGCGGTAGATTTTTGATTTTTGCCAATTTTTGAGGCATAATATAAGAAATATGCTTAAATTAAGACAATTTACATTATTTTTAGGAGATATAATTTTTGCTTATCTTTCTCTTTACTTAACTTTAATAATAGGATTTTGGGGCAATTTCAATGCCGATGTGTTCGCTAAACACTTTTTTCCCTTTTCTTTGCTCTACTTTTCTTGGTTTGTAATTTTTTATATCCTTGGCCTTTATGAATTAAATTTCCAAACAAAAACAGAATTAGCGAGCAAGATGAGTTTGTCTTCTTTGATATCTTTTGCTTTCGGAATTCTCTTGTTTTACCTTGTTCCGTTTTTTGGAATTACTCCAAAAACAAATCTTTTAATAAACTTGGTTCTTTTTTACTCTTTCCTTTTCGGTTGGAGAATTTTGATAACTAACATTTTCGCTTCGCTGGGAAAACAAAAAATATATTTTTTGGGAAAAGATGGTTTAACGGATAGAATAATAAAAAAACTGGAAAAAGAACCTCAACTGGGCTATAGGGCGGGCAAAATAATAGAAAAAGACGACATAGAGGAGATATTAAAGAAAGACAAACCAGCCATTTTGGCAATTTCCGAAGAAAGTTTGAAAAATCAAGAAATATCAAATTCTCTTTACAAGTCGCTTTACTTAAAAATTAATTTAATGAATTCTTCCAAAATTTACGAAATTTTATTTAAAAAAATACCCATTGATTTTTTAAACCAATCATGGTTTTTGAAAAACCTTCAAGAAGGAAAAAAGAAAATCTACGACCACTTAAAAAGAGTGGAGGATATAATTTTCTCTTTTTTGGTAATTATCCTTACCTCCCCTCTTTGGCTGATAATCGCAATTTTTATAAAATTGGACGACAAGGAAAAAGTTTTTTACAAGCAAGAAAGAGTGGGAAAAAACGGAAAAATTTTTCTTCTTTGGAAATTTCGCTCTATGCGTTCCGACTCCGAAAAAAACGGACCGATATGGGCGGATGAAAAAGATGGAAGAGTTACAAAAACGGGAGCGTTTTTAAGAAAAAGTCATTTAGACGAACTTCCTCAAATGATAAATGTTTTTAAGGGAGATATTTCTTTTGTGGGACCTCGGCCCGAAAGACCGAAATTTGTGGAAAAATTAAACAAAGAAATTCCTTTTTACAATTTAAGACATATTATAAAGCCGGGCTTTACCGGCTGGGCTCAAATAAAGTTCCGATACGCCCGCTCCATTTTTGATTCCAAAGAAAAATTCCAATACGACCTTTACTATACAAAAAACAGAGCCCTCCCGCTGGACATAGCGTGTATATTAAAAACCCTTCAACTTTTCTTTATCTCCCCCAAAGGTTAGGCGTAATTTAGGGATTGTCAATCCCGCGCGCGTTCAATCACATACCTCTGACAAACGCTCATCCTCCCTATTTTGGGCGGTTGCTTCCTTAGAGGAAGCAACCGCCCATTTGTTTGATAAAAATCATTCTAAAATTTCTTTGTAAACTTCAAGGGTTTTCCGGTGTGTTTTTTCTATAGAAAATTTCTTTGCCGCTTTTTTCCTTCCCCTCTCCCCTATTTTGCTCCTCAATTCTTCGCATTTTAAGAGATTATTCAAAGCGCTAAAAAGTTCTCTTTCATTTCCCTTTTCCACTAAAATTCCAACCCCCTCCGAGAGGAGTTCCGAAACACCTCCGACATTACTGGCAATAACGGGAACCCCGCAAGACATAGCTTCTAATATAGAACGGGGAAGTCCTTCCCAGTTAGAAGAAAGGACAAAAATTTTAGATTTTTTAAGTTCTTCAAACACTCCATCTCTGTCCATTTTGTCTTTTATAATAATATTTTCTCCTTTAATAATTTTCCGCATTTCTTTCTCTTTTTCGCCCTCGCCGACAAAAACAAGTTTATTATTCTCTTGTAACTCCTTGTCCAGCCCCTTATACGCTTTAATTAAAAGAACGGGGTCTTTTTGTTTATCAAACCTTCCCACGAAAGTAATTTGGTCGCTCTCCCCTCCACCTTCTTGTCCCCTCTCTTGAATTTCCACTCCGTTGTGAATTACTTTTAATTTCTCCTCGCCGCAAATATTGCGTCTCAAAGCCAATTTTTTATCAAAATTAGACACGCAAATTATTTTTTCGGCAAATTTAGCGGAGTATTTTTCCGCCGCTAAAATTAACTCCCTTCTTAAAAGCGGAGTTCCGGGAGTAAAACCCCAGCCGTGAGCCGTAAATATAGTTGGAATTTTTCCCCTTATGGCAACGCGCGTTAAAAAACCAGCTATACTGCTGTGAGCGCTTATCAAGTTTGGATTAAATTCTTTCACAACTTTTTTAATTCTGCCAATCGCTTTTTCCCAATTTAAGGGGTTAAAAGAATTTAGCAAATAGGGATTTTCGTAAAACTTAATCCCCTCTTTCTGCGCTATTCCCTCCAGCCACCCGCCGGGAGAAGCCATAATAGCCGCTTGCTCTCCTTTTCCTGCCACAAAACTCGCGAGTTGCCAAATATGTGTTTGCGCTCCCCCTATTGTGGACTTTGTGATAATATATAAAATTCTCATATATGTTCATATATGCTATATTATAACAAATGTCTATAAATCTAAAAGAAAAAGCGAGTAAATTCTTAAGGTGGTCGCAAAAATACACCAAGACGGATATGGTCTATTTAGCAAGGGGCGGTTTTTGGCTAACCCTTAATCAAGTGGGCGGAACGGCGATTGCGTGGCTTTTGGCTGTCGCTTGGGCTAATTTAGCCCCAAAAGAACTTTACGGAGAATATAGTTTTATCCACTCTATAATAAGCATCCTTTTGATATTTTCTTTGTCGGAAATGGGAAGAGCTTTAACCCAAACAACCGCCCGAGGAAACGATTTAACAATCAAGGAAGTGATAAAGCAAAAATTTAAGTGGAGTTTTTTGGGAACGCTCGCTTCTTGGGGAATATCTCTTTATTATTATGTAAATTACAATGAAACTTTATTTTATTCTTTCCTTATCGTCGGGATAATATTTCCTCTTTTAGAAACTTTCGCCGAATGGGCGTCTTACTTAAAAGGAAAGAAAAGGTTTGATTTGTTTGCCAAATATTCTAATTGTAAAAATTTGATAAATTTAATAGTGATAGCCATTACGCTCGCTTTTACCAGAAACATAATAATTATAATAGCGGTTTACCTAACAGAAAGAACCCTTTCGCATCTCTTATTTTACAAAATAACTCTCAAAAAAGCCCCGCCGCAAGGAGAAAAAGACCGTAAAGCCGTAAAATACGGGAAACAATTAACCCTTGTTTCTCTTGTCGGGCAGGTGGCTACATATATTGACAAGATATTGATATTCCACTTTTTGGGAGCCGCGGAAGTGGCAATTTATAGTTTTTCTGTTTTGCCCGTAGATAAGATAAAGAGTTTGTTTAAGTCGCTTGAAACGCTGGCGTTGCCTAAATTCTCCAAAAGAAAAAAGGGAGAATTGGGGGTCGGCATAAAAAAGAAAGCCCCTTGGATTTTGGGAGCGCTTGTGGCTACGCTTTTGCTTTATATAATATTTGCCAACCTTATTTTTAAGATATTCTTCCCCCAATATTTAGAAGCCGTTTATTACACTAAAATTTACTCCTTTTCCATTTTGGGTTCTCTTTTTATTCTTTTGGGCGCCGCCTTGTATTCGCAAAAAGAAATAAAAAAAATATACAAACATAATTTAGTCACCAATCTATTAAAGATAATTCTTCTATTTTTGGGAGTTTATTTTTGGGGTCTTTTAGGAATCATTGTGGCTCAAATGGCTATTAGAATACTTAGCGGATTTTATTTATATATTTTAGTCAAGCGCTAAAACTTATAGCCAAAATACTCAATTTGTTCCCGAAAAATATCCCCCACTAATTTTTTAGTTCTTTCATTATAATAATCAGAGTAATGTTTTTTATCTTTCCTAATTTTTGATTTTAAGCGCGGCAGGGGTTTGTAGGGAACATTTATTATCTCGCATAATTTTTTGTAATCTTTCTCTAAATTTTCATACCTTATAAAATAATCAATATCCCAAGGTCTGCCTTTTTTATCAAAATAAAAGCGAGTGTTATAAAAATTGGGTTCAATAAACTTTGGCGGAATAGTTTCCAAAAAATTTTCAAAATTCTCTGTGTTTATTTTACGCAATTTATAATATAAAATTCTTATAATTTTTCTAATTTTTTTATTATAAGGAGGCGTGAAGTTAATTTTTTTAATCCTAAATTTTTTGTTTTTACCGCCCTGTTCTTTTTTTCTTTTTATCCCAAAATACCTACAAACCATAATATCCCAAGGGTTTCGGCAAACTGAAAACTTAAAATAATTATCCCAAACATTTTTCCCAACTTTTCTTTTTATCTCTCGAGGAGTCATATGCGTCCAAAATCCTTTCGAGTTTTGCTCTACCCTTTTATATTTGTCCCCGTCCACACAAGGATTAAAAATGGTGTTTTTCGTTATTATGTCTTCCTCCCCGCAATATTTAGCCAACTCAACCTCAATGCTGGTCGTCGCCATTCTTTTGGGACGAATAAATATAAACTTATGTTTATGAGACATAATCATATCAATGGAAAATGCCAGAGACCCGTTCCCTAACAGACAACTCCTAACAATTTGTCGGTAAGTTGGGTCTCTGGCGCTTTTTTATTACACCAAACCTTTCTCTTGCAAATAATCAACAACGATATTGGCGTTTCTTTCCACAAAATCTCCCGAAGTATCTAAAACAATTTCGGGATTTTCCGGGTTTTCGTAGGGAGCGGAAATACCGGTAAAATTATCTATCTCCCCTTTTCTGGCTTTTTTATACAACCCTCTCGCGTCTCTACTCTCGCAAGTTTCCAAAGAAGCGTCGCAATAAATCTCAACAAAATTATTACACTTTTCTCTAACTTCATCTCTCCCCTTTTTATAGGGAGAAATAAAAGAAGTAATTACCCCTATCCCGTTTTTACTAAGCAGAGAAGAAACCATTCCAATTCTTTTAATGTTTTCATCCCTATCGCTTTTGGAAAAGCCCAAATCCTTGCTAATACTTTGGCGAACAATATCTCCATCCAATCTCTCCGCTTTTATTCCATCTTCTTTTAATTTTTTATGAACCGCGTCGGCGGTAGTAGTTTTGCCGGATTGAGAAAATCCGGTAAACCACAAGACAAACCCTCGCCCATTTCCTTTTTTGTTATAATCCTCGTCCACCAAAGCGTTTTCGCTTTGCGAGAGGAAAGAATAAATCTCGGGACGAATGATATACTCCGGTGGAGTTTCTTTGTCCTTTATCCACTTTCTTAATTTGGTCCCGGAAAATTTTATTGTTTCCTCCGAGGGCGCTTCTCCCTTAAAAATATGCTTATTTCGCTTTTTGCAATAAACCACTTCCGGAAAACTCATTATTTCAATGCCAATCTCCGACTTTACTTTTTCCAATAATTCTTGCGCTTCGTAAGGAGCGTAGTAGTCCCCTACCCCGGCGTGGTCTCTGCCAACTATAAAATGGGTGCAGCCAAAATTCCTTCTAATTAAAGCGTGGAAAACCGCTTCTCGGGGTCCGGCGTATCTCATTTTAAGGGGTAGAATTCCTAAAAATGTTTTCCCTGGCGGAAAATATTTTTTCAAAAGAATTTCGTAACTTATTAAAATATATTCATCCTTAAAATCACTTTCCTTTTTCTTTCCTATAACTGGCTGAACAAAAATACCATCCACATCTTTTAGAGCTTGCTTTTGTAAAAATTCATGTCCTCTGTGAGGAACATTTCTTGTCTGAAAAGCAACTATTTTTTTCCAGTCCTTTTTCTTAAAAATTTCCCTTGTTTCTTTCGGAGTATAATTATATTCGGGAAAATAATCCTCCGTAAAATCAACTAACTCTATTTCTCCGCCGATTAAAAATTCTTTCATATTATAAACCTCCGCAACGCCCGGATGCTCCGTTTCTTTTGCGCCAAAAACAAAAGAAACAAAAAAATTCTTATCATATTCAAAAACTTCCGTGTTTTTTAATTTGGCTATTTCTTTTCCTTTTTCGTTTTTTAACAAAACCTCTTTGCTATAATTCCTTGAAGAAACATCCAAAGTCACGGGAATGGGGAAAATCTCCCCCGAGCAAAGACGCATATTAGAAACCACTTCCTCAAAATCGTCTTTTTTTAAGAAACCTTTCAAGGGAGCGTAAACTCTCCGAGCGATGTTTTTTACATCTTTTATTTGTTCTCTGTTTAGCGTAATTTCCGTTTTCATATTTTTCTTATCTTAACATTTTTTATGTTTTTTAGCAGGAAAATCCTAAAATCTAATTTAGAAAAAACCGCAAAAACAAGTCCTAAAAAAGAAAATTTTCCAATTAGATTTGGATATTCTTTTTTTACCAAACTTAACCGAGAAGTTCTAAAAACTTTTTTAATAAAGTTCAACTCTCCCTTGCTTAAAACTTCTCTATACTTGTAAAGAGATTGGGTGGAAATTTTATTTGCTTTATTTCTATTATCGGAAAAAGAGGAATTCATAATATGCCCGATTTTTCTCGCTTTCATTCTTAAATCTTTCGGTTCAATATTTTCCCAGACCCTCTCTGTTTCCAATCCGATAAAGGCAAAAACTCTTTTCATTTCTACCTCTGGATATTTAACTAATTTGGAATATTTAATAAATATTAATCTTCCGCTTTCGTTTAATTTATTAAAATGTTT
>CAZYWT010000006.1:0-28984 GCA_964651635.1 uncultured Candidatus Saccharibacteria bacterium | reverse complement strand
TTGGTCGGACTAAGCAACCAAAAGGGCGGTTGCTTGGTCGGACTAAGCAACCAAATAAGGGCGGTTGCTTGGTCGGACTAAGCAACCAAAATAAGGGCGGTTGCTTGGTCGGACTAAGCAACCAAAACTCTTATCATTCTAAATAGTTTATAAATCATTTTTTGAAAAAGCCAAAAGATTGCAATCTTCTTTAACTTGTGATAGAAAAAATTTAAACATAAAAAGTAAATTAAAAAGGAGACAAAGATGGCACGAATTAATTTGATTATTTTGGTGTTGTTTTTCACTTTTACCTTGACTTATTCTCAAGTCATTGAGAAATATATGACTGAGATAAGTTATGAAACGGAAGAATCGGTCATCCGGTTCCGCCCGTTTGATAACACCAGTGGTACCCAAAGCATAGATATTGTAACAGGGTCTAAGCTAAGACCTTCTGTTATGTTGGGTAGCTACTGGAAGGCCGATTTTAATGGTAATAGTTGGACTGGGATTATTTTGGAGGGAAGAGCACGGTTAAAAAATGTGCACACCAAAATAGAAACAAGATTTTTCCGTGCTATTACCGACAATACGCCCGACCAAATATATGCTATTCCCAGCATATATTACAAAAGCGAATCATTTCCAATTCTTGGCTTTGGGATGTGTGGCTATTCAATAGTTCAAAAGGGATCAAATCCATTCGCCAGCTTTGGACCGATAGCATCTCTAAATTTTGGCAACCGAACATATATGTTCGGTTATCTATGGGATGTTTATTCCTCGAAAGATATTTTTATTTTCAAAATCGGGTACAAGCTATAAATTATTACACCGGAGATTATCTTATCTCCGGTTTTTATTTTATTTCACATTTGCCTATTAGAACTATCGTGATAAAATAAGTTTATGGCAAAGAAAAAGAAAAGGGGCGTTAAAAAACCCAAAAGCGCAAAAAAAGAGAGGAGGAAAAATAACTTTCGCAGAAAATCTCCCAAAGAAAAACAAGAACTTCTCGGGAAAAAAGTAAAAAGAAGGATTTGGATGGTTGTTTTGGCTGTTTTTGCCGTTTTAATTTCCCTCACATTTTTTGGACAAGCTGGCGAAGGAGGAAAAGCCATATTTGACGGTATTAAACTTTTTGTTGGAAAAACAATTTTCTTCCTGCCTCTGCTTTTAGTAATAGGAGCGATTATTTTTTATAAGCCGAGAAAGAAAAAATACTATATCCCCGTTTTTGTGTCCCTTTTTCTTTTTGTTTTGGGAATTTCGGGTCTTTTTGAAAGTTTAAGTCAAGGAGAATCCCCGGGAGGAATTCTGGGATATTTATCTTCTTGGATATTTTTGGAATACTTTGGAATTTTAGTTAGTTCTATCGTGTTTTCGGCAACAATAGTAATTGCTTTTTTAATTATATGGGATTTCGCTCCCAAAAAAGAAAAAACAAAGAAAGAGCCCGAATCTTCTCGGGAAGATTTAGATAAAAATAAAGACAAAAAAGAAGGCGAAATTCCCGTAATTCCCACTCCCAGTTTTGAGATAAAAAAGGTAAAAGAAGAACAAAGAGAGAAAAAATCAAAAGAAAAAGAAGCCGAAAAAAATACAAAGTTGAGCGAGGAGGGTGGAATAAAAACAAGAACAACGGACGAGACAAAAGAAGCGGAGGATTATATCCCTCCCCCAGTGGAACTTCTCTCCACTTCCAGGGAAAAACCCTCCGGAGGAGACACAAAGGAAGCGTCGGAAATTATTAAAAAAACGCTGGCGAACTTTGGAATATCCGTGAAAATGGGAGAGATAAATGTGGGTCCCACGGTAACCCAATATACCTTAAAGCCGGCCGAAGGGATAAAACTTTCCAAGATTACCGGGCTTGCCAACGATTTAGCTCTTTCTTTGGCGGCTCATCCCATAAGAATAGAGGCGCCCATCCCAGGGAGGTCGCTGGTGGGAGTAGAAGTCCCAAATAAAACCACCGCCACGGTTCTTTTAAGAGATTTAGTGGAAAAAGAAAGATTTCAAGCGTCTCCTCCCTTGACCCTGCCATTGGGTAAAGATGTTTCCGGTGAATCTCTTTATGTCGACTTGGAAAAAATGCCCCATATGTTAGTGGCCGGCAGCACGGGTTCCGGAAAGACCATATTTTTACAATCCCTGATTTCAAGTTTTATTATGAGAAATTCGCCAAAAATAATGCGTCTTATTTTGGTGGACCCAAAAAGAGTGGAATTCTCTGTTTTCTCCTCTATCCCCCATCTTTTAACTCCTATAATATTTGACGCTCAAAAAACAATGAACGCTCTAAGTTGGTTAATCGGAGAAATGGAGAGAAGATTTGAAGTTTTAAGAGAAGTTAAGACAAGGAACATTAACTCTTTTAACGATGTAATACGAAAAGACAAAAAATTGGGAGAGAAGTTTGGGATAATGCCCTATATTGTGGTAATAATAGACGAACTTGCCGATTTAATGGCGGCAAGAGGCAGAGAAGTAGAGGGAGGAATTGTCCGCCTCGCCCAATTGGCAAGAGCTGTGGGAATTCACCTGGTGGTAGCCACTCAAAGACCTTCCGTAGATGTTATAACCGGTATTATTAAAGCTAATCTTCCGGGCAGAATTTCTTTTCAGGTGGCAAGCCAAGTTGACTCTCGCACCGTCCTGGACTGCCAAGGAGCGGAGACGCTTGTGGGAAGAGGGGATATGCTGTTCCTTTCGCCCGACTTTGCCAAACCAAAAAGAATCCAAGGTTGCTATACTCCCCAAGAAAATGTAAAAAAAGTAATTTCTTTTATAAAAGAAAAAAGTTTGCCGCAAGATGAAGAAATTGAATTTGAGGAAAGCTTAAGAGAACAAGTGGAAAGCGGAGAGCAAGCGGAAAAACAAAGCGGTTTTTCCGAAGATATGGATGATGAAATGTTTGAAGAAGCAAAAGATTTAGTGATGGAAACTGGCAAAGCGTCCGCTTCTTTTTTACAAAGACGATTAAAAGTTGGATACGCTCGGGCGGCCCGACTTATAGATATTTTAGAAGACAGGGGAATTGTCGGTCCCGCCGAAGGTTCAAAGCCCCGAGAAGTTTATGAAAATTCAAATAATATAGATAGAGGAGAAAACGAAGAGATGGACTCGCCCGCAAACACTCCTAATAATTTTTAATTTTGTTATAATAAAAATATATGGTAACAAAAAAGAACAAACAAACAGAAACAAAGCCCTCCCCAAAAAATAAAAAGGGGGACGAAGCAAAAGAAAATAAAAAAGCGGAACTTCAAGAGACGGTAAAAGAAATACAAAGCCGCTTTGGCGAAGGTTCTATAATGAAACTTTCCGGCGTTCGTAAGGTGGATGTAAAAGCCGTTTCCACGGGAAGTATTTCTCTTGACGCCGCCTTGGGTGTTGGGGGAGTGCCGCGAGGCAGAATGGTGGAAATATACGGGCCCGAATCGAGTGGCAAAACCACTTTGGCGCTCCATATTTTGTCTGAATGCCAAAAGGAAGAAGGTTCAGCCGCTTTTGTGGACGCCGAACACGCCCTTGACCCCGACTACGCCAAGCGAATTGGAGTGGACACCGAAAATCTTTTAATTTCCCAGCCCGATTCGGGAGAGCAAGCGTTGCAAATTGTGGAAGCGCTTGTTCGCTCAAAATCAATAGATGTTATTGTGGTGGATTCCGTCGCCGCCCTAACTCCAAAAACAGAAATAGAAGGAGAAATGGGCGACCAGCACATTGGAAGGCAGGCGCGTCTTATGAGCCAAGCTATGAGAAAATTATCCGGAATAGTTTCCAAAACCCATACTTTGGTTATATTTCTCAATCAAACAAGAATGAAAATCGGAGTTATTTTTGGAAATCCAGAAACAACTCCCGGAGGGATGGCGCTTAAATTTTATTCATCCGTCCGCATAGAGTTGAGAAGAAGAGCGCAAATAAAAAATAAAGACGAAGTGGTGGGCTCCAGAGTGAAAGCGAAAATTGTAAAAAACAAAGTAGCTCCTCCTTTCAAAACAACCGAGTTTGATATCTATTATAACGAAGGCATCTCTAAAACGGCGGATATTATAAACACAGGATTAAAATACGAAATTATCAAAAAATCGGGGAGTTGGTATGAATATGACGGAGAAAAAATAGGGCAAGGAGGCGAAGCGGTAAAAAAATATTTAGAAGAAAACACTAAAATAAGAAACGAGATACGAAAAAAAGTAATGAAGCAAATTTCTTAAATTCTTGTCTTAAATTCTTGTCTTTTACTCTTTCACGAAAGGCAAAAGAGCCAAGAAGCGAGCTCTTTTTATGGCGCGAGCCAATCTTTTTTGATGGCGAGCGCAAAGGCCGGTTTTTTGCCTTTTTTTAATTTTTCCCGCCGAAGAAATAAACTTTTCTAATGTTTTTACTCCGCGAAAATCTATATTCTCTATGTTTCTTTGGCAAAAATAACAATGCATAATAAAAATATTATTTAATGAAATAAAGCAATACCCAAAGTATTACTAAAAGGGGATGTCTTTCACATCAATTTCCCCTTCCGATTCGTCGCTGTCATCTATTGTGGGAATATCTTCATCGGATGTTTCTGTTTGTCCGGATTGTCCGGATTGTCCAGATTGATTTTGTCCGCCTTCGTAAGATTTTTGTCCGGCAGAAGAGCTTTGTCCTTTTGGTCCTAATTGTAATCTTTCTCCAATTATTTCCGTTTTATATCTCCTTACGCCCGGATTATTTTTATCTTCCCAAGTTCTGGTTTTCAGCCGCCCCTCTATTAGAACCAGAGAGCCCTTATTTAGATATTGAGAGGCAATATCGGCAACTTTTCCGAATAGGACAACATTGTGAAACTCCGTATCCTGTTGTTTACCTTTGTCCGGAGTGGAATAAAATCTGTTTGTTGCCACTCCAAAATTAACCACGGATTGACCGGAAGGCAAATTTCTTTTTTCCGGCTCTCGGGTGAGATTTCCCAATACAAAGACCTTGTTTAAATTCATAATTTTTATTATTTGTCTAAAATTGTATCAATTTTTTCCTCTATGCTTTCTATGTCGGCCTTTTCTTTTTTGCCGGAAACGATATTTTCTTTTCTATCTAACTCTCTGGGAACTTTTCTCATCACTCTTCTTTTTTCTTTTTTCGCTCTTATCTCTTCTTTTACTATTAAATGTCGGATTATTTTAGAATTTTGAGAAATTTCTTTTTTTATTTCTTTAATTTCCTCACTTTTTGCTTTAACTTTTATAACTCCCATAACAACATTCTCTTTGTCCCCTATTTTATAAGATAAACCAATCCTTTGCGGAGCCGTTTTTTTTATTTCTTCCTCCGCTTTCTCGCTTAAAGCGGAAAGGGTTTGATTTATTCTCTCTTCGTTTAACTCGGGCGAAAAAAGCAAAGTTATATCGTAATTTCTTATCATACAATTTTCATTTTACCTAAATCCTCAAATAAGTCAACAAAAAATAAGGTTGAGATTTTCTTTGTGGATAATCTTCGGTTTTTATTTGAGATATATTTGATATAATACAATTGTAAGATAACAAAAAAATAAAATGTCGGATTCTCGTTTTGAGAAAAAACATACGAATAAAAATAGTTCTGCTTCATCTTTGGTTGAAATAAGAGATAGTTTTAATTTATCCACTACTCCTACAGAACACCAGCATATTAAAGCATTAAAAGATAAAGGATATTTTAATAAAATTAAATGCGGAGATTGCGTGGAAAAAATGAAAGATATTCCAAACAACTCTGTTGATATGGTGATAACATCTCCGCCCTACGACAAAGTAAGGAAATATAATGGATTTGATTACAATTTGCGCGAGGCGGAAGAATAAATTTATAGAATCCTAAAAAAAGGTGGAATTGCCGCAATGGTAATTCAATATCAAACAAAAAATTTTGGGAAATCATTAACTTCCTTTAAGACAATTATTGATTGGCGCGATAATATTGGATTTAAACTTTTTGAAACCGTAATATACAAAAAACACGGGGGAGAAGGAGCGTGGTGGGGTAAAAGATTTAGAGTAGACCACGAATATACGCCAATATTCTTGAAAGGAAAACGACCTCAGTATTTTAATAAAGAACCGTTAAAAATACCTTCTAAACATGGCGGCAAAACAAAGACAGATTGCGCCACTCGACTTACTAACGGAAAAACATTAAAGTCCAAAAAAATTACTATAAAACCTACGAAATGCAGAGGAACTTTGTGGGATTACACCACTTGCGGAGACGGAAGTCGGCTTAAACATCAACATACGGCAACATTCCCCGATAAACTTCCGGCCGATTTTATAAATTGTTTTTGTCCCGAAAACGGAATTGTTTTAGACCCCTATGTTGGCAGCGGCACAACCGCCATAGCGGCTGCTCGACTAAATAGAAATTATGTCGGGATTGATATTTCAAAAGAATATTGCGATTTAGTTAAAAAAAGAATAAAACAAGAGGTAAATAAAAACGGAAAATTGTTTTGAGAGAGTTTGTCCGGAAATTCTATTGTGTATTGAATAGTCGCGCCACCCGTTATTGCTAAAGATAAAGGATTTTCATCCCAAATTTTTAAGAATTTCTCGTTGCTTTTACTATTTTTGTCATCAATTATTTTAGTAAAAGTATAAGCGTTAAAGTCATCTATATTCCAGTTTAGATAATGAGACATTAAAAGTCCGCAAAGCAACCCGTCTATGTCGGGACTTAAAACGCAATTCTTGCCTCTTTTTACGAGCCAAGAATGTTTTTCTATTATTTTTTTGTAGTCAATTCTGTTCTTCATACAATATTTTAATTCAACAAATTCACAGGTTATAATACAATATTATTATGTTAAAATAAAATTATGAGCGCGAATATATTCAAACCTTACGATATTAGAGGAAAATATGGAAAGGATTTTTCTAAAAATGATTGCTATAAAATTGGAAGAATTTTGGCAAAAATGCTTTCCGTAAAGAAAGCGGTAATAGGAAAAGATGTTACAAATGAAAGTTCCGAAATTCATCGGGAACTAATAGAGGGACTTTTAGATGAGGGGGTTTTGGTTTATGATTTGGGACTTTCAAGCGTTGAATCTGTTTATTTTACCGTTGCCGAACTAAACTGCGACCTGGGGCTGGAAGCCACCGCTTCTCACGCAACCGATTATTTGAGCGGAATTAAAATATGCGGCCAAAACGCAACTCCTTTCGCCCAGGGTTCGGGAATGGAAAATCTAAGAGAAAATTTTCTAAATTACAAAGAAATGCCGCCAAAAAACAGGGGAAAGTTAGAGGAAATAAATATCTTGCCAAATTTTATTAAAAAAACGATAAGTTTTACCAACCCTAAAAAAATCCGTCCCTTCAAGATAATTGCGGACGCCTCAAATTCAGTTGGAGCGTTGGGCGTAAACGAATTAGAAAAAGCGCTGCCGCAAATAAGATTCCAAAAAATAAATTGGGAACAAGATGGAAAATTTCCCGGACATCCTCCCAATCCTTTTTTAGAGGAAAACAGAATTGAAATTTCAAAAAAAATAAAAAAAGAAAAAGCGGATATGGGAATGATTTTTGACGGTGACGCGGACAGAATATACTTTTTGGACGAAAAAGGAGAATATATATTTGGAGTTTATATAAACGGATTGCTTGTTGAAAAGATATTTCGCAATAAATTTAACAAGAATAAAGTTGCTCTATACGATATAAGGGCTTTGAGATATATTAAAGAAAAAATAAAAAAAATGGGGGGAGTTCCCGAACTTTGTCCTATAGGACATTCGTTTTTTAAGGACAAAATGAGGCAAGAAAAAGCGATTTTTGGCGGAGAATCTTCGGGACATATTTATTACAATCTCGGAAATTATTATGGAGAAAACAGTTTGCTGGCTTTTTGCCAAGTTTTAGAAATTTTGTCCGAGAAAAAAACAACTTTAAGAAAAATTACTCTGCCGATTAAAAAAAAATATCCCGTGAGCGGAGAGTGGAATTTTACTATCCCTGGCTTTAAGAAAAACGATGAAATTAGCAAAGAATCTCTCCTATTCGCAAAAAAAGTATTAAAAACAATACGAAAACACAATAAAAAAGGAGAAATTACCAATTTTGACACTTTATCCGTTTTTTATGAGAATTGGAATTTTAACATTCGCCCTTCAGCGAATGAAACCATTTTAAGATACAATGGAGAAGCGTCCGATAAAAAAACATTAAAGAAAAGACAAAAAAAACTTTTTCAAATTCTAAAATCGGAGGGTTGTAAATACATTAACGACTCTGGAGTAAAATTAGCGTAAAAATAAATTGATACTAATTCGCATTCTGTCCCCTAAATCAAAAACCCCGTTATAAAACGAGGTTTTTGATTTAATCCGCCGCAATTACTTTACGGCTTCTTTTAACGCCTTTCCCGGCTTAAATTTCACCGCTTTTCTGGCGGGAATCTTAATTTCCTCGCCTGTTTGAGGATTTCTGCCGGTTCTGGCTTTTCTTTTGGTTACGGAAAATGTTCCATAGCCGGTAAGGACAACATCCTTACCTCCCTTTAACGCTTTTTTCATATCTTCCAAAAGAGCGTTAAGACTATCGCCGGCGCATTTTTTGGAGCAACCGGTGGATTTAACGATTGTTTCCGTGAGAGCTTCTTTTGTAATTTTAGCCATAAATATTTTTATTGATTTCACGACCTTTATTCCCTAAGAGAACAGAATACGAATTAGTATCCTGCTCCCTAATTCAATTATACACCCTTGTTAGTTGTAATATCAAGGGATTTCCGCCATTATTTAGCGTATTCCACCACTCTCATTTCCCTGATTAAACTTACCTTTATTTCTCCGGGATAATTTAGTTCCTGCCAAATTCGTTCGGCTATATCTTTTGCCATTTTATGCGCTTCCAAATCGCCCACCTTTTCCGGACGAACAAAAACCCTGATTTCTCTGCCAGCTTGTATAGCGTAAGCTTTTTCCACCTCCGGAAAGGAAGAAGCGATATTTTCTAAATCTTCCAATCTTTTCAAATAATTTTCCACCGTGTCTTTTCTGGCGCCCGGTCTGGCTCCGGAAATTTGGTCGGCCGCTTTAACTATCATTGCTTCGGGAGTTTCCGCTTCGTACTCTTCGTGATGCGCTTTCATAGCAGTTATAATTTCTTTTTCTATCCCCAGCTTTTCCAAAATTTTTATTCCTATATTAACATGGGACCCTTCTACTTCCCTATCCATACTTTTTCCTATGTCATGTAAAAGTCCCGCTTTTCGGGCAATTTTTATATTAGCGCCCACCTCCGAAGCAATGGCGGCGGAGAGATGAGCTACCTCCAGAGAATGAAGAAGCACATTTTGCCCGTAACTTGTCCTGAAATACAATCTACCCAAAAGTTTTATAACTTTTGCGGGCAGGTCTAAAACATTTGCGTTGTAAGCGGCGTTTTTCCCGTATTCTTCTATTTTTTCATCTATCTCCTGTTCCGCTTTTTTCACCTGCTCTTCTATTCTGGCCGGTTGAATCCTGCCATCTTTTATAAGTTTTTCCAACGCTCTTTTGGCAATCTCTCTTCTTATAGGATTAAATCCGGAAATAATAACGGTTTCCGGAGTATCGTCTACCACAACTTCCACTCCCGTTAATTGTTCCAATGTTTTAATGTTTCTGCCCTCCTTCCCTATAATTCTGCCCTTTATATCATCGGAAGGTATTGGGAGAGTGGTCGTAGTTATTTCTTGGGCTTGTGAAAAAGCGTAAGATTGAATAGCGTCCAAAATAATCTCTCGCGCTCTTGCCCTATATGTTTCTTGGCTTTCATTTTGGAGTTTTTTAATCCTCTCGTTTATTTCTTTCAAAGAATCTTTCTCCACTTCTTTTATTAATTCCTCTTTCGCCTTGCTTCGGCTCATTCCCGAAACATTTTCCATCTTTCTTTCTATTTCTTGCCTTTGTCCCTCTAAATCCTCTTTTATTTTCTTGAGTTTTTTTACCTTTTTTCGAAAATTCGCTTTATCATCTTCCAAATCGGAAATTTTTTGTTCCAGTGTATGTTCTCTATTATAGAGAAGTTTTTCCGTTTTTAAGATTTCCCTTCTTCTTTGGTCTATTTCCTCTTGGTTTTCTTTTTGAATTTGCCTGGCGTTATCGCGAGCGCCTTGAATTATTTTTTCGGCTTGCTTTTTGGTGTCCGCTACTTTCTTTTGAAGTTTTTGCTCTATTGTTCCGCTTCTTTTCTTCGCTATTGATTGGCGGGCAAGATAACCCAAAATAGCGCCCGCCGCTAAAACAATCGTTCCAACGCCAAGCAAAATTAATTGCTGTGTCATAAGTTTTTTTTGTTTGTAAATTGATTTTTAAAAAATCAATCATAAATTTAATAATAATGAACTTTTGCTTATTTTTTCTCTTTCTCTATAACCTTGTCTATTAACCCGTATTTTCTTGCTTCTTCGGCGGTAAGATAAAAATCCCTATCCGTGTCTCTTTCTACCTTTTTAAGGGGTTGCCCCGTGCTCTCCACAAGTATATCGTTAAGTTTTTCCTTTATTTTAAGTATCTGTTTAGCCCCTATTTCTATCTCGGACGCTTGTCCTTGTATCCCGCCGGCTACCTGATGAAGCATTATCTCGGAATTAGGCAAAGCAAATCGTTTGCCCTTGGCGCCGGCCGCTAAAAGAGTAGCGCCCATAGAAGCCGCCATGCCCACACAAATTGTGGACACATCGCAAGAAACATGCTTCATTGTGTCGTAAATTGCTAACCCCGAAGTAACAGAGCCCCCGGGAGTATTTATATAAAGTTTTATATCCCTTTGAGGGTCTTTGGCCGCCAAAAGCAAAATTTCGGCTATGATAAGATTGGCAACATTATCGTTTATGGGTCCTGCCATAAATATTATTCTCTCTTCTAAAAGACGAGAAAATATATCGGTAGCCCTTTCTCCTCTTTGCGATTTTTCAATTATTGTTGGAATTATTGGCATATTTTTTTATTATTTCCGCAACTTTTTCGTTGAAAATTACTCCTTTATAATATTCTCTAATCCTTTCGGGGTCAATATCTTTTATTTTTTCCGGTTCGGAAAATTGTTTTAAGAATTTGTTCACCCTTTCCTCCGCTTCTTTTTCTTCCACTTTTATATTTTCTCTTTTTCCTATTTCTCTAATTATCAGATATTCTCTTATTCTGTTTTTTGCTTTTTCCTCAAAATCGCTCTCCTGAAACTTTTTGTCGGTTTCTTCCCTCGTTTTTCCCTCTTTTGCTTTCGCTTCTTTGGCCAGTCGCTTTTTTTCTTCTTCCACCATAATTTGCGGAATTTCTATTTTCGTTTCTTTTGTAAGTTTATCAATGATGTCTTTCACAAGATGGGCTTCATTGTGATTTTTTTTCTCTTTTTTAATCCCCTCTCTTATACTTTCTTTGAGCGCTTCTAAATCTTTGAAATTTCCGGCATTTTTGGCTAATTCGTCGTTTATTTCGGGCATTTTCGCATTTTCAACTTTTTTTATTTCGCAGTGAAAATTTATCTTTTTCCCAGCCCAATCCTTTCTTTGGTAATTTTTAGGAAATTCCACTTCAAAATCCTTCTCTCCTCCCGACTTCATTCCCTCTAAATTTTTTTCAAAATCGGGAACAAAATGCCCTTGCCCGAGGAAAAAAGAATCGTGAAACTTCCTCCCCCCCTCGATTTTTGGACTATAATATCCTATCTCTACAAAATCACCTTTTTTTGCTTTTTCATTGCTTGTGGAAAATTGCGCCCGCGATTGCTGAATCCATTTTAAGGTATGTTCCACTTCTTCTTCTTTTACTTTTGCTTCAGACGGTTTTTCCGTCTCTTTGGCAATTTTTTTGTAATCGGGCAAGTCTACTTCCGATAAAACATCAATTTCTATCGAAAAAACAAAATCATTAAGGGGAGCCATTTTCTTGATTTCCGCCTTGGGAGGACCTATCGGCTCTATTTTGTTTTCCTTCAAGAAATTTAGATAGGAATTTTTTATGGCTTTTTCGGCCGCTTTTGTTATAATCTTTTCCTCCCCTAAATGATTTTTCAAAACATTTTCAGGAACATTTCCTTTTCTAAACCCGGGAACCTCTGCATTTTGGGAAAGTTCTTTCACGGCTTTTTGGTAATAAGGGAAAAATTCCTCCCATTTTAACGAAAAAGAAATTTCTTTCTGGGTTTTTGATTTTTCTTTAATTTTCGTTTCCATTATATCTTTCTATTGATTTATTTATTAATTCTTTTGCCTTGTCCGCTTCTTCCCAGCCGGTTATTTTTACAAATTTATTCGGCTCTAACCTTTTATAAATTTCAAAGAACTCTTGAAATTCTTTTTGTAAGTGCGAAGGAATATCGGAAATTGTTTTAATTTCCTTAAAACGAGGGTCCAGATTTTCCGCGGGAGCGGCGATAATTTTATTATCTCCTCCGGCCTCGTCCTCCATAAGCATAACTCCGATAGGACGAGCGCTTACAACGCAACCGGGAAAAGAAGAGTTTGTGGTAATTAAAACCACATCCATAGGGTCGCCGTCTTCTGAAAGCGTTTGGGGAATAAACCCGTAATCAAAAGGAAACCTTACGGTTGAATAAAGAGTTCTGTCTAACGCAAAATATCCCTTTTCTTCGTTATATTCATATTTGTTGGGAGAACCTTTCGGAATTTCTACCACAACATTTATATCTTCGGGGCTGTTTTCCCCGGAAGGAAGTTCTTTGTATAAATTTGCCATAAATATTTATTCTTTGCATTTTAAGCAAAAGCGAGATTGCGGATATATTTTTAATCTTTCTTTTTGAATTTGTCCCTTACATTTCTCACATATACCATAACTGTTTTTCTTTATTTTTTCAAGAGCGCGCGACACTTTTTCCAACTCTTTCTCAAGAATATAACTTACCGAAAGAGCGCTTTCGTAATCGGCGAATTCATCTATCTCCGCTTCCGGATGCTTTTCTCCATAATCGGGAAATTTTGTTATCCAATCATGCCGACTTTTTACATTCTTTTTAGCGATTGATTTTAATTTTTCTTCGTATTCTTTTTTTTCTTCCTCTAATTTTTCTTTTTGTTTTTCTAAAAATTCTTTATCCATAAATCTAATTTATTTTATTGGGCATTGCGATAATTCAGATAGTTTTCCTAATGAGGATTCTCCTATTATTCTACTTCCATTTGGAAAAGTCCAAGTGGGAAAAGCTTTTATTTCTTCCGATTTACAAAGTGAGGTCATTTCTCCTTTTTCTTCCGACATACATTCAATATAGTTAAGATATTTAAATGATTTTCCAAAAAGATTCTTTTGATTTTTAGTATGGCCGTCCCAAGATGTTCCGTAAATCTTTACTTCATTTTCAGACAAACATTTTGCAAAATCATCCAAGGGAAATTTATTTTCACTTAAATTTAGTGATATAAAAGCTGAAAGAAAATTGAAATCTGAAACAAAAAATATTCTCGCAAGAAATAAAATAATAAGAACTATTGATAAAAAATAAACTCTTTTCATAATTATATATTATCTAAAATATTTTTAAAAGTATAAAAATTGTCCTTAATTTCAACTATTCTTAAATCAAAAATATCATTTGAGCCCTGAATATTATCTTCAATACAAGAACGAGCCAGTGAATAACCAGAATCTTTAACTATTTGAACAATCCTAGAATCAAATACACCATAAGGATAAGCGAAAACATCTATTGTAATGCCGAGTTTTTCCTCCAAGATTGATTTACTTTTTTGGACTTCATAAATAAGATCTGTTTTGGCGAGACCGGACAAATTGGGATGGCTCATACTATGAGACCCGATTTCCATCCCGAAATCTATCATCTCTTTCAATTGATTCCAGGTCATAAAAGATTGTCCGTTTATATAATTAACTACAGGAAAAAATGTAGCTTTCAGGTTATATTTTTTTAATATGGGGAAAGCGTAAATATATTGATTTTTCCAACCATCATCAAAGGTTATAACCAAAGATTTTTTTGGAATTTTTTTATCAAAATTAAAATAATTTACTATATCTTTAAAATTAACCGTGTTCCATCCATGATTATTTATGTAAGACATTTGTTTTTCAAAAATATTTGGAGAAACAGTTAAAGAATTTAAGTTTTTTGAGGCATTATTAGCAATAGGGGTAATATGATGATACATCAGAATGGGGAGGTTAATAGATTCATTATTTGAAACATTAGGATTATTATCAATTTTTGACATCAGTGAAGAATCGGGCAAAATAAAATTTGATTCGGGCGCCGGCGTAGCTAATGGTAAATTTACTTCTAACTCACTATTTATATTATTTAATATTTCTATCATTGACTCTCCGGAGGTGGTTATCACTAAATATCTTTCTGTTAGGGCAAAACAAAATCCAAAACCTTGTTTATCTGAATTTATATAATAAAATTCCGCGTTTCCCGCGTAAGCCGTCTTAAAGTCGCTGGCAAAAGATACAACTCTGCCCGCCAAAAAGTTCAGCAACTTCTTTATGTCCGAAACAGCGCTATATCTCCAGTTATCTAAAAAGGAATCCGCCCCCGCTTCTTTGGGAACAATAAAGCCAAATCTGTTATTAACTTTTCTGTGAACAAAAAATAATGCGTCTTTATTTAAATAATTCCATATATTATCCGGTATTTCAGAATTAAAAACAGACAAAAATTCTCTTAGCGATATATTGTTTCCGGTTGAATTGTTCTTAAATTCTATTCCGGTAAAAGCGTTGTAAGTTAATTGGTCTTCCAATATCCAACTTAAAGCGGTAAGAATTTCTTCATTATTTTCATATTCCACAGTTTTTATTCTAAAACCGCTAAACAAAATATTCTTTAATTCTTCTATTGGCGGCTCGTCGCTTGTTATGGGCGGAGTGGTGGTTGGAGTGGAAGTGGGAGTGGTGGTAGCCGGCGGAGTGGAAGTAGGAGTGGTGGTAGCCGGCGGAGTGGAAGTAGGAGTGGTGGTAGCCGGCGGAGTGGAAGTAGGAGTGGTGGTAGCCGGCGGAGTAATGGACGGTCTTTCGCCTCCCCCGGACATAGTGCGGATTATAAAGTATCCGCCGATTAAAACCCCTAAAACCAAAATTATAATTAAAATTCGGGTTATAACTTTTTCTAAAACGGAGATTTTTTGCACCACCGGGCGAAATACAATTTCTCTTCCGCCTTTATCCATTTTTTCCCTTTTTCTTTCCCCTTTTTCCTCCTCCGAAGGTCGCTCTCCGGTTTTCCTCATAAACTTGGTTCTTAATTCTTTCTCTCTGGGAGAAAGATAACTTAATTTTTTTAATATCTCTTCTTTCACGAGAGGTTTTCGAGATTCGCCTTCTTTTTCTTTTTTCTTTTTGGCGACTGATTCTTGCCATTGTTTTTCTCTATCCATAAATTCTTTATTTGAATCATTTTTTTGCGCTTCCTCCGCTCTATTTTGCTCTTCTGTAAAATCTTCTTCCCGTTTTTGTTTTTCTTCCTCTTCCTTGCCGTCGCTTTCTTTTCCCGACTCTTCGCTTTTTGACTTCGTTTTTAATTCTTCTAATTTTCTTCGAGCCCTTTCTTCTAATTTAGCAATGGCGACTTTTTCGGACTTGTCTTTTTCTCCACTTTTTTCTTCTTCATCTTTGTTTTTTTGACTTTGTTTTTGAAACGAATCTTCCAAGTTTTGTTCTTTTTTTTCATTTTCGTCCTTTTCTTTCTCCTTTTCTTGAGAAGAAGAATTTTCCTCTTTTTGAGGTTTTTGTTCTGTTTCATCCGTCAAATAATTATTTATTCGTCTAATTTTATCTTCCAAGTCATTTTCTTTTTCTATGATTTTTGCCATTTTTTCGTCCATTTCCGAGAGTTCTTTTTCTTTTTTACGATATTCCTTCTCCAATTCCCATCTTTTTTGTTCTATTTTTTTTCTTTGCGCTTCCAGTTCCCATCTTTCTTTCTCCATTTTTTGCTCTTCAGCGAGCGTTTTGGCTTGCTCCTCTTCATCTTCTAAATCCGCTATTCTTGTTTCTATTTCTTTTTCTCTTTGTAAAATTTCTTCTATCTCTTCTTTCTTTTCTTGATTTTCCTTTTTTTGCGAATCGCTCACAAATTCTAAATCTTTTTTGTTTTTCCGAGTAGAAGCAAGAGTTTGCGTAAATTCTTCCTTTTTTTCGTTTATTTTTATTCTTTTTAGTTTCTCTTTTAATTCTTCCGCTTTAGATTTAAGATAAAACTCCTCTTTTTCTATTTCCCCCAATTTTTGAGCCACTTCCGATATTTTATTTTGGACACCGGTTATTTTTTTCTCCAACACCCATTTTTCCCTTTCCATTTCTTTTCTCTTCTCTTCCTTCCCCCACCTTTCTTTTTCTAATTGATGCTTTTTAGTGGGATCTTCCGCGGAAGATTCCCGTTTTGTAATATCTTTTATTTCTTCGCTTAATTTATTTTCCTCGCCGGCAATGTTTGATATTTCTTTAATAATTGAATTTTTCTTCCCCGACAACTCGTTTTTTTGCCCTTGCAAGGGCTCTTTCTTTTGAGGGAACTGTTTTAGATTTTTTTCTATTTCTTCTATTTTTTGAGAAAGAAATTGTTTTTTTTCTTCTTTTGTCCACTCTTTTTTCTTGCCTTCGTCTTTTTTTTCCATCCCTTCTTTTCGTTCTTTCTCATCTTCTTTGCCTTTTTCTTTTTCTTTTGCTTCCTCCCCCGCTTCTATTTTTGGGGAAGATTTTTTCTCCCTTTCTTCCTCTTCCTTATCTCTCGCCAAAGTTCTAATTTTTTCCATAATTCTTTCCTCCCGCTCTTTATTCTCTTTCTCTTCTCTTTCTCTTTTTCTCTCTTGGGCTTTTGCCCTTATTTCTTCTAAAATTCTTTCCTCTTGTTCTCTTTTTATTCTTTCCTCTTCCTGTTTTTGCCTTTCTTCCCGTTCTTTTTGCTTTCTCTCTTGTTCTTTTTGCTTTCTCTCTTGTTCTTTTTGCTTTCTCTCTTGTTCTTGTTCCTCTCGTTTTTGTTTTTGAATTTGTTCTTGTTTTTGTTTTTGTTCTTGAATTTGTTCTTGTTTTTGTTTTTGTTCTTGAATTTTTTTCTCCTTTTCTTTTTTCCGACTCTCGTCTTCTTCGGATAATTCTTTTCTCGGCTCAACTTCTTTTGTCTTTTGCGCCTCTTTTTCTTCTTTTTGAGAATCTTCCTCTTTTTTATCCTCTTCTTTTTGAGAATCTTCCTCTTTTTTATCCTCTTCTTTTTGAATTTTTTGAGACAATTTATCTTTTTGAGGAATTTCTTTTTCCTTAACTTTTTCTTTTACACTATCTTTTGCTTTTTTCTTTACTCCTTGCTTTTTTTCCGCTTCATCCGCCTTTTCGCTTTGTCCCTCATTTTTGCTATTAGCAAAAGAGTCCGAAGAGTTAATGTCTCCTTTCATTGTTATGATTTTGCCTTGGGATAATATGTGTTTTATCCTTTCTTCGGTTAAATCGTCGGATTTGGAAGCCATAATTTATTTTTTCGGCTTAAAGCCGGCGTCTTTGGCGGAGAGGTTTATCCTGCCCTGCTCGTCAATCTCGACAACTTTAACCGGAATAATATCGCCCACGCTCACTACATCTTCCACTCTCCCTATCCTCTCGTCGGAGAATTTTGAAATATGAACTAATCCCTCTTTCCCGGGCAATATCTCCACCATCGCTCCAAAATTAAAAATTCTTGTAACTTTTCCTTCAAATTTTTCCCCCGGTTTTGGTTCTCTTGTTATATTTTCCACGAAAGCCCGGGCTTTTTCAACACTTTCTTCGCTGTCGCCAGAAATAAAGACCTGTCCATCTTCTTCAATATCTATGGATACCCCGAACTCCTCCGTGATTTTGTCTATCGTCTTGCCGCCGGAACCAATCACCATGCCAATTTTCTCGGGCTCTATTTTCAAAACAGCTATTTTGGGAGCGTAAGAAGAAACTTGACTTCGAGGCGATTCAATTGCCTCTTCCATCGTTTCTAAAATTTTAACTCTCGCTTCTTTGGCTTTGCGAAGCGCCTCTTTCATTATATCCGCTCCTATGCCTCTTATTTTAACATCCATTTGCAACGCGGTCATCCCCTCGGCGGAACCGGCCACCTTAAAATCCATATCTCCACTGTGGTCCTCCAATCCTTGAATATCCGTAAGAACCTTGAACTCTTCGCCTTCTTTTATGAGTCCCATAGCAATCCCGGCCGCCGAGCTTTTCAGGGGCACTCCGCCGTCCATAAGACAAAGAGAAATACCCGAAACCGAAGCCATGCTTGTAGAACCGTTGGAACTTAAAATTTCCGTAGTTACCCTTATTGTATAGGGAAATTTTTCAAAGTCGGGGATTAGAGGAGCAATCGCTTTTTCCGCCAGCATCCCGTGCCCTATCTCTCTCCTGCCGGGAGCGCCTAATCTTCTCACCTCTCCTACGCTGTAAGGCGGGAAATTATAATGATGAAAAAATCTTCTTTTCTCGGAAATTTCCATCCCCTCTATAATAAGATAATCGCCCGGAGCGCCCAGTGTTAAAACGGAGAGCGCTTTTGTCTGCCCTCGCGTAAACATTCCGGAACCGTGAACCCTTGGCAAAATCCCCACTTCGCTTTGTAATTGCCTAATTTCGTTTTCATCTCTGCCATCCGGCCGTTTTCCTTCTTTTATAATGCCGTCTCGGATTATTCTTTTTTCTTCTTTTTCAAAAACCTCGGAAGCCGTTTTTATTTTTTCTTCCACAACTTCCGCCCCCTCTTCTTTCATTTCGCTCTCTATTTTTTCTTTTATTTCTTGCTTTAATTTTTTCAAATTATCTTTCTTTTGAGAACTACCTCCCGAATAAACGGCTTCTTTTATTTTTTCCGAATAATCTTTCTTTATTTTCTCTTCAAATTTTTCATCTCTTTCTTTTTCCTTTACCGCTATTTTTTCTTTCCCTGTTTCTTTTATGATTTCTTTTTGGAATTCCAAAAGTTCCTTCAAATATCCTTTGGCAAACTCAAACGCCTCGACCGCCGTTTCTTCCGGAACTTCTTTAGCGTCAATTTCTATCATATTGGCGGCCACTTCTCCATTTTCTTCCACCGCGGATAAAATCATATTAAATTCGGAATTTTCCGAATCGGTTGTTTTGGAATTTATAACAAACTCTCCGTTTAATTTAGATATTTTAACGGCGGCCACGGGTCCTCCCCACGGAATATCGGAAATTCCCAAAGCAACAGAGGTGGCTAAAAGGGCGAGAACGGAAGGGTCGCTTTCCTCGTCCCAACTTAAACAGGTAGGGATAACTTGAGTTTCTCGCATAAAATTGTCGGGGAAAAGAGGACGAATTGCCCTATCCACAATTCTCGAAACCAAAACAGCCCTTGTGGTGGGCTTCCCTTCCCGTCTTAAAAAACGAGAGCCGAGAATTTCCCCGGCCGCGTAATATCTTTCCTCGTAACTGCAAGTGAGAGGAAAAAATCCCAATTCCTTTTCTTCCTCGCCCCTTTCGGCGGTAGATAAAAAAGTGTTGTCTCCCACCTTTAGAACGCAAGAACCGGCGGCTTGCTCCGCCAAAGAATTTGTTTCTATCGTTATTTTTTGGTGTCCTATGGATTTTTCGAATGATTTCATTTGTTTAGTAAATATTTTCCGGGATTTTGGTCAAGATCGAAGAACTCGTCCACCTCTTCTCTTAATTTAGAGGATGTTGTTTTGCCAAAAGCGATAACTTCCACTTTTTTGCCTCTGCTTTTTAAGTATTCCACCAGCGACTCGTAATCGCCGTCTCCGGAGCATAGAACTATAACATCGCAACTGGGAGAGGTTCTTATCGCATCAACGGTTATCCCCACATCCCAATCGGCTTTTTTTTGTCCCCCAAAAAATTCTTGGAGTTCTCTAATTCTTGTTTCTATGCCGAGGTTGGTGAGCGCTTCGAAAAACGGCTTCTCTTCACCTGTTTTGGTTTTAACCACATAACCAAAAGCCCTTATTAATTTTCTGTTTGATATGGCTTTTTTCAGCACTTCTTTGAAATTAACCTTTTTCTGATATAAATTTCTGGCAGAATAATACAAATTTTGAACATCTATAAAAACAATTACTCTTTGTCCTTTATGCTTTATTTCCACCATATTTTTTATTATTTTTTAAAATTTAATTTTTTCGCAAGTTCTTCGTATCTTTTCGGGTCTTTCTTTTTTAGATAGCCAAGAAGCCGTTTTCTTTTTATAACCATTTTCAAAAGACCTCTTCTTGTGTGTAAATCTCTCGAATGTTCCTTTAAGTGCTCCAGCACCTTGTTTATATTCTCCGAAAGCAAAGAAACCTGAACATCGGCCGACCCGGTGTCTTTTTTGTGAACTTGCGAGTCCTTTATTATTTTATCTTTTTCTTCTTTTGTAATCATATAATAATTTTAATTCTTTCGTTTCCCCCTTTTCCCCCGCTTCACTTTATTTTTATTATAACCTTTTCCATAGCATAACAAAAACAATCAAAAAAATCAAAAATTGCGCTAAATTCTCTTATAGATTTATGTCCGTAAAACAATGTTAATAATTTTTATTGCTCGCGACAACAAAAAACTCCTCATAAAATATATCTTATTTTTTCTGATTTAATTTACTCTACAAACTCGAAAGAAGAGATAATATCTACAAACAATTCATCGGAGTAATCACAGGTTGAGCTGTCTCTTAATAATTTGAATATTTTTCCTCTTTTAATCACCGCGAAGGTCTCACCGCAACCCCCCATAGATATAGGGTCAAAATATTTAATCCCCTCCTTCCCGCCAACCATTATTGATTGCTCGTTTGGCTTTAATCCTTGTTCTCTATCGGGAAATTCTTTATTAAACCAATCCAAAACAGATTCTTCGGAAGTATTTTCAATCGAAATACTTAAAGCTAAAAGAAATTCTCCCTCCATCTCTTTTGTTGCCCTTTTGAAGTTCACGCCATTCTCACCCTTTTCCAGCAGCCAATCTTTTGGATATTTTATCTCAAAACCAAATTCATCATTCCGATAAAGTTTGTAATTTTCTGCATCTTCTCCTTGGTTTGCTGGCGTTATATCTATAAATTCACCGTAATCAATACTGGCTATAAGATAACGACCATCAAAAATTTCAAGATAATAACTATTATCATTATACCCAATTTCTCCCTCTCCCGTATATTCTTGATAAACTCTTGCTTCTACTTTTATTTTTTCATCAGAAATCTCTTTTATATCTTGCATTTCAAATCGTCCAGCGTGAGGATTGCTCGTTTCGGAGAATTCTATAGAATCTATGGTTTCCGCAAAATCAGAACTCAAAAATTGTTTGGCGTCTTCAAAATTTCTGTTTTGCTTCGCCTCTAAAAATCCTGCGACTGTTTCTCTGACGCTTGTTTCTTTTAGATTTTCAGAGTTGGATGGAGTTTCAGGTTTTTGAGAAAAAATAAAATAGCCCGCCGCAACAATCAGAACAATAACTAACGCTAAAATAATATTTTTATTCATATAAATAAAGTTAAATTATTTTCTCCATAATACCGACCTTTTGTTCAGAACCGCTAAAAATCATTTGCTAATTTTAATTTATCAGTTTTCGTAGATTTATACAACAAATGTATTCGGTAATCTAAAACCTGCTTGGGAAGAAAACTGGTTCTCCTATTTAGTTTCTAAACAAAAAGAATCCGGTGGGATTATACGACACCACTCAAACATTTCTTGAGCAGAGACATTAACTTTTCATTCCGCCATCTGTTTTTCACCGAGCCTCGCTTATCGGGCGGGCATATTATCACTAAACACCGCTTCATAAAAATAGAAGTGGTGTTTATCTCTGTTTTACACAACTAACACTACGGCCTTCCTCCCGGGACATCAACTGGTGGTTCGCCTTGTTGCCCTGCTCCTCCATTCTCAATTTCATCTTCATCTTCTTCAATTTCTGTTTCATCTTCGTCGTTTTCGCCAACGCCCTCTGGCCTGGTTCTCGCGCCGGGCGTTTCCGCCGGCGCGCCGCCGTTTGTTTCACCCTTTCCACCTCTTTCCTGTTGCCCGGGGATTTGTTCTCGCGCGTCTTGCGGAATTTGTCCGCCCTGCTCCGGCGCGCCGCCGTTTTGACCGGCTGCGCCCGGGCCAACTCGCCCGGGTATATCAGCGGGCAAAAATTGCTTGACGCGTTCCGCGTTTTGCATTGCGCGATTGATACTATCTTGTGCCTGCGATGGCGCTTTTGTTTTCACATCCTCGAGAACTTGGAGATGCTGCTCGGTAGCGCGTTCAACGAGAGTACGCGCCTCTGTCTCGCCGGCGCCAAGCCCTTCGGCAATCTGCGAGATTTCCTCTCCAAACTGGGCGTATTTTTCATACTCGCCGAGCGCCTCTTCCACTTCTTCGGCTTCTTCTTCGTCATCTCCGCCTCGTTCGGCTTTAAATTGCGCCGCTCGCAAACGCCCTTCCGCCGCCGTTGCAAAAATGCCGGCCGCTCGCTTGGGGTTTCGCTCGGCAATACCCCGCAACGCTTCAATTTGACCGGTCATCGTTCGTTCTTTGGCGGCGCGTATATGTTCGCGAGCTTGCTCGGGCGCTCGCTCAAGTACTTGGTCAAACACGGAAAGATGTCGCGTTGTCGCGCTTGTTACTTCGGCCTCAAGGTCAATCTCGCCGGCGCGTTCCGCGCGTTCTTTCGCTTTGGCAAATTGCTCCTCGTATATATCAGCCGCCTTTGCGGTGTTTTTATCGTCTTGCCGCTCGGCAAGCGCTTGCGTTTCCGCTAAACGCTCCTCGGCAAAGGCGAGATAACGACGCGCTTTATTGGCTTCGCCAAAGGTAAAAAATATACTAACATCCTCAAAAAAACGGTCAAGGAAGAACAGCGGGCTTCCGGGCGTCGTTCCCGCTAACGGCAAACCGTTTATCTGCGCGTTTGCCGCGCCGGAAAACAAAAATACTCCAAGCATAGCGATTGCAATAAATTTTTTACGCATATATATCATTATGTTTAATCGTTTTTTTGCGCGGTTCAACCTTTTAACTATACCACGCAACTACTTATATTTTATATCTTTATTATACTATGTCAAAGTCAAATCTACTTTTAGTGCCCCCACCAGGACTCGAACCTGGAGTCAACGGTTTAAGAGACCGCTGCTTTTGCCGATTAAGCTATAGGGGCGCTCGCTTTTAGGGAGTTGAAACATTTATTTCGCAATCAATGGAAAACGCTGATTTGGAAACCCATTCATGAAGGGGGTGACTACTAGCCACCCCGATGGCGTTTAGAAAAAACCCAATAAATATATAAGCGCCGTAAACTATAAAAAGTCCGATAAAGACAGAAGTTAAAAAACTTTTGGCTTTGCTTAAAGTTTCCGGTTTTCCGCCCGCCAAATAAAACATAAAACCCGCCGCAATAATCATTATAAGAGCCAAAAAAGGAACTATATCAACAAGAATAAAGCTAATTATCCCTTCTATCATTACAAAAAAATGGCAGAATGTGCATATCGTTCCCTCGCTAATCTCTCCATTTGTCACGCATTTCCCGTCAGAGAAAATCTCGTCCTTAGTTGCCGTGTCGTTATTATGAACCCACATTGGTTTACCTAAACCGCAAGGCACAATACCTTCGTAGCAAACGATATTATCCCCCTCGTTGGCGGTATAAGTGTTTGCCAAAGCCATAGCGGAAGCGGGAACAGAAACTCCCGTTACAACAAAAAGTAATATAATTATTCCCCAAGTTTTCATTATTTTTAGTATAACTTAAATCCCAAAAAACTCAATAAAAATTTTAACTCGCTTTCGCCCCCATCAGGATTCGAACCCAAAACCTCCTGGTCCGAAGCCAGGCGCTCTATCCAGTTGAGCTATGGGGGCAATATTAAAAATAACAGAAAAATTAAAACAAAGCAATAAAAAAGCCCTTTTGGAACAAAAGGGCTAACGCAAACGGATGCCCCAACCCCTCTCGGGGTCGACATAAGACAAGGATACTTCTCGAGGAAGAGAATTTCTCAGAGTATTTATTCTCTCTCTCAAATCATCAAAAATAACGGGGAAAGAAACTTTTATTTCCTCTCTCTCCGCTTTATAGAAATATAAATCCACGGGGATTCCTATCCCCGTGAACAACATTCCCAGACTTGCCGTCATCTTTACATTAAATTCATTGTCCCTCCAATCGCTCGAGAAACAATGGAAAACACTAATTTTGATACGAGGTTTCTTATCCACTATTAACATTGTCATTCCTTTCTTTTTTTAATTTTTTTATTTTTACTTACTTTCTATTTTTTACAACAAACTAAAATAAAAATCAAGTGATTGAATTTCAGCCAATTTTATAGCATAATCAAAATAAATTATGAATATCCCCAAAGAAATTCAAGAAATCACAAACAAATTAAGAAAAAACGGCTTTGAGGCGTATTTAGTGGGAGGATGCGTAAGAGATGAAATTCTCGGCAAAATTCCCAGCGACTGGGATATTGCCACCAATGTTAAACCGGAGGAAATTATTAAAATTTTTCCCCGTAATTTTTATAACAACAAATTCGGCACTGTCACAGTTCAAACTAACTCGGACAATCCTTCGTTAACTAATGTGGAAATAACTCCTTATAGGACAGAAGAAAGTTATTCGGACAAACGGCATCCGGACAAAGTTATCTGGACAACAAAAATTGAAGATGACCTAAAAAGAAGAGATTTTACCATAAACGCTATCGCTTATAATGAAGATAAAAAAACTTTTGTCGACCCTTTTAACGGACAGGAGGACGCAAAACAAGAAAAAATAAAAGCGGTGGGCAAGCCTAACGAAAGATTTTCCGAAGACCCGCTCAGAATAATGAGGGCGGTAAGATTAGCGGCTTCTTTGAGCGGCAATTTATGGCAAATTGAAGAAAAAACAAAAGAAGCGATTAAAAAGAACGCTTCTAAAATTTCCGAGGTGTCGGCGGAAAGAATTAGAGATGAATTTGTAAAAACCATTATGTCTCCATTGGGGGCGAGAGGGGTGGAAATAATGAGGAGATTAAACATTCTTTCTCAAATTATTCCGGAAATAGAAGAAGGATTCGGCGTGGAGCAAAACAAGCATCACATTTATCAAATTTACGAGCATAATTTGTTAAGTTTGAATTACGCTTGCGAAAACAATTATTCCAGAGAAGTAAGAATAGCCGCCCTGCTTCATGATGTGGGAAAAACAAAAACAAAAAGAGGAAAAGGCAGAAACTCCACTTTTTACAATCATGAAGTAGTGGGAGCAAATATGACCAAAAAAATATTAGAACGGCTAAAATTCCCCCGCAAAGAAATAATTAAAATAACAAAACTTGTGAGATACCATCTTTTCTATTATGATGTGGAAGAAGTTGGAGAATCGTCCGTGAGACGGCTTTTAAGGAGGATAGGAAGAGAGAGCGTGGAAGAATTGATGCAAGTTAGATATTGCGACAGAATCGGCTCGGGAGTGCCAAAAGCCGAGCCCTATAAATTGAGACACTTAAAATATCTATTTGAAAAAGTTTCCCGGGACCCCATTTCTCCAAAGATGTTAAAAATTTCCGGAGATGATATAATGAAATTGTTAAATATCCCCCCGGGACCCAAAGTAGGAAAAATTTTAACTTGTTTATTGAGCGAGATATTAAAAGAGCCGCGCAAAAACAGTAGGACAGAGTTAAAAAAACAAATTCTTTTATTAGGACAAGAAATGTCCGAGCAAGAATTGAATAGGACATTTAATAGGACACGAAAAGAAATAGAAAGTATTAGGACAAAAAAGGACCAAATGACCAAAAAAAAGTATTGGTTGTCCTAATGTCCTAATAATGTCCGGAAAGAAATCCTGTTCGGGGCATAGTGTAATGGCAACATACACGCTTCGGGTGCGTGTGATTCTGGGTTCAAGTCCCAGTGCCCCGAAAATTGCGGATATGGTTCAGTGGCAGAACGCAACCTTCCCAAGGTTGAAATGCGGGTTCGATTCCCGTTATCCGCTTTTGAAACAACAAAGGGGGCAATAAATTATCTTTTGCTAAATATACATCCGCAATAATTTTGACGATAAAAATTATATTTTTTTGACAACTCCCTTGTTTTTAGCCAATTTTCTTTCTTTGAAACATCCAAATCTTTTAGTGAAAGAAATCCTCTAAAATTTTTGCCAATTTGAGCGATAATTTTTTCGTTTTTATGAGGACTGGCGGATAAAGAGGTGGTAAAAAAGGGAATGTTTTTCGAGCGGACTTTTTTAGTGGTGGATTTTAACAGAAATTGAAAGCATTTTTCGCACCTTCTTCCTCCTTCGGGTTCATTCTCCAGCCCTTTCATTGCTTCCGCCCATTTTTGAGGGCAATATTGTTCCTCAATAAAGAGGAGATTATAAATATCGGCAAGTTCAAGAACGGCTTGTTTCCTTTTTTCGTATTCCTCTTCGGGATGGATATTGGAGCCATTAAAAAATAGATAGATATCCCATTTGTTTCTTAAGTTTTCCACAAGAGACGCTCCGCAAACAGCGCAGCAAATGTGGATTAGCAATTTAGATTTTTTCTTTGGCGATGGCATATCGTATTTTTTTCATTAATTCAAAATAAAAATAGAGATTATGAATGGTGGCTAATCGAAAATAAAGCAAATCTTTGATTTTATACAAATGCGATATATATCGGACAGAAAAATTTCGGCAAGTAAAGCATCCGCATTCTTTGTCAATCGGCTCATCTATTTTATTCCTTTTTATATTCTTTATCGTTTCTTTTTTATAAAAATTCTCTTCATTTAGCGATTTTCCTCTATTGAAAACAAAAAGTTGTCCGTGGCGAGCGTTTCTTGTTGGCAAAACGCAATCAAACATATCCGCTCCATATTTAACACTTTCCACAATTTGCTCGGGATATCCCATACCCATAATATAGCGGGGCTTTTTTACTTCCAGGAGGGGAGTTATCTCTTTTATTATTTTTGTTGTTTCTTTTGGGGGTTCTCCCACCGCCAAACCCCCCAAAGCGTATCCGTCAAAACCAATGTCGGTAATATCACCGACCGCTTTTTTTCTTAAATCGCTAAAAAATCCCCCCTGAATTATGCCAAAAACCTGATTTTTGCCAAAATATTTTCTTTTGCCGATATATTTTTTGCTTTCCTTCGCCCAAAGAAGAGTGCGCGTGGCTGACTCTTTGGCTTTTTTTCGGTTTTTGGTATAGGGAGCGCACCAATCCAAAACCATAGATATATCGGAGCCGATTGCTTCTTGAATTTTTAGCGTTTTTTGAGGAGTAAGAAAATACATTTCTCCGTCTTGAGAGAATTTTACCCCTTCTTCGCTTATTTTGCTTAATTTTGCCAAAGAAAAAACTTGAAATCCCCCGGAGTCGGTAAGGATGGGTTCATTCCAGTTCATAAATTTCCTCAATCCTCCAAATCCACCGAGAATTTTCGTCCCCGGCTCTTTTAATAAATGATAAGTGTTAGATAAAATTATTTGAGCCCCGCTTTCTTTCGCTTCTTGAGGCAAAACCCCTTTTATCGCTCCCTTTGTGGCTATTGGCATAAAAAAGGGCGTCTTTACGCTTCCGTGAATCGTTTTTAACATCCCGTTTCTCGCTTCGGAAATTTTAGATTTTTTGGTTATCTTAAAACTCATAAAATTAACATTGCGTCGCCAAAACTATAAAAGCGATACCCCCGAAGTTTGGCTTCTTCGTAGGCGTTTTTTATGCTCTCCCAAGAAGACAAAGAAGAAGCAAGTAAAAGGGGAGTGGAGCGAGGGAGATGAAAATTGGTAATCATCCCGTCTATAATCTTAAATTTATAGCCGGGGGTTATAAAAAGGTTGGCAAACCCCTGGCCGCTTTTTATTTCTCCCGCGGGATTTGAAAAATATTCCAAAGCGCGAGCGGCAGTCGTGCCAACTGAAATTATCCGCCTCCCTTTTTCTTTTTGTTTATTTAACACCGCGGCTGTTTTAGCGGTTATTTTCGCCCATTCGGCCGCCATATTATGTTCCTCTACCTGTCGAGTTTTAACGGGGAGGAAAGTGCCTATCCCAATGTGCAAGGTTATATACTCCGTTTTTATTCCCTTCTTTTTTAAGGCGCTGAAAACTCGCCGAGTAAAATGAAAACCGGCGGTGGGAGCGGCAACGGAGCCGATTTTTTGGGCGTAGATTGTTTGATATTTCTTTTTTGTCCCCCTCTCTCGCTTTTTAATATAGGGAGGAGTAGGGGGCTTGCCAATTCTAAACACTTCCTTTTTTAGGTTTTCCCCGAAAAGATTAAATTCCATTATTTTTTCTTTGCCAAGGTCTTCGGCTATTTTGCCTTTCAATTTTTTTGAAAAAGTCAAAGAAGTCCCCTTTTTTAATCTTCCTTTTCCCAAAATTCTCCACTTTTGCTCCCAGTCGAGGCTCTCTCCCATTCCTTTTTGGGGAGAGAGCAGAAGAATCTCCGCTTTGCCCCCGCTTTCTTTTGTCCCCGAGATTTTGGCGGGAAACACTTTGGAATTGTTAAAAATTAGCGTGTCGCCCTTTTCCAGAAATTTTGCTAAATTGAGAAATTTAGAGTGAGTAACCCGCCCGTTTTTTTTATCTAAAACCAAAAGATTAGAGGTGTCCCGCGGAGAGACGGGTTCTTGGGCTATAAATTTTGAAGGTAAATTATAAAAAAATTTATCGGTTCTCATTTATCCATTTAAGAACAAAAGCATTGAAATTTCAATGCTTTAAGGTTATTATTTTAATTAAAGGGGCCTGTAGTATAATGGTATTACGCCGCATTCGCATTGCGGTGATGGCGGTTCAAATCCGCCCAGGTCCAAAGAATAATTTTTCATATAATAAATATGGAAAATTTTTTTATGTGCTTTTGGGCAGATTTGAACTAAAGGTGGAGACGGGAGGAAACTGATGTCCTCCCGTGGTGGAAATATTAAAACCACAGGGTTTTAAAGAGCGAGACAAGGTCGAGCGATGTTTAATTCTGCCCAGGTCCAAAGAATAATTTTTACTTTGTTTATTCAATAAAAACTGCTTTATTTTTTCTTCATC
>CAZYWT010000005.1:0-30518 GCA_964651635.1 uncultured Candidatus Saccharibacteria bacterium | reverse complement strand
TGCATGCCTTATCCACGCCGCCAGCGTTCATCCTGAGCCAGGATCAAACTCTCAAAAAAAGGAGAGTCGAACCGACTCTGAAAAATAAAGAATAGAACCGAAACAACTCAAAAAAACTATTCTCTTAAAATCCATATATATTTGTAATGTTCGGTATTGATTATTTTACTCATAAAAAAAGAACTGTCAATACAAGTCGGGAATATATACGATTTTGTTTATGTTCATTTTATCAGAAATTTCTAAAAAAAGGCAGAGCCCCCTCTGTCCCGTTGTTTACCGCTATCAAGCAACAACCTGTTTCGCAGAAAAACTGCTTTACATTTTTTAATTTTACATATGTTAATTTTTTATTCTCAAAGGAATGACGGTTTTTCTGCTCGGCTCCGCGCTTAATCGGACAAAGACGATAGAACTACACAAACAGCTTGCAGACAAAAGATTCTTTCTCCGAACTTTCTTCATTTTTTGCCCGCTCGCTGGAAAGCGGTTGCGGAAAATTATTTATTTTTCTTCCTTTCTGCTAATCGTTTCCTCGCCTCAAAGCGCTCCTGGTCAGTCTTGCCATTTTTGACGCAAACCTTTTCATGTTCCTTTCGCTCTTCGTCAGAACGAAAGGAATTTTCACAAAATGAACATTGATAAAAAACCATAATTATCAAAGATTAAAAAACGAGAGAATAAACAATACAATAGAAATTAGAAATAAAACATAAACAATCCATGGGAAAATGCTCATAAAGCCCGATGTCCCTCGCGGAGATTTTGTTTGTTGCAAGATATTCTCAATTTTTTCTGCCAGATGTTCGGCATCGCGACCAAGTTGATACAAGATACCAAATACAGAAATAGGTATTAAGATAAGCAGGGCAATAAAAGAAATAAAAGCTACGATTTTTATTTTTACAAAGTCAGTTCCCTGTATAATTAAACCGACGAGAGCTGCGGATAGTGTACTGATAAGGGGTAATATTTTATATCGTTCAATTATGACCGCATACAAGGCGTCTTTATAATTTCTTAGTCTTTCCAAATTCATTTGTCGTATTTCTTCTTCGGTCATAATTAATAACTTCTACAAGTATTATCCTCGCAATGAAATTGATAAAAGTTACCTGATGAATCTTTGATTGTCCCGCCTGATCCTTCCCAACGAATTTCCCATCGTTGGGTGCTAAAAGTTGGCAAATCGATGGGATCGAGATAGAGTGAGGGGAAAGAAATTTTTGAGTCGAGACGATATTTTAATTCATCCACAGATGATTTGAGTCTATTTAGTTCATAATTTGTCCTGTCTGCATCAGTTAAAGTTCCACATCGTAGTTGAAGCAGATACATTTTTGTGTCGGGGTCCAGCAGACGTTCTTCCTCGGGCGATGGAGTTAAAAGGCAATCCATTATTGACTTTTCTGCGACAATTTTTTGTTTTTGTTGTTCTGCCATCGTGGCAAGAAAATTATTAATCATTTCATCAAGCTTTGTACGAAATACTAGATTAGAATAATATCCAGGCATAAAATTTGGGTCATCGCAGATAGCTTTTAATCTATCGTCCCACAAACAAACACGCCTTAGATTGGTTAATTGCTCAGATGTAGGGGGTGCGACATACGGCTGTTGTATTTCAGCTTCGCTATTCTTGCGAACCCACTGACCGTTTTCTTTTCTATAGTATCTCTTTTCACCCAGAGCATTTGTAATTATCTGTGAAGTCCATCCTTTCTGATCCGCCGATACAAAGTATTTAGCCTCAAGTTCCGCCCATGTTTCAATCGGCGGAGGGGTTGGACTTGATAAATTATTATTGGGAGTTGCCGGAGGTGTGGTTGGCTTTGGCACAACGACAACTGGAACGGGGGCCGGTTTCTTTTTCAACTCCTCAATCTCTTTCTTTAATTTCTCTATTTCGGCGACCTGTTCATCGCCACTCCCCTGCTTCAATTCTGCAACCTCTTTCTTTAATTGTTCAACTTCGCCTTTTAACTCGGCAATTTGCTTAATCGCTTCTTCCTGCCCCTTTCTACTTGCTTCAATCGCTTTCGTTATTGCTTCTTTCGCCTCATCGGGGACTTTAGTCAGAACATCGGCTAAAATTTCTTGGTGTCTTGAAGTGTTGTCGGCAATTGAAGCAAAAAGATTCTGTGCTGTTTCTTTATCTTTAACCTCTTTTGATTTTTCTTCGGCGAAAAAAATGTTGTTTTCATAATTAGCAACTGCCGTTTTTACCGCAGTAGATTTTTTTTCTTCGGCAAGGACTTCTGCCTCAGCTAATCGTTCATCTGCATACTCCAACGCTTTTTTCGCTTTCTTTTCGGGACTGAATGTAAAAAATAAGTTTATTTTCTCAAACGCTATATCAAAAACATAGAAAAAACTCCCTGGTTTTACACCTGGTTTTGTATTGGCTGAAGCATAAGTAGGTAGCGTAAAAACAACTACCAAAATCAAGACAAAGATAAATAAAGATACTTTTTTCATAACCAATTAAATCATATACTATTTTTTAATTTTCCGCAACCGCTTTCCGGCGAGCGGACAAAAAATGGAGAAAGTTCGGAAAAAGAATTTTTTGCTCGTAAGTCGTCCGCGTAGCCTCGCCGCCCTTGTCCGATTAAGAGCGGAATTGAGCAGAAAGTCAAACAATGGAGCCCACAGCCGGATTTGAACCGACGGCCTACTGTTTACAAAACAGTTGCTCTGCCACTGAGCTATGTGGGCTTCTCTAAAGAACCTTATTTCCCCTTCCGTATATTTTCCCAATAATCTTCCGAGAGGTTGGGAGCGACTGATTTTATTTTCTTTTTTGTAACGCTTCCGATTTTTTTAAGAGACTTTCTTCCCGTCCCCAAAAGTCGTTTTCCTTTTTGTTTTGCTAAAAACAATGTTTTTTTGGAAGTTCTTTTTTGAGAAGAAATCTCGACAGCCCCCCTCTCGGGCAAAGAAGTAAGCCGCGGAAACGCTCTAATAAATATAAAAGTCATTCCAAAGAAAGAAAAGATAAGGACTAATTTTATTAGTAAAACCAACATTGATATTTTAACATTTATTTTATATCTCAAAACGAGAGAATTTTCCAATCTCTATTCTCTCCCCTATTTTTACCCTATGTTCCTCGACGAGAGCTTTTATTGTTTTGGAAGGTTCTTTAACCCACTCCTGGGAAAGCAATGAGACCCCTTCTTTATATTTGTTTATCTTTCCTTCTATAATTTTATCAATTATTTCTTTTGGCTTGCCCAAATCGGCAAATTGCTTTTCGTAAATTTTTCTCTCTCCGTCCAAAAACTCTTTTGATATTTCTTCCGAACTCACAAAAAGCGGCTTGGAAGCGGCTATTTGCAAGCATAATTCTCGCGCTAATTTCTTAAGGTCGTCTGATTTAGCCACAAAATCCGTCTCGCATAGGAGTTGAACCAAAACCCCTATTTTATCGCCGGGATGTATATAGGAAGAGATAATCCCGCTGGAGAGTTCCCTCCCCTCTTTGCTTTTTAGCATTTCTTTACCTCGCTCGCGAAGTATATTTTTCGCTTTTTCCAAATCGCCCTCGGATTCTTCCAACGCTTTTTTACATTCTATCATAGAAATACCGGTTTGTTCTCTTAATTGTTTTAATTTTTCCTTATTTTCCATAAATAATTTTATTTTTCTTTTTTATTTTTTTCTATTGTTTTTTTAACCTTTTCTAAAATATATTTCACGGAAGAAATTGCGTCATCGTTGGCAAATATGGGATAATCTACTTTTTCGGGATTAGCGTTTGTGTCCACTATACCTATTGTTTTTACACCCGTTTTCCTCGCTTCCCTTATCGCTATTTCGTCCGAAACAATATCGCAGATAAAAATAACTTCCGGAATTTTTTTTATCTCCGAGATTCCTTCAAACTTTTTGGTGAGACCGGTAAGTTCTCTATTTTTCATAACTCGCTCTTTTTTACCGAACTTTCCAAACTCTCCGCCTTCTTTTTCTTGCCTCATCTTTTTATAATGCTCAATTCTTTTAGAAATACCCTTAAAATTTGTAAAAGTTCCTCCGAGCCATCTTTCCACAACATAGGCAATACCGCTCTCTTTGGCAAAATTTCTTACCAAATCCCTCAACGGCGGCTTTGTGGAAACAATCAAAAGAGAGCCGTCCTTTTTTAGCAGATTGTCTAAAAAAGTTAAAGAAGCGTTCAAACTTTCCCATGTCTTTTGAAGGTCTATAATATGAACGGTGTTTCTTATGCCTACAACATTATCCGCCATATTGGGGTGAAGTTTGGAAATTTGATGCCCCAGATGAACCCCGGCTTTCATCATCTCTTCCGTTTCGGGAGAGTTGCCTAAAAGTTCTTTCTTTTTGTCTTTTATTTTCGTTTCCGTTTTTGTTTCCTTTTTTGTTTTTGTTTCTTGCTTTTTTGCTGCTATCATAAATTTTGTTTAATTTTATACTAACCTACCCTATTATTTTTTTCAAGCCGAGATTTTTTCCTTGCCATCCCTTGCTTTTTTGTTCTATATCTCTATAATAAAAAGCGAGAAAAAAAATTATGAAAAAAGATATACATCCAAAATACCACAGAGCAAAAGTTCACTGCGCTTGCGGAGCGGAGTTTGAAATTGGCTCCACAAAAGAATATATAGAAACAGAAATTTGCAAAAACTGCCATCCTTTTTATACGGGACAAGAAAAAATTATAGACACCGCCGGAAGGGTTGAAAAATTTAAGAAAAGAATGGAAAAAGTTAATCCAAAAAAGAGCAAAAAGAAAAATCCCAACAAAAGCAACAAAAATAATAAATAAAAAAAGAGAAAAATGAGCAAAGTTTTAATGGAAATACGAGCGGGGGCGGGCGGTGAAGAAGCCGCTCTTTTTGCGGGAGACCTTTTTAGAATGTATAGCCGATTCGTGGAAAAAATGAACTGGAAAATAAAAATTTACGATGAAAATGCCGGAGAATTGGGAGGATATAAATCCGTTTCTTTTAAGATTTCCGGTAACAGCGCTTATGAGTCCCTAAAAAACGAGGGCGGAGTTCATCGAGTTCAAAGAATTCCCAAGACGGAAAAGGGAGGACGAATACATACTTCCACCGCTTCAGTGGCAATTCTGCCTATGCCGGAGAAAAGCGAAGTTCAAATAAATAAGAACGATTTAACGATGGATTTTTTCCGTTCTTCTGGAAAGGGCGGACAAAATGTTAATAAAAGACAAACCGCTATTAGAATTACCCACATCCCTTCCGGGATTACGGTTTCTTCGCAAGCTCAAAGGAATTTGGAACAAAACAAACAAAACGCTCTCCAAATGTTGGAAGCAAAACTTTTCAAAAAGCAAATGGAGGAAAAAAGAGAAGATATAAAGGAAGAAAGACGCGCGCAAATTAAAGAGGCCGAAAGAGCGGAAAAAATAAGAACTTATAATTTTCCTCAAAATAGAATCACCGACCACCGCATCAACAAAAAGTGGCACAATTTAGAAAAAATTTTAGACGGAGAATTAAAACAAGTTATAAGACAAACTAAAAAACTTCTAAAAAACTAACTTATTTTATAAGTTCAATATCTCTTTCAAAGTTGTCGGCTTTCGCCAGAACTTGGTTGGCATACCAATAAAAATTGGGATTTCTTGTCGAGCCGGAAAAGTAAATCATAGCGGCTCTCCACTCTCCGTTTCTTGTTTGGCTTTTGGCTCCATTTTTGGAAAGATAAAGCGCGGAAGCTAAAAACGCGTCTCTTATATTCCAAGGGTCTACCGCTCTTCCCATAATGTTGGCTAACTCATCTTTATACATTGCCCAAGTGGAAGGAATAAACTGCGCCGGTCCCATTGCTCCTCCGTATCCCACGATTAGAGGACAGGACACGGGAGTTGAGTATGGGTCTCTCCCTAATTCTTTGGTTATAGTTAAAAAGGGCGCCACATCGCGAGTAGGTTTCATAACTCTGCTTACAACTTTCCCATTGTAAATCACAACACCGGCGCCCGTTTGGGTGTTTTTTAAGTAGCACTGCCCCACATTTTTACCGATAGCCGATTCTTGTTGTAAAACCGCCAAAAGAAAAGCGGGCCTTACCCCCGTAATTTCCTCCGCATATTTGGCGATTTCATACGCCTCTCCAAATGTGGGCGCCTCGGTAGTGCCAGCCAATTCAAAAATTCTTTCCTTTATCTCGCGGGCTTTTTTTTGCGATTCTTGCAAGTATTTTTGATAAAGCACTTCTTCGCCTTTTGTTTCTTGTAAAATATAATCCTTTTGAGTTCTTAATTCTTGATTTTCCTGTTTTTGCAAATTCACAATTTTTTGCGTATGTTCCAATTCATTTTTTTCCTCTTCCATAGAAGATTTTTGCGCCTTCAAAGAAACTTTCAGTGATTTAATGTTCCGAAGAAAATTTTGGATTTCTTTATTTAAAGCGTCAAGAGCCATAACATCTCCCGTAAAATCGCTAAGATTTTCTTCTCTTAAAAATATCTCCACAATAGAAACTTCGTCTGTTTCTCTTTTTGCTTGAAGAAGCCCGGCAAGTTTCGCTCTAACTTCCTCTATTCTTTCCGTTTTTACTTCTATGGACCGAGAGGTATCTTGAATCTGTATATTCAAGTCCTTCATTACTAAATTGTTTCTGTAAATTTGAGAGTTTAAATTTTCTATCCTTTGATTTAGAGACCAGATTTCATTTTGGAGATTTTTTTGTTTAGTATGTATCTGATTTATTTCTTTTTGATAAATATCGGATTTTTCTTGATAGTATTTTTCGCATATTTCTAAAGATTTTTGGCACTCTTTTTTACCCATTTCTTCGCAGCGAGCGTCCATATTTTCGGTAAAAGAAGGACAGAAATTTTCCGGGATTATCTCCGCTAAAATTTTCTCCGACAAAAGTCCCGCCCAACTAAAAATAACGAAAGCAAAAACTAACAAGAGAATAAGATTTCTTTGGAAGTGAAAAACAAAAAATTTCATTTTTATTTTTTCTCCGCGCTCCCTTCTCCTTGTTCTTCTTCTCCGCTCTCCTCCCCTTCTTTTTCTTCTCCTTTTTCCGCGGCGGCCTCTTCCTCTAATTCGCCCGCCTCTTCTTCTTCCGTTTCTTCTCTGGGAACCGCCACCGTAGCCACAACATCCTCGTCCTCCCTTAATATAGAAAACTCTCCTCCTCCTTTAATATCAGCAATTGTTACTGTGGAACTAAAATCAACTAAATTACTCACATCCACCTCAATTTCTTTGGGAAGATTTTGAGCTAAACCTTTAACTTCCACGCTATGAATTTCTTTTATGAGATTTCCCCCCGAATTTTTAACAGCTGGCGATGCCCCAACAAAAACAAGAGGAACTTCCGCTGTTGTCTCTTTTTTGGTGGAAGGTTTGTAAAAATCGCAATGAATCGGCTCCCCGCTTATAGGATCGCGAGCAATATCATGAATTAAAACTTTATAACTCCCCTTTTTTGTCTCCAACACCACAAGCGAGCTATGTCCTGCTTCTTCGTATATTTTTTTGAAATCTCTAATATCAAACTTAATGGGAGTATTCTCCACTTCTTCTCCGTATAAAACGCCCGGGATAAAGCCTTCTTCTCTTAATTTATCGTTGTTTTGTTTTTTATCTCTTTTTTCCACTTTTAATTTTAACTCTTCCATAGATTTATTATTAGATTTATTATTTAACTCGATTTTTTAATATGAATACATCTAACAGGACATAACGCTTCCGCTTTTTCCAGGGGAGAATTTTCTTCGCTCTCTTCACCTTTTATTTCCACCTCCAATTCCTCCGTTTCCGCTTTTTCATCCGCCTCACTCCCAATTAAATGAGAACGGCCGTCTTTTTTCATTTCAAAATAATTGGGACAAACAGAAACGCAAGAACCGCATCCTATACACTTTTGTCTTTCTAATTTTACTTTAATAGTCATAAATTTTTATTTCCGCCCTGTTTGTTTTTATGTTTTTCAGGGAGTTCTTTTTAAGCAAACCGCTCTTGGCTCCCGTTTCTTTTATGCAACCGGCGGCGTTTGCCATTCCCAATCTAATGGCGTATTCTATATCACTTCCCCAAAAAAGTCCAGCCACAAATCCGGAAGCAAAAGCGTCCCCGGCTCCCGTTTTTTCTCCCTGGGATATTGCCGTTGGAACACCCTCGTATTTTTTACTCGGAGTAAAAACTTCCACTCCTCTCTCTCCTTTTGTTATAACCGCCACTCCTTCCTTGCTTTTCAAAAACCGAGAAGGTGAGTCCAAAATTTCAAGCGCCTTCGCTTCCTCCTCGTTTAGAATTAAAACGGCAATGTCTTTCAAAAGAGAATAAATCGTCGATTGCCCTAAAGATTTTATTTGGTCTTCTCCCAAATTAACAGCAACTTTTATTTTATGTTCTTTGGCAAATTTTATTATCTCCGAAAAAAGTTTTGAATACTCGCCGTTTAAGGAAGCGATATAAAACCATTTGGAATTTTGAATTTTTTTCCATTCTATTTCTTGGCTTTTTAAGTTATGGCTCGCCCCTTTTAGCGCTATAATCGCCCTTTCGTGTTGGGGAGCGGAAAAAATTATTGAAACGGGGGTTTTTTCTTTTTCCGATTTTTTTACCAAAAAACGGGAGCCGGCTTTTTTTAAGTCGCTTAAAATTACTTCTCCTTTTTCATCATTCCCTATTTTTCCGCACCAAACACTTTTAATCCCCAGATTAGAAAAAGCCACCGCCGTGTTTGTTCCTCCGCCCCCGGAAAAAGTTTTTATATCCCGAACAAACATTTTCTCTCCTAAATTAAAAACAATGTTTCCGTTTTTTATTCTTTCCTCTTTTATTGAAATAAAATAATCAATTGTTGCCGAGCCAAATGTTGTTATATCCACTTTCATATTTTTATTTTACCAAATAAAAAAATCCAACGCAAAGCGTCAAAGTGCCAGAGACCCGACCTCTGGCAAACGACCTCTGGCAAATTGCCGGCGAGTCGGGTCTCTGGTTTTTTCTCTGGTTTTTTAATTTTGGGCGGTTACCCTGATGTGATATCGGGACAACCGCCCAAAATCGGGGTAATTGCTTTGGGATAGCCGCTCTTTTTTATTTATAGTTAATTTTTTTTCTTTTTAGAAAATTGTTCTATTGTTTTTAGAACCGTGTCGGGATTTAGAGAAATACTTTCAATTTTCTCCTTTTTTAGAAACTCGGCAAATTCGGGAAAATCGCTGGGACCTTGCCCGCAAATTCCAGAATACTTTTTTCTTTTTCGGCACTCCTTAATTGCTTTGCTTATCATAATTTTTACCGCTTCGTTTCTTTCGTCCCCCACCTGGGAAATAGAAGAATTGTCTCTGTCTATTCCCAAAGTTAGTTGAGTTAAATCGTTTGAGCCGATAGACATTCCGTCAAAATAATCCAAAAATTTGTCCACTAAAATTACATTGGAAGGAACCTCGCACATAACAAAAACTTGGAATTTGTCCCGACCTCTTTTTAGCTCGTTATCTTCCATAATTTTAAGAGTTTTTTTCGCCTCTGCCGCGGTTCGGCAAAAAGGTATCATCGCTTTTGTATTTTTCAGTCCAAAATCGTCCCGAACTCTTTTTAGAGCGCGGCACTCCATTTCAAAAGCGGGCTTAAAGTTTTTATCGTAATAACGGGAAGCCCCTCGCCAACCCATCATAGGGTTGGATTCCGTCGGCTCAAAAAATTCTCCGCCCAAAAGTTCCCGATATTCGTTGGTCTTAAAATCGGAGAAACGAACAATCACCATTCTCGGATAAAAAGCGGCGCTTATTTGGGCTATTCCTTCCGCCAACTCCCGAGTAAAGTAATCTCTTTTATTTTTATGCTCTATTGTAATCTTTTCCGTTTTTTTGATTAGTCCGTCTAATTTTTTCTTGCTTGTTTTTATCCCTCTTTTTTCGAAAAATTTAATTCCCTCTTTTTTGATTTTGCGAAAATGGTATAAAAATAAAGGATGGATTTTTATTTTTTCCGTAATAATAAACTCTTCTCTGGCAAGCCCTACTCCGTCCACCGGCAAAGAAGAGTTTTTGAAAGCGGAGTCCGGCGTCCCGATATTTATCATAATTTTGGTTGGCAACTTGCCGCTTTTCTCCACGCTAAACTTTTTAAGTTTATAAGGGATTTTTCCTCTAAATACCTCCCCCGTTGTTCCGCTGGCGCAATTAACAGTAATCTCTTCTCCCGACTTAATTTTTGAAACAGATTTCCCGGCTCCCACTACGCAAGGAATTCCAAGTTCTCTCGCCACAATGGCGGCGTGGCAAGTTCTCCCGCCCTCTTCCGTAACAATGGCCGACGACATTCTCATGATGGGAACCCAGTCGGGGTCGGTCATTTTGGTAACCAAAACTTCGCCTTTTTTGAAATTTCCAATTCCGCTCAAACTATTTATCACTTTCGCTCTCCCCTGTCCGATTTTATTCCCCACCGCCGTTCCAATTAAAAGCGGCTTTTTGTTCCCTTTCTTTATTTCATATTCTTCTATTGTTGTAAGTTTTTTGGCGCTGTGAACCGTTTCGGGACGGGATTGCACAATAAAAAGTTCTCCCGTTTTCCCGTCCTTCGCCCATTCTATATCTTGAGGCGCCTTGTAATGCTTCTCTATAAGAACGCTCCAGCGAGCCAACTTCTCCGCCTCTTTGTCCGAGATAGAAAAAGCGAGTTGTTTGGAATCTTTCACTTTTTTTTCTTTTACTCCGCCTCTTTCTCCATAAATATATTTTTTTGTTTTTCTGCCCAAATTTTTAACGATTATCGATTCTTTTTGGTTTTTCAAGGAGGGTTTAAAAACATAAAACTCGTCCGGAGTAATTTTTCCTTTTACTATCATCTCCCCCACCCCGTAAATAGAGTTTATTATAACAACATTTTCAAAACCGCTTTCCGTGTCTATCGTAAAAATAACTCCCGAAGACGCTTTGTCCGAACGAACCATTTTTTGAACTCCCACGGAAAGGGCTACCTCCAAATGGTCAAACCCCTTCTCTTCCCGGTATGCTATGGCTCTGGCGCCGAACATAGAGGCAATACATTTTTTCGCCGAGCGAAGAAGTTGCTCTCCCCCCCTCACATTTAGAAATGTTTCGTGTTGTCCGGCAAAAGAAGCCGAAGGGAGGTCTTCAGCGGTGGCCGAAGAACGAACCGCCACATCCGTTTTGCTTTCTCCATATTGTTTGGAAAGTTTTTTGTAAGATTCTTTGATTTCTTTTTTTAACTCTTCGGAAAAATCGGAATTCTCTATTAACGACATCGCTTTTTTACTCGTCTTCTGAATGCTTTTTAGATTTTTTGGATTTAACTCTGAAAAAATCTTTTCTAATTTTTTATCTAACTTGTTTTCTTTTAAAAAATCTCTATAAGATTTAGAGGTTAAGCAAAAACCGTTGGGAATTTTTATTCCTTTTCGTGAAAGAGCGGAAAACATCTCTCCCAAAGAAGCGTTTTTGCCTCCCGCTAACTTCACATCCTCCTTGCCAATATCTTCAAACCAAAGAATATTTGCTCCGTTTTTTTTGTTTGTCTTATTTTTTGCCATAAAATTAAATATAAAAAGTGAACCCTTAAACTTTATTTATCAATAAATAAAAAATAAATAATCGGCTTTGTTTTATTTTGTTTTAGCCCCGCTAATTTTTGTTGAAATCGCCGTTTTTATTGTTTACCTCTCTTCCAAAAATATCGCTATGTCGTAAGCGTCGTGTTCTCCGCCCCCTTCTCCCGTTCCCGAGCAGCAATCGGGTCTTTCGTTTGTCGGACAATTGTTTGTTCCGCAGGTTGCGTAAAGCATTGCGTAAGTCCCCGAACATTCGCAAGGGTCGTCTATTTTTTGGTAGCGATAACTGCACTTTTCCCAATCCGTTTCGCCGGTGGGATTTTTCTCTATCGGAACAAAGTTAAGAAAACCTTCGCTTACCAGCGGAGATATAAACGGGTCGCCCTCTTCGTTTAGGACGCTACCGGCGTCCCACGAGTCCCAGCATCCCGCGTCTCCAGAATCCGTGTTGTCCGGGTATTTATCATTTTCGGAATAATACAATTGCAGAGCGTGCGCTATCTGATAAAGTTCTTGAATTCTTTTAGCGTCTCTGGCTTGCGCGCTCCCTCTTATTGAATTATTTGCCACAATGCCCGCCAAAAGCCCAATAATGGCTATTACCACCAAAAGTTCTATTAGAGTAAAACCTTGTTTTTTTGTTTTTCTCTTTGCCATATTTTTGTTTGTTGTTTACCTTACCTTGATTATAACCTATTTTCAAAATTTTTTTTCCACAATAAAAACTTAAAGAAAAGAGCCGCCACCTTTGCTGTTTCAAAAACAGGGATATTTTCTTCTCTTAAAGCAATCCGCGCTTTTTGGGTAATTGCCCCGCCCAACACGCAAGCAAAAACATTTTTGTTTTTTTCTTTTTTGAAAGAGATAATTTCTTCGCCTAACTTCTCCGGGCAAGTCATAATTTGAGGAGTAACAGCCACTAAAATATTCTCTTCGGAAGTTTTCTCCATCTCCTTTCTATAATCTCTCGGTCGCGCGTCCCCCAAGATATCTTTTACCGCAAAATTTTTTATTTCCTCTTTTTCCAACAAATCGGATAAAATAACGCCCAGCGCTCCTCCGTTGGTTATTATTTTTAGTTTATCGGTTTTACTCGGCGAAAATTTCATAGAAAGCGTTTCTCCCAAATCCAAAAGCGCGGAAAAATTATCTACCTCAAAAAACCCCGCCTTCTTAAAAGCGGCCGAGTAAATTTTTGAACTCCCCGCCACTTTGCCGGTATGAGAATAAACCGCTCCGCTCCCCTTTTTTGTTTTCCCGCCTTTCAAAATTACAACCGGTTTCTTTTTAGAGAGTATTTTCCCCTTTTCAATAAACTCCGCTCCCCTGCCCTTGCCAATTCCTTCCAAATAAATCAGAACGGAACTAACGCTTTCGTTTTCGGAAAAATAAGAAAACATATCCTCCGCCCTTATTCCCGCTTCGTTGCCGTAAGAAATTAAATAAGAAAAATTCTTTATTTCTCCCATCGCCGAATCAATTAAAGCTCCCGATTGCGAAAGAAACGCCGCTCCCCGCGAAACTCCTTTTACGGGAAGCGGAGCAAAAGTTCCGTTAAAAACGGGGGTAATAATCCCGAGACAATTTGGTCCCAATAGATTTATTTTGTACTCCCGGGCAATCCTTGTAATTTCCTTTTCTCCCTTTTTATTGCCTGCTTCCGCAAAACCGGCCGATATTATAATTGCGTTTTTTATACCCCCTTTCCCGCATTGCTCCAATACTTTAAGAACAACTTTGGACGGAACGGCAATTATGGCTAAATCGGGGACTTCTTTTATATCAAGGATATTATTAAAACATTTTCTTCCAAAAACCGTTTCTCTATTGGGATTAACAAAAAAATTTCTAACTTTGGAATTTAGCAAATTTCTTGCCAACCCCGCTCCCGCGGATTTTTCTTCCTCCGAAGCCCCTATTAAAGCGACCGACTTTGGATGAAATATATCTTCAAACATATATTTTTATATCCGCTATTTCTTGTTTCTTCCCACTTACAAACAAAGGGTTGACATCAATTTCTTTTATCCAGTTATTTTCTCTTAAAATCTTGCCAATTTTTCCCGTAATTTGGCAGAGTTCCCCCATATCGGCTTTTTCTCTTCCCCTAAAACCATTCAAAACCCGAAACCCTTTTACGCTTTTTATGAGCCCTTTTATCTCTCTTTTTTTAAGAGGCAAAATACCTATAGAAATATCCTCCAATACCTCCACAAAGACACCCCCCAGCCCAAAAGAAATTACCTCTCCAAAAACGCCGTCTCTTTTGGCGCCGATAAACACTTCCTCTCCCCTCGCTTCTTCCTGTATTAAAAAAGTTCCGCCTTTTCCTTTAATTTTATTATAAAAATTCTCCAAGTCCTTTTTGTTGGCGCATTTTTTTAGGGCTTCTTTTTCTGTTTTATGGACAATCTCGCTGTTTTTCAAAAAAACGGGAAAGCTGAAATTTTGGGATTTTCTTTTTAACTCCGACAAAGAAGAGACGGCTTCCGTTCTTACTTCCTTTAATTCGTATTTATTTAAAATTTCTTTTGTTTTTCTATAATTTAAGAGCATTATATTTATAATAGCCCAAAGAACGACCAAAACAAAGAGGTTGTTTTCTGCGCCGTTTTAATTATTTAAGATTTTCTCCCGCCAATTTGGCAAAATCGGAAAGCCGAGCGGCATACCCCATTTCGTTGTCATACCAAGACAGAACTTTTACAAGATTTCCGCTCGCTTGCGTTGCGAGAGCGTCCACGACTGAGGAACGAACATCTCCCTTAAAATCCATTGAAACGAGCGGCTTTTCTTCCACGCCCAAAATTCCCTTTAATTCGCCAGTGTTTCCCGCTTCTTTGAAAAAATTATTTAGTTCTTCTTTTGAGATTTTTTGCTCTGTTTCCGCAACCAAATCAACCACCGACACCGTCGGCGTCGGAACCCTTAACGCTAACCCGCTTAATTTGCCGGCCGCTTTCGGATAAACAATCTCAACCGCTTTGGTGGCTCCCGTGGTTGTGGGAATAATATTTACTCCCGCCGCCCGAGCTCTTCTTAAATCTTTATGAGACAAATCCAATATCCTTTGGTCGTTGGTATAACTATGAACGGTCGTCATATAACCCTTAACAAGTCCCAATTTTTCATCTATAACTTTTACGAGAGGCGCCAAACAATTTGTGGTGCAGGACGCCATTGAAAATATATCGTCTTCATTTATATTAAATTTGTGGCTGTTTACTCCCAATACAAAAACGGGTATTTCTCCTCCTTTCCCGGGGGCTGATATTATAACTTTTCTCGCTCCGACTTCTATATGTTTGCTTGCGTCTTCTCTTTTTCTAAAAACTCCCGAGCATTCAAGAACAATATCCACCCCTAAATCTTTCCACGGCAAATTATTCGGCTCTTTTTCCGAAAAAACTTTTATTTCTCTTTCTCCGACAATCATTTTGTCTCCCGCTATTTTTACTTCTTCTTTTAGAGTTCCGTAAAGAGAATCGTATTTTAGTAAATGGCTTATTGTTTCTATGTCGCCCAAATCATTTATAGCGACCACCTCCAAATCATTCTCTTTGCGTTTCGCCAAAATGGCTCGAAGAGTTAATCTTCCTATCCTCCCAAAGCCGTTTATGGCTATTTTTACAGGCATAATATTATAATCCTAATTTTTCAATTATCTTTTCTCTATCAAAACCAATGATAAACTCTCCGTTTATTTCGGTAACGGGAACTCCCATCTGCCCCGTATTTTCTCTTATTTCTTTTGCCGACTCCAGGTTTTTGCTAACATCAACTTCCTCAAAATCCACGTCTTTGTCTTCTAAAAAACTTTTCAAAGCCACGCAATATGGACACATTGGCGTAGAATAAACTTTTATTTTTTGATTTTCCATCGCTTTTTATTTCTTAATCGCTTTTTTAATTAAATATGCCAACCTTTATATCCCTTCGCAAACTTCTCCGGGTTCGCCACTCGTTAAATCGCAAATTAAAGAGTTTAACGCCTTTTTTTCTCCTTCTTCGCCCAAATTTTCTCCCGACCCTACTCGGTAATATTTACAGCCCAAAACCAGCGTGGGAACTCCTCCCGTGCTGTATTTAGAAAATATCTCTTCGTCCGCTCCCATTCCCATATTATTGTGAAATGAAATATATCCCTCAAAATTATCCGCCACTTCTTCTATTATTGGATGCTCCCATGCGCAATGAGAACAACTCTCCAAGCCAAAAAAGTAAATTATGGGCAATCCGTTTTCTTGACAGACCTCATCTTTGCTAACAAGAAAGTTTCCTTCAGTTTTTTCGTCGGACTGGGAACTTTTTCCGTTTTCATTTTCTCCGCTCTCTTCTCCGCCGCTTGCTTCGGTTAAATTTATGCCCTGCGGGAAGAAAAGATTGCCGCTTTTAGTAATATAGGAAATGAACTCTTGGTCTTCCACTTTTAGGGTAAAATTAAAAAGACCCTCTTCTTTGGTTAACTCCCCCACCATTTCCGCCTTTGCCATACCCATTAAGATATTGTCGTTTACATAAGGAATAATTTTTTCCTTCACAAAAGAAGCGTCTATTTTTTCTTCGCCGGCTATATCGCCGCCAAAGACAGAATACGCCATCCCTCCCCCTAAAACTACGCACAAAATCGCAAGAATTATTATTGTTATTTTGCTTTTATTCATATAATTTTATTATACCCATCCCGCCAAAAAATGCAAACCCCCGCGTTCCCCAAAAATATCAGAGACCTGTTCCGCCAGCAGTTCGCCGTTTACCGGGCGGTTGCCCCGATATCACATCGGGGCAACCGCCCTTTTGATAGAAGGTGTAGTTGCTGTTTTTATAGAGAATTACGGGATTTAATAATTAAAGATTTTCCGCTCATTTCTGTCGGCTTTTTTATTTTCATAATTTCCAAGATGGTAAGAGCAACATCGGCAAGTTTTCCTTTTTTTCTTAATTTTATCCCTTTTTTAACAATCACAAAAGGAACCGGATTGGCGGAATGCTCTGATATTTCTTCCCCGTTTTTATTCCTCATCTCTTCGGCGTTTCCGTGGTCGGCGGTTATAACACAAACACCCATTTTCTTTTTCACTTCTTTAACGATTTTGCCCAAACATTTATCCGTTGTCTCCACCGCTTTTATCCCCGCCTTCAAATCCCCCGTATGCCCCACCATATCAGGATTGGCGAAGTTAATCGCCATAAAATCAAACTTGTCTTTTTTTATTTCCTCTACCGCTTTCTCCGTTATTTCAAACGCGGACATTTCCGGCTTTAAGTCGTAAGTGGCAACTTTGGGACTGGGAACAATAACTCTTTTCTCTCCCGAAAAGGGCTCTTCTTTTAACCCGTTAAAAAAGTATGTTATATGGGGTTCTTTTTCCGTCTCGGCAATCCTTATTTGTTCCCCGCCATTTTGGCTTATCACTTCTCCCAAACAATTCGGGACTTTGATTTTAGAAAATGCCACTCTTGCTTTCATTCCTTTGTAATATTCTTTCATTGAGCAAAACTCCACTTTTTTTCGCTCTCTCGGGAAATAAGGAAAATTTTCCTCCAAAAAAGCCATTGTTAGTTGTCTGGGTCGGTCGGAACGAAAATTAAAAAATATTATTCCATCCCCCTCTTCCACTCCCTTATATCCTTTTCGGCAAGCGGGAATAATAAACTCGTCCGTCTCCCCCTTTCGGTATCGCTTTTTAATATAGGAAAGAGGATTTTCAAACTCTTCTCCCTTCCCCTCGCTTATCGCCCTAAACGCTTTTTCCGTTCTTTGCCACCTTTTGTCTCTGTCCATAGAATAATACCGCCCGGAAACGGTGGCTATTTCTCCCGTCTTGTATTTTTTAATCTTTCTTTCTAATCTTCTTATATACTTCTCGGCCAATTTTATGGGAGTATCTCTTCCGTCGGTAAAAATATGGATATAAACTTGCTTGTCCTCTCCTTTGAACATTTTCAAAAGGGCGAAAAGATGGCTGTCTAAAGAATGAACGCCGGCGTCGGATAAAAGCCCCATTAGATGAACAGCTTTTTTTGAAGTTTCTATCGTTTTCAAAATGGCCGGATTTTTATAGAAATCGCCGCTTTTTATAGCGCTGGATATTCTTTTTACATCTTGCTCTACAACTCTCCCCCCGCCTATATTTAAGTGCCCAGTTTCGGAGTTTCCAAACATTCCGCCTAAAAGCCCCGCGCTTTTCCCGGAAGCGGCCAGCCGAGTATTGGGATATTTTTTCCCGAGGAAATCAAAATTGGGCGTTTCCGCTAAAAACACCGCGTTTCCGGGGTATTCTCTCCCAATCCCCCAACCGTCTAAAATTACCAAAACTACCATAAATCAAAGTGTCAGAGACCCGACCTCTGGCAAATCGTCAGAGACCCGACCTCTGGCAAATCGTCAGAGGTCGGGTCTCTGGTTTTTTCTGCTAATTATTTTTTGTAATATAATATCCATTCGTAAAGATTTTGTTTTATATCTTTTCCTCCCGCCATTTCTTCAAAAATTTCTAAATACTCTTTTCTTTCGGTTACAGAGGGAAAATTTTCTTTTCCTATATAATCTAAAAAGCTGGACCATTTATATTCATCTAAAAAATTCTTTACTTTTTCCATATTTTGAACTCCCTCTTTCTTCCACCCTGGTTCCACCAAAGAAACGGGATTGGCGTGAATATAGTCAAAAGTATCAATTAGTTGCTCGTCATCCTCTATAAGTTTGCTTAGAAATCTATTTTGAAACAAATAACCCGCTCTTTTATATTTTACATTGTAATACATAGCGTAGCCCCCAGCCACTTTTTTTATAAAATTAGAAATTCCTTTTTCTTTAACTTGTTTTAAGAGTAAATGAATATGATTTGGCATAAAAGCAAATGCCACAACATTTACTATTTTATCGCGAGGGTCTTTCATATTTTCCTCTTTTGTCTTGTTTGTCTTTATCATATTTTTAATTCTTCTTCTCACTTTCCTTCTTTCTTTAATAACCACTGGATTATCGGTGTTAAACTCATACACAGAAAATATCGCCCTATAATAATCCTGTCTCTCCTTAAAAAGAGGGTTAGCGTCAATCGTTTTCATCATTATGTGATAAAAATTATCGTTATAAAATTCTTCTTTTCTAATTGGCATAAAACATAAGATTGTCAGAGACCCGACCTCTGGCAAATCGTCAGAGACCCGACCTCTGGCAAATCGTCAGAGGTCGGGTCTCTGGTTTTTTTATTTTCTGGGTTTTTTATCATTTTGTTTTGTTTTCTATGGCGAGAAGGCGGCGGTATTTCGCCATTCTCTCCGGAGGATAAGGAGCGCCCGACTTTATAAACTCCGCCCCTACGCCCGCCGACAAATCAGCTATAAAATCATCCATTGTTTCTCCCGACCTATGCGAAACCACCCTTCTCCACCCCGCCTCTTTTGCTATTTTCGCGGCTTCCGCCGCTTCGGAAACCGTTCCAATTTGGTTGGGCTTTATTATCACTCCGTCGCACAACTTTTCCTCTGTCGCCATTTTAATTCTTTCTGCGTTCGTGGCAATTAAGTCGTCTCCTATAATAATTTCAAACAATTTTGTTTTAGTGAGCGCCCGCCAACCCCTTTTGTCATTTTGGTCGAAAGGGTCTTCCAAAAAAGAAAGGGAATAATTTTTGGCTAACCCTAAATAAACTTTTAGGAGTTCTTCGCGGCAAAGATTTCGCCCTTCAAAATTATATCCCCCGTCTTTGTAAAACTCCGAAGCGGCGCAATCCAGCCCAATTTCTATTTCTTTTCCCGTAAACCCCGCTCCCTCTACCGCTTCTCTTAAAAACCACAGCGCCTCTTCGGAGTTTTTTAATGGAGGGGCAAATCCGCCTTCATCACCCAAAATAATTCCTTTCCGACCAAACTTTTTTCTTAAAATCTCTTGTAATTTCTCGTAAATTTTCTCGCCCGCTCCTAAATTGGCTTTGAATCTCCCCAAATTGGGAGAAATTATAAATTCTTGAATATCAATGTTGTTTTTGGCGTGCGCTCCCCCGTTTATAATATTAAAGAAGGGACGAGGAATACCAACTCTCCCCGCAAAAACTCGAGCAATATATTCAAAAAGTTCCAGTCCGTTTTGCGCGGCAAAAAATTTAGCAAAAGCGATAGATATTGCCAAAAGAGCGTTCGCCCCCAAACAGGATTTGCGAGGACTACCGTCTAACTCGACTAAAAAATTATCCAACTCCCGTAGAGCGGAGAAACGCTCCTTTCCGAGCGCCGGAAATATTATCCCCTCTAAATTCCGCTCCGCTTCCCGCGGAGGCAAAGAAACGGCTTCGTAATCTCCGGTGGACGCTCCGGAAGGAACCGAGCCGATAAATTTTTCTCTCCCGGCTTTTATACAAACTTCCAGAGTTAACTCGCCCCGAGAATCCTTTATTTTTTTAACACTCAATTCTCTATTTTTCATACCGCTAAAATTCTTTTCTTTGGTTTTTATCAACCTCAAGAGCGGCAACGCTCCCCTCCCCAACGGCGCAAGTAATTTGCTTCCAAATAGTGTCATTTACATCTCCGACCGCGTAAAGATTTTTTTGGGACGCCTTCGCCTTGTAACTAGCCGGGTCAACTTTTACCTCTCCTTTGTCGTTTAATTCCGCCACCCCCGCTAAATACCCCGAAGCGGGTTCTCCGCCGATTGCAACAAAAATTCCGCTCGCGGAAAGTTTCTCATCCTGGCCGCTTTTTATGTCGGTATAAACAACCTCTTCCACGCCACCGGACCCTTTTATTTCTATTAATTCTTTGTTTAGAAATATCTCTATTTTAGGAGAGGTTTTAACTTTTCCCGCCAAAATCTCGTCGCCGGCCAAAGAAGAATTTCTCTCAAATAAAAATATCTTTTGGGCGTATTTTTCCAAATCAATCGCCGCTTCCAGCCCCGAATTACCTCCCCCCGCGACAACCACACTCTTGTCGGCAAAAAAGGGTCCGTCGCAAATACTGCAATATGAAACCCCCCGGCCGACAAATTCTTTTTCTCCGGGGACGCCCAAGGTTCTCGGTTTAGAACCCGAAGCGGCGATAACAAATTTCGCCCGGTACTCGCCGTTTTTTGTTTTTACTAAAAACAATGAGTTTTCTTTTTTAAGCTCCACAACTTCTTCGCCCTCCCTAACGAATAAAACGCTTCCTTTGTCTTGTTTGTTTGAAAGCCCGAAAAGTTGTTCCTTTAACTTTTGAGAAAATTCCAACCCTTTTATTTGCGGAAATCCGGGATAATTACAAATATCGGCGGTTTTTCCGGGCTGTCCCAAAAAATCTTTGGTTATTAGCAAGGTTTTTATTCTTTTGCGAGCGGAGTATATCCCGGCCGAAACCCCGGCCGGCCCTCCCCCTATAATTATAAGAGTGTAAGCGTTTTTTTCTTCCATTTATTTTTAGATTAAAATTTATGTTTTATAACTTTTTACAACTTTTTTTATTCTTTCTCCGTAATCTCCGCCGACTAACGAAAAATATATATTGGCTTCCATAAAACCTTTTTTGTTCCCGCAATAAAATCTTTCTTCTTCAAATTCCACTCCATAAATTATTTTTCCGTCGTTTATCATAAAATTTATAACTTCCCGCAAGCCGGCTTTTTCGTTTTTAAGAGACGCCTTTTTTATATAATCAAAGCATTGAGAGTCCAACAAAAATCTTCCGCTTATCCCAAACATCTCGTTTTTTTTGCCCACTCCCTCGCTCTCCGATTCCTTAATTTCCTCCGGGCTAACTATTTTTTTAATTTTGCGCAGTTTATTGGCGATTTTCTCGGTCTCGGCCATTAAAGGGAAGAACTCGTTTCCTTCCATTTTTTTAATAGATAAAATGGGTCTTTTCGCCGTTTGATAATTTTTCGCCAAAATTTGCGGAATTGGATTTTTCCAAACAAACAAATCTTCCAAAAAACAAACAAAAAAGGGTTCATCCCTTAAAAAGCGACGAGTTTTTAGAAGATTTTCCGCCACTCCCTCTCCCTTTTCCGCTTGCAAAGAAATATTTGTCTTCTCTAATTTAATTTTGCCGAGAACCCTTTCAAAAATATCTTTTTCCTCTTTGGGAGAAAACAAATAAATATGCTCTACTTCGGAAGCGGCCATTTCTTCAAAAACAAACAAGGGCAAAGGTTTTTCTCCTAAAGGCAAAGCCCCGACCGGAAGCCCGCCCAAAAAATTATTTTTTTCTCTTTTTAGAACAATCCCTCTTTTTATTTCCATATTTCTCTTTGCTCGCTTAAAGGGAGATTTATGAGTTGTCCCTTAAAAACACAGGAATATCCCATTGACTATCTTGAGATGTTTCTTCATCCTTTTCCTTTTCTTTGCGCTCTTTCACCTCAATAGCCGATTGGCCTTTTTTCTTTCTTTCCGATTTTTTCCCTCTTTTTTGAGCTCTTTTCTTTTCGGAAACTCCGTTTCTTTTTTTATTTTTCGCTTTGCTTTTTTGAGATGACAATTTCTCTTCGGTTTCATTTTTTTTCTTTTCTTTTTTTTCTTTCTTTTTTCCCACCGCCAAAAGAGTTATTTTTGTGGTTCCCTTTTTCGCTTTTTTGCGAGAAATTCCAAATATAATTTTGGCGCGAGGATTTAACTCCGAAATTTTCTCCATTACCTTTTGAGCGTCTTTAATGGTTAAATTCTTGTCCGCAAATATGTTAAATAAAATCTTGTTTAACTCAAAATCATTTTTTATTTCTTCCAATGTTCCCTCGCTGTAACCAAGCGCCTTTTCCATAGCCGAAGATATTAGGTCTTCCGCCTTTTCTCCGTTTTTAATCTCTCCTTCGCCTAAATATACCGGTTGCCCCCAGCCGCTAAAAATCGTTCTCAAATCGGCAAAATCGATATTGATTATCCCGGGAGAAGAAATCGTCTCTAAAAGATTGTTTATGTGAGAAATTATGGATTTGTTCGCTTCCGAAAGAGAATTTCTCAAAGCGGCTTTTTTGTTTTTCTCTAATATCTTCTCGTTTGGCATTATCACAACACCCGATAAATTCCGTTCTATTTCTTCTCTCGCTTCTTCGGCTAATTTCATTTTTTTGCCTCCCTCAAAAGAAAAGGGCAGAGTAAAAATACCCAAAGAAATTTTCTTCATCTCTTTCAAAGAGCGAGCAAAAACTTGCGAAGCCCCGGAGCCGACTCCACCGCCCAAACAACCAATAAGGAGAACAAAATCTACCTCGCCAACCATTTTTTTAATTTCTTCCTTTTTCTTTTCCGCTTCTTCTCTGGCTATTTTAGGATTCATTCCCGTCCCCCATCCTCGCGTAACTTCCTCGCCAAAAGGAATGCTCTTTATTCCGCCCCCCGCTTTTTCAAAACTTCGTTTGTCAGTGTCGGCAATCGCAAACGAGACCCCTTTTTTGGAAACCCCGCTTGATATTTCGCTCACAATAGAGGAAGCGCCTCCGCCTACGCCGATTATTTTAACTTTAATCGTCTTTGTTTTAAACTTTGAGGGATTTCCCGCCTCCTCGCCGCGAGAGAGCCGCTTTTTTTTATAACCTCCGCCCTTCTCGTTTTTTTCTTTTTGAGTATTTTGTGTTTTTCTTTTTTTGGTTTTTGGCATTTTATTATTTTTGTTTTATTCCGCCCCTTCCCCCGTTTCTTCTGTTTCTTCCGTTTTTTCCTTTACTTCTTCGGGAACTTCTTCGGGCTCTTCCCCCGTCTTCTTCTCTTCTACCGCGCTTGGCAACTCTCCGCCTTTAATTTCTCTGATTTTTTGCTCAACCTGTTGATTCCCCGGATTTAATTCTTTTACTCTTTCAAGCGCCGTCAGAGCGTCGTTTTTCCTCCCCAACTTCTCGTAAACTAACCCCAAAGAATAAAGGGCGTTGGAATGATTGGGGAAAAGAGTTATTACGCTTTCAAATTGAGCCCGGGCTTTTTCATGCTTTCCCTTGTTAAAATAAAGCCGCCCCAACTCAAAATGAGCCAAGGTGGAGAAAGGATTCTTTTGAACGACTTCTTCCATTCTGTTGAGCGCTTCTTCCATATTTTCGTTTTGCTGAGCTAACCGAGAAAGTTCCACCGCTGCCGACGCGTAATCCTCTTTAAGAGCAATGGCCTGCTCAAACAACTCCCTTGCCTGGTCGGGTTTGTCATCGGCCACCAATAATCGCCCCAACTCCGTAAGTAGAATAGGATTTTTGGGTTCCGATTCCAAGGCAGAGCGGAAAGTTTTAATCCCCCATTGAAGCGCTCCTTGGGCGAGCCCTTGAACTTCTCTGTAAACAATGCCGAGCGTTTCTTGAGTGGCGCTTCTCCTCGGAGCGATTTCAGCGGCAATCCTTCCTTCCTTTATGCTTCCCGACACCCAGCGAGTAAGAGCGGCCGTGTCGGGATTTTCTTTTTGCGCCTCTTCGCTCATTTTCCAAAGGTATCCCCGAGCAAGAGCCATATGATAATCGGCTCGGCCTCTGTTTAATTCCACAGATTTTTCCATTTTTGGAATGTTGTTTAAGGGGCTTATAAGAAAGTCCTTGTAATAAACATCGGCCACATAATACTTTATCATAGCGAAATAAAGAATAGAGAGCGCTATAAGAATTACCCAAAAAATAATTGAAATTACAAGCCCAATTTCGGGAAAATCCTTAAATTCCACCCCTTTCTCTTTTTGCGGTCTTCCCCAACCAATAGACCCCAAAGCGAGTAAAAGCCAAAAAGCAAACCCCAAAACGGCGTTTTGATAAAAGACAAATTGAGCGACCACAACGGCAAAGAAGGCGCTCATTAAAGGAATTTGAATTTTTGTCATCTTAACAGGCGGGTTGCCGGATATTACCACCCAAGAAATCAAAAAGAACATAACAATCAACGCTCCGTAAGAAATAACGCCCAACGCTCCCCTTGTAGCGATAATCTCGGAGATATGGTTTCCGGCTCTGTCAAATCTTAAATTCCAAAAAGAGGTCTCCAAAAAATCCTGCGGCTTGTGCTTGGAAAAAACATAGTTGTATGTTCCGGCTCCGGAGCCCAAAAGCGGATTTTCTTTTAACCCGGAAGCGCTCACTTTCCAACTTGTCCCTTGCGACAAGCGAACTTCTTGCGGAATATCGGAGAGAACTCCTGTTTGGCTTATAAGGTCTTGCAGCGGATTGGAAAACAGAAAGATAAGAGAAACGATGGCGAATAAGATACTCAAACTCAATCTGTTCACATCCTCGCGGAAAAATCTTTTCCAAAAAGAGAACGCTAAAAACAAAAGAAGCGAAACAAGGATAATGAGCCAAGTTACCCAAAAGTTGATTATTATCAAAAGAACAAAAATGGAAAACAAAAACAGATAACTCCAGAGCGAAGGTTTTTCTTTCTCGCTCCTAAATCCCTTGAAAGCGAGCCGTAAAACCAAAAGAGTAAAAACAACGGACAGAAACACCGCTAATTGCTCTAAAGTTCCGGCCGCGGGATTAAACCCTTTTGATTTTACAATGTTTGGAAGATTAAGCTCGGCGGCAACGGTTTTCCAAAAACCGAATATAGAGAGGTAGGCAATGGCAGTTACAAAAAACGCCGACCACAAAAAGGACTTGACCATACCTTCTATTGTGAGCAAGTTCTCTTTCTTTCTTTTTTTCTCTCCCCCTTCCTCTTTTTCTCCCTTTTCTCCGCCGCCTTCTACGGGAATATCCGCGGAAGGTTCTTCCTGTTTTCTGTTTAGGGGTTTGGTGTTGTTGCTAACCACAAAATAAAGAGCCGCCAAACTAAAAATTCCCAAAACATTGGGCCAAAAACGGCCATAGAAACCAAAAACACTGGTGGTTTTATCCACGGAGAAAATAAGGTTTAGAATTAAAACAACCAAATAAACAAGAACAAAAATATCCAATGGATTTTTCTTGAAGTTGGCTTTTTTATCTTCAAAAACCATTCGCGCTATCCAAGTCAAAAACGCTATGGAGGACAAGAAGAATATAAGGTAAATCTTGTTAAAATCAAACGCTTCAAAAGACAAAGAAGTCCAAAAAAGCGGAGTTAAAAAAATTAAAAGATATACTGCGATTTTTAATATTTTCTGGCACATTTTATTTTTAAGAAGCGGTTGTAAGCGGCTATCCTCAATGGACAAGAGAATACCCGCTCTCCCCTACTCTCTTTTTATTTTAACAAAAACTACAACAAAATTAAACGCTATTTGAATTTAATTTTCTTTTCTTTTTATTCTTTCCCACGCTTTATATAATCGGAAAATTTTTACTCTATTGTAAATATATTTTTTTATTACTTCCTCAACCGCCACTCTTTCCACGCTGTCTGAATAAATATCTCTCACCTGCTCCAAATAAACAACCATTTTATTGCATTCGGTCATAGATTTTTGGAGAAGGTCGGTCCCGCTGGGGTTGTCATCAAACCGCGCCGAATGGGCTTCGGCTAAAATGCGGGGAATATCAAGCGAACTTTCCACCATCTCGTTTTTCTTCAAATAATTATTTTCCTCTAAAATGGGCAGTATCTTTTTTGACACAAAAACCGCCGCCTCCAAAGATTTTTGATAAACTTCTAAATCCCTAAAACTGCGAACGGGCCTTTTGGGTTTAAATCTTGTTTTTTTATATTGATAATACATATTAGTCGTTTAACAACCTTCTTTGATTTTTGGAAACTCTCTGTTGCCTTTGTCTTAACTTATAAACAACATGGAGCGGAAAGAACTCAAAGTAGTGTTCTTCGTCAAACCAAGCGCACCTTATATCATAAAGCCGGAGTCCGGTAAGCCGAGAAAGCGCCAAAGCGTATATGGTAAGTTGGCTTGTCGGATTTTCTTTGGCCGCTTTTGGCTTGTAGTCCAGTATATAAACGGAGCCGTTTCTAATTTGGATTAAATCAATATGCCCGGTTAAGACATCCTCAATTTTTAAGGGAATTTGAAAATTAAGTTGGCTTTCCATATGCTCTATATCATCCGGAAGCAAATAAACGGGAACTTCTGTGGCGACGGTTACGCTGTCGTTAAATAAGAAAAATTTTTGAAGTTCTTCATGGCGAAACTTGTTTTCTTTCACGGATTGTAAAACTAAATGAGCCAAGCGGTTGGCAAAATTCTTTTTCTCTCGGACTATAACTTGATTCATATTAAAATTTGGCTTTAATTCGGAAGCCCGCTGACCGTCCTTAAAAAGATAATGAGGACATTCTCCGTAGATTGATTCCAAAAACTCTCTAAGCGGCTCAAATTTTCTGTTTCTCGCTTCTTCTTGCAGGGTTAGGGCGAGTTTGGCTCGGTGAATTCTGAATTTATAAATTTGGCGATGGTATAAACTTATCTCGGCGACAATCTGTTCGGGAGAGTAAAGTTTTTTGCCGTAAGGTCTTATCCTGTGATAAGAGCAAAGATTGCGGTATTCTCTTATCCAGTTGTCTATGGTGGCCGGTTTAACGCCTAACCCGTATTTTTCTTTTGTTAATTCAGCCACTTTGCTTAAAGGGTATCCCCTGTTATAGGAACTCATCGCTTCAAAAACAACTTTTAGCGGATAGTGTTTTCCTTTGGCGGCGGCGGGGGTAAAGGTTTTTTGGCAGTCCTTGCAAAGATAAAGTTGGATTGTTTCCCGCTTTTTATAGCGCTTGCCTCTTTTTATTACCTTTTTTGAAGAGCAATAAGGGCAGAGTTCTCCGCGGCTTGGGAGGTTGGCAGTGATGATTTCCGGGTTTTTAGATTTTTTTGGCATATTTTTTAGTGTATTTTTTAGTATATTTTGGTTTTATTATATCACAATTTTGGAGGGGTAAAACCTCACGAATTTTGGATATTTTGGACACTCTTGCTAAATCCGTGAGTTATTTAACCCCTTTTGGGGGGCTTTTGTTTTCTTAGGAATCTCGCTCCCTTCCATAGATATCTCGCTTCTCAAAACTCTCATAATCCCCCGCCCAGCCGCAAATCCCCTGACAATTATCAGAGGGTTTGGGCAGAGCGCCGTCTAAAATTTCCCGGGCGACCGAGAGCAGGTCTTTAACTTTTTTTATGTTCTTTTTTACTTTAATAGAATTTATACTAAATCTCAAACGGAAATCATCGGGGTTTTCTAAATTGTCATTGGGTTCGCAATAAACAAGAGAAAGTTTAGAAATCGGCTCTAACCCATAGGCCTCTATTAAAAGCGCGTAAGCGTTAAGTTGAATTTCATACATCGGAAAGAGTTCATCTTGCCGCCCGGTAAATTTGGCTGTTTTGTAATCAACTATATGATAAGTGTTGTTTTTTAACCTAAAAATATTGTCGGGCTTGCCAACCAATACCCAGCCAAGTTTTTTTAAGGGAACCTTAAACAAGGGGTCGCCCGGCTCAACCCCCGCGGCGTCTTTTACTGGCAGCCAATCGGGAAGTTTGCCGTTTTTGGCGAAAGCGGTATCTACGCTTCTTCTTGTGACCGCGTCTAATGTGCTAAAGATTCCCGGGAAGATGCCGGGCGGTTTGCCGATGTGTCGCTCTATCCAAAAACAGCGGGGACAAAAATCGGGCATGGCCAGTTTTCCCAAATCTTTGGCGCTTATTGTTTTTAATTTATTATACATTATTGCTTTAATTGTTTTCCACTTCTGTTGAAGTGGCGTTTATGGACCCTGACTCGGGTTCGGGTTCGGGTTCGGGTTCGGGGTTGGCGGGCGTTGATGAAGCGGACTCTGCGGATTCTGCGGTGGATTCTTCGGAATTATCTGTAAACTCTTCCGCGGCGGTCCCCGGCTCTTCTTCGGGTGAAGAGGTTGAGTTTCCCTCTTCCGGCGAAGTAGAAGTTGAGGTTGAGGTAGAAGTTGAGGTAGAAGTTGAGGTAGAAGTTGAGGTTGAGGTTGAGGTTGAGGTTGAGGTTGAGGTTGAGGTTGAGGTTGAGGTAGAAGTTGCCACGGTGGAAGTGGAACTCTCGGTTCTCTCGGGCGAAGAGGTCGGAGAATCGGAGACAGACATTGTAGAAGCGGATTCCGAAGTTTCTTCCGAAGAAGAGGCGTTCTCTTGGCAGGTAGTGTCATAAGCGTCTGTGTGGCTATCGCAGTTGTCGTCTTCGCCGTTATCGCATATTTCCGGAGTCCTCGGATTTATTTCCGGGTCGGAATCATTACAATCTCCGCTTATGAGCGTCCAGGAATCGCCGGGGCTGGAAGTGGCGTCCAAAAAGTTGCCCGCATGGCCAAAACCGTCTTTATCGCTGTCATAATAATATCTTTGCTTTTGCTCCGACTCGGGATATGAGCCACCCTCTTCGCTCCCCGCTTCTTTGCCGCGACACTCCCCGGGAGAAGTCTTTATCTCTCCGTTTTCCATAAAGACACAATATGGCTCTCCCGTGGCTTTGTCATACAAAGTAATGCCCTCTCTCACCTTTATCTCACCCACCTCCAAAACGCCCTTTTCGGTTACCAAAAGCCCCAACTCCCCTAATTTTGTCCTTATATCCTCTGTGGTTATTTGAACTATACTATTTTTATTATCAACTTTTACGCTCAACTTTTCAACTTCCTCCGCCAGCCCTTTTAATCCAGCGGCGACATAACTGGTATATTTGTAAAGGTTAACCGATTTCCCGTCCGAGGCGACGATTTCTTCGGGAATTTCTTCGGTAATAACTCCAAGAGTTTTTTGCGTTCTTGCTCGGCCTTTTAGATTATATCTCGCTATATCTATGTTTTTAATTTTTCCCAAAATACTGGAATAATCTTCTTTGTTTAGCGACACAATGTTTTCTTTATAATCTCGGGAAGAATAAACCGCCCAGTCGTCCGCTATCGCTTCTCCCCTTCCGCGAGCGAGAGTGAGAATGTGAGTGTCTGTGGAAGTTGTTCCAATCCCCACATTGCCCAAATCGTTTACTTCCCAAATTTCTTCATCGTTTTGATTGAAAAGGGTTAATTTTTGAATACTTGAAGAAACCGGCGCTTCCGTGTAATAAAAGTCGTTGCCAAAGATAAGGTCTCCCGTGACCGTTGAAGAAGCGTAAAGATAAGCCCAGCGAATTCCGGGTTTTCCAAGGTCGTATAAATTGTCATTGTCGGGCACAACATCACCTTTCACTTGTAATTTGTAATCTGGACTCGTCGTCCCGATGCCGAGGTTGCCGTTATTATCTATCACTACCTTTTCCCCGTCCTGTGCCTCAAAACGAGCCACTTCGCTATCACTCTCTTGCTCCACGTGAAATTTGCCATTTGGACTCGTCGTCCCGATGCCGACGTTGCCTGTATCTCCTTTGACGACAAGGTCATCTGCAGTTGGATACGATGTTCCTTCAGCCGTAGAACGAGGAACTGCTTCAATTGCAAAGTCACCACTTTCATCGAAGTAAAAACCTACAAAACTTCCCCCAGCTATAACAGAACCAATTTTCCCATTAGTTCTATCCACCCTAACAACTCCTGCGCCCCCTGTATTTTTCGAAGTAATACCACTATTACTAACTACCTCTAGTGCATCTCCCGGACTGGTAGTCCCGATGCCGACCTGCCCGCCAGTTATATAGAAATCATCAGAGGTGGTAATCCCTAAATCTACTTCGTCCCCGTCCGACGCTTCAAACCTCATGATACCGCTTGAACCGCCATTAGCTCCTAATTGTAAAAGCTGTCCGGGGTCGGTTGTGCCGATGCCGACGTTGCCGTTATCTTTGATGGTTACCCTTATCCCCTTTGAACCACCATCATTTGTAATAAAATGATAATCTTTATCTTGATAATTATTTACAAATAATACATCATTTTGATTTGCATAAATAGAGCCTGTATTTCTATCCAATCCAATCCAGAAAGCACTATTAATGGTATAATCCCCTCCAGTATTATCCCAAAGAGATAACATAGGTAATTTATTATCTGTCCCTGCAGAAGCAGTTAATCTCGCATTGGCGACGCTCGCATCAAAATACATTATGGCATCTTCACTTCCCGCAGATTGAGCGTGTAACAAATAATCAGGCTCCGTCGTGCCGATGCCGACGTTGCCGTTTATATAACTATCCCCTGAACCTTGAACCCTTAATC
>CAZYWT010000004.1:0-43219 GCA_964651635.1 uncultured Candidatus Saccharibacteria bacterium | reverse complement strand
TTTTTCCTAAATATTTTTTATACAAAAAATCCACCTCTTCAGATGATTTTACTTTGGAAATCTCATCATTAAATACTTTTTTAATCTCCTCTATATTCATAATTCTATTATTATTTTAACTTAAAAAAGGACATTTCTCAAGATTTTGTTTTGGTCCATATGATATGATACACATTAGCTCTTAAAATTAGCTATTAAAAAATGGTTGCTTAGTCCGACTAAGCAACCGCCCCTATTATTGTATCGGGCGACCGCCCTGTTATGGGTGATTGATAAAATATAATGATAGAAAATAACCAAAACAAAATCAAAACAAGATGTATTATATGTATCTTGACCTATATAGGAATTTTTATGGATTAAAAAACCGGACTTTTTTATAAGTCCGGTTATCTACGCAACGCTCCAAGAGCAAACCCCGCGACAAAGCATATTATGCCAGTCAAAAACGCGGGATAAGGTATTACTTTTATGATATTTAGCGCCAAAAGCGCTAATATCAATATCCATATTATAAAACACCTCATCTTTTCCTCCTTTTTTAATTTGCTTGCCTTTACACTAAACAAACTAACACAAAGAATATATTTAATCAATAAAATAATTCTAATTTCGAGATTTCTGACTTTAAGATTAGAACATTAAAATTTAACACTTTTATTTATTCGTATTTCTTTTTTATATCTTCAAACTTGTTTTCCGCTTCTTTTAATTGCTGTTTACATTTTTCAATTAAATCCATTCCTTCTTTATATTTTTTTAGCGCTTCGTCCAAGTCGAGATTTTCTTCTTGAAACCAATTGTTTATTTCTTCTATTTTTTTGTAAGCGTCGGTAAAATTAAATTTTTTTTCAGTCATTTTTTTGTTGAATTTTTGATATTACCCGACCTTTATAAAACTTTGTTTTTATCACTTCTCCCTTCTCTAAATTTTTGGCTCGCTTTATTATTTCTCCCCTTCTGTTTTTTGTAACGCTATACCCTCTTTTTAGAGTTTCTTTTGGGCTTAACGCTTTTAGCGTTTTCTCTCCTCTAAAAACTTTTTCTTTTAATCCATTAAACCATCTTGTTTTTTCTTTTTGCAACTCGCTATAAACTCTCGCGTTTTCTCGTTCTATCTCTCCTATCGCTTTTTTTATTTTACCAAAATTTAACAAAAATGATTTTTCCATTATTCTGAATATTTCAAAAAATTTATTAAATCTAAACGAGATATTTTGCTCTAAACTTTTTAGATTTTCTTTTGTTTGATTTAGCAAAATAAAAAAATTATTGTCTAAATTATCTTTGAGAACTTTTTCTTTCTCCTTTGCGTTTAAGATAAAGTTTTTTGTGTGTCTTTCTATGTTTTTTTCAAATTTTGGCATATTTTCCCGCGCCGCTTGCCAATTCTTGGAGATAAACTTGCCGGCGTCTGTTGGGGTAGAAACTCGTTTGTCTGCCGCCAGTCCGGCAATTGTTTCGTCTTTTTCGTGTCCTACTCCCGCAATCACGGGAATTTTAGAAGCAAAAATAGCTCGAGCAATTTGCTCCGAGTTAAAGGCCTGCAAACTCTCCCAGCTTCCTCCTCCCCTCACAATGACCATTGCGTCCAATTGCGGATAATTTTTATTCAAAAAATCAATTCCCCTTTCTATTTCCGGAACAGCGGATATTCCCTCCACTTTTGTGTGATAAAGATAAACTTCTATCCCGAATTTTTCTAAATGCTTTTTGAAATCGTAATAAGCGTCTGCCGTCCGGGATGTTATAAGCCCTAATTTTTGGGGAAAAGCAGGAACTTTCTTTTTATTTTCCAAAGAAAAAATACCTTCCTTTTTTAATTTTCTTTTTAACTCCTCAAATAATTTCTTTAATTTTCCCTCGCCAATAGGAGCGATATATTCCGCCATCAACCTTAAATCTCCTTTGGCGGGGTAAATTTCTGGATGTCCGTAAACCCGAATTTCGTCCCCCTCGCTTAAACTAACCCCGGAACTCTCTAAATTTTTTCTCCAAACCAAACTATGGAGAATGTTTTTATTTTCCGAATCCAAAATATCAAAAAAAGTTCCAAAGGAATAATTGTTAATTTTCTTTCCCACTTCTCCCCTAACAACGAGGGATTGCGGGGTTAAAATTTTGTTTAGATATTTTATTGCCTGCGACACCGTTAATTCTTCATCCATTGCTTGTATTATACCAAAAATTCTTTAGATAGAAAAAATAAATATTAATTTATATTCTTAAATTGTTTCCAATAATCAGGATGATTAATCCTGTTTTTTATATAATTATCAGAATTTTCTAAAAATCTTTTATTCTCACTTTGATTAAAATTGTCTTTATTTTGATAAATAATTTCAAAAGAATGCCTATCTTTAAATAATGCCTTATTATTTATTCCAACTTTCTTTTTTATGAGCGGTAGAAATTTATCATTTATCTCGTATCCAACAGAATTTCTATTTAATTTTTTAGAAACTTTAGTTGTTGTTCCACTTCCCAAAAATGGGTCAAGAATTGTATCTCCTATAAAACTAAACATTTTTATAAGACGAAAGGGTAATTCCTCGGGAAACATAGCTATATGCCCTTTATTTTGTTTTTCACCAGAAAAATTCCAATGACCCCTAAAATAATTTTTCCACTCTTCCTTGGTTAATTTTGACTTTTCTTTTACCTCTTTGTTTCTTTTATTTTTAGATTTTCCTAACTTTTTAAATAAGAGAATAAACTCATAATCAATAACTATATGCCCATTTCTTGGATAAGGATAAGAACCCATAACAGAAGCGCCTCCGCTTGTATTCATACTTGTCATTTTTTGCCAAATAATAGCGCCCATATAATCAAAACCAATTGATTCGCAATAATTAATTATTTCTGTTCGTATTGGAATTATTTTATACCTTCCATAGGTTAGGGCTCTAGCAAATTGATCCCCTATATTTATACAAAGACGACAACCCGGTTCTATAACTCTATATGATTCTCTCCAAACCTCATTTAACTTTTCCACATAAACCTTATAATTATCATTAAAACCAATTTGATTTTGATTACCATAATCCTTTATCTGCCAATAAGGAGGAGATGTAATAATTAGATTTATAGATTCATTATCAATTTCTGACATATTTCTAGAATCTCCAATAATAATTTTGTGTTTAGTTTTCATATTTTAATTAAATAAAATCTTCAATATCAATATCCAATCCACTTTTTGTTTTTTTATAATAAATTATTTTAGCGTCTATATTTTCTCTTAGTAATTTCTTGGTTTTATATGTATCCGGCTTTATAGATATAGGGATATTACCAATAAATCCATCTATTCCTTTACTTTCTTCACCGGGATTGGACAACCTCTATTTTTTTCCTTTAATTTTTGCAATTTTTTTCAAAATTGCCTCCTGAAATCTTAATTCTATAAAAGTTTTTTCCAAAACTAAATCTTCAACCCACTCTCTAACCATTTTTTTGTCAATTTTAGAAATTGCTTCTTCAAGGTTTTTAATCATTAAATCTATTTTTTCAGTAGCATTTTCTATTGCTTTTGGATATTTTTTTAAATACCATTTTTTCCATCCTTCATAACTCTTTTCGGGACATTCATTTATTAATTCGGAAAGTTGTCTTACCACCTTAGGTCTTGTCCCATGAGAATTTTGTCCTGCTAAATTTATAATTTGAGAGGTATATTTAGGAAATTTTTTCCTTTCACCAACTAACTCCTTGGCAAGTTCTTCATTTTTTATTTTTATAATCATATCTTTATTATACCAAAAGTATAAAAAATGGGGAAGGTAGCGCGCTACCTTCCCCGTCCACGAAATCAGGGAATTGAACCCCATTTACACTACTTCGTAGTCTTAACCAATAGACGAATCTCGTGGACATTTTGGCGCGGGTGAGGGGATTTGAACCCCTGATCTCTGCCGTGACAGGGCAGCGCTTTAAACCGGACTAAGCCACACCCGCATTTATTTTTTTTATTTTTATTTATATACCGGGGGTGGGAATTGAACCCACGACCTAAGGCTTATGAGTCCTTCGCTCTAACCAACTGAGCTACCCCGGCTTTATGGTTTCCAAATAAATAAACTTTATGCTAAATTATATTTTAAATTAATTGTCCTTTAAAGTTTTTTCTAATTCTTTTTTTAAGGTCTCTCTTTTGGAACCCATTTTTTTAAGTTTGCGTTCTCTTTTTCTCGCATATTCTTCATTTATATAAGATTCGTAATAAATAAGTTTAAAGGGAACTCTATCTCTTGTTGATTTGACCTCTTTAGAATTATGTTTATCAACTCTTTTCTTTAGATTAGAAGTGAATCCAATATAAAGTTTTTTATCCACAACGCTTCTTAAAACATAAACGAAAAACATAATACCCACATATTTCTGCCTACATTTCATTTCGGCAGACATTCAATTTTATAATCAAATCAAAGATTTGAATAAAATTGATGTTGCGGGGGCAGGATTTGAACCTGCGTCCTCCGGGTTATGAGCCCGACGAGCTACCAAACTGCTCTACCCCGCGTCAATTGTAATTTATTATACCAAAAAAATATCACTAATCAACTTTTGTTTGTAAAAAAGCGCCGCGAAAAGAGCTGTTCCGATGTAATTATTGGGCGGTTGCTTCCCCAGAGGAAGCAACCGCCCAATATCGATGTGATGTCAAGGCAGGCGCCGAAATTCTATATAAAAAAGGCGCCGAGATTTCGGCGCCTTATGGGGGCTATTTCTTCTCTTCAAGAATTTTTTTGATTTCTTGAAGAGCTTTCGTAATCTCCCACATTCCGTTGTTAAGAATGTAGAGAAAGAAAAGCCCCATTCCCACTATCATCAATGCATATATAAAAAAAACTGCTTCCATTCCTTCCTCCTTTGCTTATGAATTTGCCTATCTAATCATGCTTTAATTATAACACATTATCAAAAAATTGCAACTCCTCATCCCTCATTTGTGTTTTCTTAAACAAAAAAGTTAATTTATTTATAACTTACTTATATCCTTTATGGCTTTATCTAATGTTTTTATATGTTTCTCGGCTTCGTCTCGGCCAAAAGGCGTCTCGGGATTTTCCGCTATTGTTTGACACTTAAAAATTGTATTTTTTAGCTCCTCTACCGCGGAAACCTCTTTGGCGCTTAACTGGCTCACTTTTTCCGACAATGTGTCCCCCCTAAATCCCGCTCTTTTTAGAGCGTCTCCCAAAATATCAGCGCCCGTTAAAAGCGACAATTTCCATTCGTTTTCCGCTTTCGCTTTTTCAAATTTTTTCTTGTTTTTCTCCCATCTCCTTATAGCTTTCTTTTTAATTTGCGATTTCTTTGAGGAAAAATCCCTAAAATGATTCAAGAAAAGCCAATCCATATAGTCGGATTTCAAAAGCAAGACAATTCCTAAAACAAAAGCGATGGCGGATAAAACTATAATAGCCGTTCTAAATAAGGCGAGAGTTTCTTGGAGTTCGGAAGATAAAATTATTTCCAAAATTTCTTTGCTTTTTTGAAAAACGGGCGGAAATTCTTCTCCCAAAATACCTATCGCGCTTGATGTTGAATTCATATATTGTTTTATTTTTTAGAGACAATCTCTTCTATTTTTTCTCCCAAATTAAACAAATTTTTCTCGGAAAAGAAATCTCCCATAATTTGGCATCCCACGGAAAGTCCTTTTTCCTCGCCAATCGGCAAAGCGAGCGAAGGAATTCTCGCCAAATTAACCGCCACGGTTAAAATATCGGACATATACATTTGAAGCGGTTCTTGAACCTTCTCCCCTATCTTAAAAGGAAGGGACGGAGTAACAGGAGTCAAAAGCGCGTCCACTTTCTTAAAAGCATTTTCAAAATCTTGTTTTATTAAACTTCTTGTTTTTTGCGCTTTTAAGTAATAAGCGTCGTAATAGCCGGAAAAAAGAGAATGAGTTCCCAGCATTATTCTTCTTTTCACTTCTCTGCCAAAACCCTCTCCCCTATTTTTTATATAAACATCAAAAAGGTCTTTCGCATCTCGGGGGTTTACTCCTCCATATTTTATTCCGTCATAACGAGCCAAATTAGCGCTTGCTTCCGATGTTGATATTATAACATAGGCAGGTAAAGCGTAAAGGTTTGTTGGAAGAGAAATTTCTATTATTTCCGCTCCTTCTTTTTCCAGTTTTTTTGCTAAATCTTTCACTTTTTGCGAAATCGTTTTATCCACTCCTTCCCCAAAATATTCTTTTGGCAATCCTATTTTCCAGTTTTTTAGATTTTCCGCCGTTTTTTCTTTTACTTCCGGCGCGTCGGCGCTGGTAGAATCTTTGCCGTCTTTTCCTTTTATAACGCCAAACATTTCTCGGCAATCTTCCACTCGGTTAGCCAAGGGACCAATTTGGTCAAGAGAAGAACCGAAAGCCACCAATCCCCTGCGAGAAACCGCTCCGTAGGTTGGCTTTAATCCCGCCACTCCGCAAAAAGCGGCCGGTTGCCTTATAGAGCCGCCTGTGTCGCTGCCAAGAGCAACGGGAGATTCTCCTGCTTTTACCGCTACCGCCGACCCTCCGGAAGAGCCACCCGGGACTAATCGTCTATCTTGAGGATTTTTTGTTATTTTGAAAGCGGAATTTTCCGTGGAAGAACCCATAGCAAATTCATCTAAGTTTGTTTTCCCTAAAAATATCATTTTTTCGTTTTTTATTTTCCTGATTACCTCGGCGTCGTAAGGAGCGGTGTAATTTTCGAGCATTTTAGAGCCGGCGGAGCAAAGTTCTCCTTTAATTAAAATGTTGTCTTTCACGGCCACTGGAATTCCCGCCAATTTTGGCAATTTTTCTTTCCCTCTTATTTTGTCTATTTCTTGCGCCTGTTTTTGGGCTTTTTCTTCAAAAACAGATAAAAAAGCGTCCAATTCTTTATCTTTTTCTTTTATATTGCTTAAAAAATAATTCACAATTTCCTCCGAGCCAAAGTCCTTTTTATTTAGCCCTTCCGCCATTTTTTTTATTGTTATTTTACCAAAATTCATAATAATTAAATTTTAGTTTGATAAATCCTTTTTGAGAACTTCTTTTACTTTCAAATAATTATTCTCTTTTTCAGGGAATTGTTTTTTTATTTGCTCTCTTGTAAAATCTTGAGATAATTCCGCTCTGTCTTCTCGAAACACATTTTTATTGCCGGAAGGATTAAAAAAAAGAGAAACGGAATCGGTGTCTAATTCTTTTAACTTTTCGAAATAACCCAAGATATCGGAAAGGTCTTTCCTTATTTTCTCTTCTTCGCTCTCGCTTAGCGATATGCGAGACAAGCGAGCGATTTTTTCTGTTTCTTTTTTGCCAAGCATTTTAATTTATTTGGGAATTTCCGAATTTTCGGTTTCGGATAATACCTCCTTTAATTCTTCTATATTTTCCAACACAATCCCTCCCCCGCGAACCACTGCCGTTAAGGGGTCTTCTATTATGTTAACCGTCATTCCGGCGCTTTGAGATATTAACTTGTCTAATCCGCCTAAAAGAGCTCCCCCGCCGGTCATATTTATTCCGTCTCTCATAATATCGGCGAGAAGTTCCGGGGGCGTTTCTTCTATGTTTGTTTTTACCGCTTCCACTATTTGAGAAACGGACTTTTCCATCGCTTTTCTTATATCTTCAGAACTCACTTGTATTTCCTCCGGCAATCCGCTTACTAAATTTCTTCCCCTCAAGGCGGCGTATTTTTTCTCTTTTAGGGGGATTGCCGTTCCTATTGATATTTTAACTTCTTCGGCGGTTCTCTCTCCTATGAGCAACTTGAAATTATTTTGAATGCAAGAAATTATATCTCTGTTTAATTGGTCACCGGCGACTTTTAAACTTTGAGAGCAAACCACTCCCCCCAAAGATATTACGGCGATTTCCGTCGTCCCCCCTCCTATATCTATTATAAAATTTCCTTTGGCTTCTTGTATAGGCAAGCGAGCGCCCACGGCGGCGGCGACCGGTTCGTCTATTAAATAAACTTCCCGCGCTCCCGCTCCGCGAGCGGCGTCTTCCACCGCTTTTCGTTCCACCTCCGTTACCCCGGAAGGAATGCCTATAATCACCCTGGGCCAAGTTAGGGAAAAAGTTTTTTTTGTTTGAGCCTTTTCTATAAAATACCTAATCATCTGCTCCGTTACTTCAAAGTCGGATACCACACCCCGTTCGAGCGGCTTTATGGCGCGAATGTAAGACGGGGTTTTTCCAACCATTTTTTTTGCTTCTTCGCCCACCGCTAAAATTTGCCCCGTTTTTTCGTTAATAGCAACTACCGACGGCTCGTTTATAACAATTCCTCTGCCCTTCACATACACAAGAGAATAAGCCGTTCCCAAATCAATAGCGATATCATCATTCAAAAGAGAGAGAAATTTATTAAATAACTTTTTCATATTTTTTTATGTGTTCCAATATATCTTTGGCTTTTACAATTTTCTTTTCTTTTTTATTTTTTCGCGGAGATATTTCTATCCCCCCGCTGTTTAGCGATTTTTCGCTAACAATAACTTGCCACGGAATTCCTATTAAATCGGCTTCCGCCATTTTTTGCCCCGGAGTTTTTTCTCTATCGTCAAATAAAATTTCCTTCCCCTCTTTTTTTAGTTGGTTATAAATTTGCTTCGCTTCTTTGTTTTTTTGAAAAGATAGAAGATGAATATCGTAAGGCGAAACGGAGGGCGGCCAAATTATCCCTTTGTTATCTCTAAAAACCTCCGCGATAGAACCCATAAGACGAGTAATTCCAAGCCCGTAGCAACCCATAATTATCGGTCTTTCTAACCCTTCTTTTGTTTTGTAATTAAGGGAGAATTTTTCCGAAAAACCAGTTCCCAATTTGAATATATTGCCGGCTTCTATCGTTTTTTTCTCTTCAAAATTATTTTCTCCGCAATTTGGGCAAGCGTTAATTTCGTCTTCTATTTCTTTATTGGTGGCAAATTGACAGTTAGAGCAAATTTTTATTTTATCTTCTCCCGAATCGGCGAGAATTTGGAATTCGTGAGAATATTTAGAAAATGTTCCCCCGGAAGCCAAAGTTAAAAAAGTTCTCTCCCCTACTCCCGTTCTCTCAAATATATTTTTATAAGCAATTTTTACTTTTTCGTAATAATGAACTAAATCTTTTTGAGTGGCGTGAAAAGAATAAAGGTCTTTCATTAAAAATTCTCTGCCCCTTAAAATTCCGGATTTGGCTCTTTTTTCGTCTCTAAATTTAGTTTGAAACTGAAAAAGAAAAGCGGGCAAATCTCTATAAGAAAATAAATGTTTTTTCGCTAAAGGAGTTATAACCTCTTCGTGGGTGGGACCGAGCGCAAAATTGATTTTAGAATAAAAACTTTGAAATTTAAATAAAGCGTCAAATGATTCCCATCTCCCTGTTTGCTCCCAGTTTTCTTTGGGCTGAAGCGCTGAAAGCAAAATTTCTTCCCCGCCGATTTTGAGCATTTCTTCTCTTGTTATTCGCTCTATTTTCCGTAAAACTTTAAGCCCCATTGGAAGAAAATTATAAACTCCCGCCATTAGTTTGTCTATAAATCCCGCTCTTATTAAAAAATTGGCGTTGGCGCTGTCTTCATTAGAGGGATTTTCCGTTGTTATTTTGGCAAAAAGTTTGGATTGCTTCATATTGCTCTATAGATTATAGTTTAGCCCAAAAATTTGAATATCTCAACCCGCCCCTTAAAACAAATTCATAATATCTTTTACGGTAACAATAACCATTAAAGCGAGCAAAAGCGAGAAAAACGCCACGGTAACTCTTTGTTCCACCTTAGGAGAGACGGGTTTTCCTTTTACTTTTTCTATTATCAAAAATAAAAGTTTTCCTCCGTCAAGAGCCGGTATGGGAAGTATATTAAAAATTGCCAGCCAAACGGAAATAAGAGCCATAAACATAAGAAAATTATCCAATCCCGCGCTTAAAGCGTCTCCCATAATCCCCACAATACCAACGGGCCCGGATACTTCCACGCCCTCCACCCTTTCTCCTTTTAACGATTTAGATAATACAAAGCTCAGCATAACCGGTATCTGAATTGTTTTTTGCGCCGTAATGGTAGCTCCGGCAATCGGCGCTTTATACCACGGAATTTTAATGTTTGCCACTTTGGCGAGAGAAATTCCCGCTAACCCCTTCCCTTCTTCGGTTTCCTTGGGGATTAGAGAAAAATCAAGAATTTTGTCCCCCCTTTTTACCTGTATAGTTATTTTTTCTCCCGTATGAGAGGAAATAAAGTTTTGAACGGTTTCCACTTTTTGAGGTTTTACGGAGGCATCATTTGTAATTTTAACAATCTCGTCTCCAATTTTTATCCCCGCTTCTTTGGCTGGATATTCGGGTTTTACTTGAAGAATTCGGATTGCGCTCTCTCCTTCGTAATCGCTTGGAGCGGCTGTCGGCAAGCCCCAAATTCCCGCTATTGCCGAGAAAAGAACAAAAGCGATTATCCAAAAAAACACAACTCCGCCCAAAACAACCGCCGCTCTCTGCCAAATAGGTCTGCTTGAAAAACTTCGCTTGTTTTTTACCTCGTCTTCTTCTCCTAAAATTTTTACAAAAGCGCCGAATGGAAGGAGATTTAAGGAATAAATTGTTTCCCCTATTTTTTTGCCAAAAATTCTCGGAGGATAACCGATGCCAAATTCTTCCACTTTCATTCCCAATTTTTTCGCTATTAAAAAATGCCCCAACTCATGAAGGGCTACCAAAATAACGAGAGATAATATTACGATTATTATGTTTATAAACATCTTGATTTCACTATAAGAAAACGGGACACGAATTAGTATCCCACCCCCTTATTTTATTATGTTTAAGTATAGCAAACAAAACCCAAAATTCAAATCGGGGCAACCGCCCGAAAAATTTGCCAATATGCCAATAAGCAGAAACCTGACATTTTTTATTACTATTTGTTTTTTAATAAAAAACCGGAACAATTGATGAAGCCCGGGTCCTAATTTTCTTACTCTCCCACACTTCCCGCATGTAACTTCCACTAAAACCGTTTCATACTTATTCCTTTCTTTTATCAAATTTTTAACCCGCTGTTTTTAATCTATCAAATTAACCCAAAAAGTTAATTTTACTCAGGACTTTATATCAGTTTCTTTTTGTTTTACCATTTCTTCTATTTGTCCTCTGTAATCTTTTATCATCTCTTCCATTTTTTCTTTTCCTTTGAATTTCTCGTCTTCGGTAATTTCGTTTTCTTTTTCCGCTTCTTGAATTTCCTTCCAAATTTTATCCCGCAATTTTCTTATTTCTTGAAAAATTTCTTCTTTTTTCTCCGATAAAACTTTCACCAAATTATTTTTACTCTCTTCGGTTAGGGGAGGAGCGGATAAATAAATTGTTCGTCCGTCGGATTTTATTCCTAAATTCATTTTTCTTTCTTCAACCGCTTTTATCACCGCTTCGGCGTAAGATTTATCCCATAAATTTATAACCAACTCCTTTCCGGTGGCGGTAACCGCCCCTAATTGTTTTAGGGGGAATCGAGAACCAAAACAATCCACCGAGATATTCTCAACCAAAGAAGGAGCCACTCGCCCTGTTCTTATTTCCGCAATTTGTCCCCGAAAGTCGGAAACTAATTTTTCTAAATTCGGTTTCGCTTTGTTTAATATATCTTGATACATAAATAATTAAATAATAATTTTTACTCTCCGCTCAACTTGCTAAATAATTTTAATACGGAGAGTTAATGGTTTTGATTTATTGTTTTTAACATTATAACAAAAGAACTAAATTTTCCAAAATCAATCTTGGATTAGCGTTGGTTGTAAGAAGCAATTTTCTGTAATACCCCGTTTCTCTTAAAAGTTTGGCTACTTCTTCGGCGGTATAGTTATTCGGAAGCGAATATTTTTCAGCTATTTCACTTTCTTCCCGCTCTACCCCCAAGAAAAAGAGCAAGAAATATCTTAGATATTCTTCCAACATTTCTATAAACTTTAAGGAGTTGTTGTAATTTATTTCTTTTTCTTTCTTTTTGTCTTTGTCTTTTTTGCCGGCTATTTCTTCGCAAAACATAAAGCGAGCCGCTTCGTTTTTTCTAAAAATAGAAGATAAAAAACTAAAATTATTTTTGAAATTAAAAATTTGCTTTTCGGGATAAAAGTTAAAAATTCGAGAGCGAGAACGAATTGTGGAAAGCAATCTGTTTTTATGAAAAGCGGACAAAATAAAAACTCTTTCTCCCTTTGGCTCTTCCAGTGTTTTCAAAAGAAAATTTTGCGCTCGCAAATTCATAAGTTCGGCGTCCCCAAGCCAAACCGATTTTATCCGCGAAATAGAAGGTCTCCCTTCTAAATCCTTTTTTACTTTTTCCAACTGCCGCAATCTTATAACCCCCTCTTCCGGCTTTACGGAAATAAAATCCAAATTGTTTCCCTTGTCAAAAGAAATACAAGAAGCGCATTTCCCGCAGGGAGGATTTTCTTCGGGACAATGAAGCGATTTTAACAATAAAAAAGCGACTTTTTTCTTTTCTTCTTTCATCGTTCCCGAAAAAATCAAAGAAGAGGGAATACTTTTTTCCTTCGCCATTTTTTTTATTAAAATCCCGCTTTTCATTGTTTTTTGCTCATTAATGTTTTTTTGTAAGTTTCCAAATTTTCCAATACTCCCCCTATTCCGTTTATAACGCAATAAAGGGGTTTGTCCGCCAAAAAACAAGGAACTCCCGTTTTTTTGGATATGAGTTCGTCTATACCTCTTAAAAGCGAGCCGCCGCCGGTCAAAATCATTCCTTTGTCTATAATATCGGCGGAAAGTTGAGGCAAAGTTTTTCTAAGCACTTGCTTTACGGTTTCCACCACATCGGAAAGGGACTCGCGCAAAGGTTCCACAAGTTCGTTTGTGGAAACCTTAACATTTTTAGGCAGTCCGCTGGGTAAATCTCTTCCCCTAACTTCTATTACCTCGTCTTTTTTTTGCCGAACCGCCGCTCCGATTTTAATTTTTATTTCTTCGGCCGACTGCGTCCCTATGACTAAATTATGCTTCTTTTTTATATATTCCGTTATTGCTTCGTCCATTTTGTCTCCCCCAATCCTTATAGAATCGGACGCTACAATTCCGCCCAAAGATATTACTCCTATCTCCGAAGTTCCTCCTCCTATATCTATCACCATATTTCCCTCGCTGGAATTTATGGGAATTCCGGCTCCAATGGCGGCCAGTATCGGCTCTTTAACCACAAACGCTCTTTTTGCCCCAACGCTAATCGCCGCTTCTATCACAGCTCTTTTTTCCGTGGAAGTGCTCCCGGCCGGGGTGGAAATTATTACTTCCGGTTTTAGAAAACTAAACTTTCCTTGCGCTTTTTGGATAAAATGTTTTAGCATTGCCTGGGTAACCTTATAATCCGCTATAACTCCGTCTCGCAGGGGCCTATAAACCCGTATATTGTCCGGAGTTCTGCCTATCATAAGTTTTGCTTCCTCCCCCACAGCCAGTATTTTTTTCTCGGGATAAGAAATCGCCACCACAGACGGCTCTTTTAATATTACTCCCTTTTTGGGAACAAAAACCAAAGAGTTGCATGTTCCTAAATCAATGGCTATTTTTGTTATAAACATAAATTGGATTTTTTTATTTTATTCTTGCTCCTCTTCCCTTTTAATATCCGCTCCCGCTGCTTTCAATCTCTCTTCTAAATTTTCGTATCCTCTATCTATTTGCTCCACTCTCTTTATTATTGTTTGCCCCCGAGCGATAAGGCCAGATTCTATTAAAGAAGCCCCCGCCCTTATATCCCACGATTCCACCGTTATGCCTTTCAAGGGAGTAGGCCCATATATCAGCGCTCTGTGGGGGTCAACCACATCAATATCAGCGCCCATTTTTCTAAGTTCTTGAATATAGTTTAAGCGATTTTCGTAAAGAGGGTCGTGAATAGCGCTTTTCCCGTGAGCTTGGGTTAAAAATGGAACCATAAGAGGCTGAATGTCTGTTTGAAACCCCGGGTAAGGAAGAGATTGAATTTTTAAGGGAGAAATCAAATCGGCTTTTTCCACTTTAACCGAATTTTCTTTTATTTCAAAATTTACTCCCGCTTTTTTCATTTTAAGAAGAAAAAGTTCTAAATGCCGAGAAACAAAATTTTGGATGACTAAATTTTCTCCGCAACAAGCGCCCATAATAAAAAAAGTCGCCGCTTCGGTGGAGTCCGGAATAACTTCGGCGCTAAACCCTTTTAATTTTGAAACTCCTTTTATATTTAGAGCGTTGGGCCAAACTTTTTCCACCTTCCCCCCCATTTTATTTATTACCTCTATTAGCAGTTGAACATGGGTTTCTTGAGCCACTCCTCTTAAGAGTGTTTCTCCGCTTGAGAGCGAAGAAGCCATAATTAAGTTTTCGGTGGCGGTTACGCTAAATTCCGGCAAAATAATTTTTGCTCCATTTAATCCTTTGTTTTTTATATAATAAAAATCTCCTTCTTCGGCAATCTCCGCTCCCAACTCTCTAAATCCTTCTATGTGAGTTTCTATCGGCCTAACCCCTATCCTATCGCCGCCGGGTTTGTAAAACTTAAACTCGGAAATTCTCGCCAAAAGAGAACCCATAAAAAGAGCCGAAATTCGGCAGCGAGAAACTTTATCAAAATCCAAATTTTCTGTTTTTAACCCTTCTCCGCCAATTTTTACCGTTCTCTCGCCTATCCATTCCACTTTTTTTCCCAAAGAAGCGATAATATCTAAAAGATTAAAAATATCGGAAACTTTTGGAATGTTAAAAATTACGCAATCTTCGTTCGTTAAAATAGAGGCGGCGATTAAAGGGCCGGCCGCGTTTTTCGCTCCCCTAACGGAGAGTTCTCCTTTCAATTTATTTCCGCCGTTTATAACAAACTTTTCCGCCATATCTTCTTTTTTCATCTTATATTAAATAGAAAAAATTAGCAAGAAAAATAAATAAAAAAGGCGGAACAACTTGTTCCGCCCAATAAAATCGAGGTGAGAAATCGCGTCGGACAACTAAAATGTCCAAACGCGAGCCCTATTCTCTCCGCTACCGCGGCAAGAATTAGGATGAGGAATTCCCTCTTCCCCTCGCTAATTTCAAGGACACGCAAATCAATAAAAAAATAATATGGAAATGCAATAAAATAAAAGCAAATAAATCCAGACCATTCAAAATACAACTAACATTATTCATAACAAAGGGATAATCGTCTGATTTTGTTATGGATTTATTTAAGGACGATTGTCCCGATGTAATATCGGGGCAACCGCCCGCAATAGATGGGTGACAGAGATGAGTGACAGAGACCCGCTCTCTGGCAAATCGCCAGAGAGCGGGTCTCTGATTTTTTTATTGGAATTCCATTTTTTCTCTGAATTTTTTCCAAGAAATTTCGTCCTTGCCGACAATTTTACAAATCGGCTTAAAGGAGCAATACCGGCATTGCTTGCTTCGGGGATAATCGGGCAGAGTGGAAGGGATTAAATTTTCATCTATTTTGGACTTTAATTTTTTAAAATTTTCCAAAAGATTTTCGGCTATTTTTTTATTAAACTCAACTTCAAACTCTTTTATATCTTGCTGGTCTTTGTCCACATAAAGCAAAATCCCTTTTTTTATTTCAAAATAATAAAGATAAAGTTGAAGTTGATAAATATGCTCTAATTTCGGCTCTTTCATTTTTCTAAAACTTATATTATTTACGCTTTTTATATCCACCACAAAAAGTTCGTTATCCACCGATATTATAGCGTCCGCTCTCCCCGAAATAATTTCTTGAGGCGGGATATATATTTCCGCCGCCACAACATAAAGAGCTTGTAACCCGAAAAAGGCGCCCATAATAAGTTGATGAACCTTGTCTCCGTATTCAAAAATTCTTAAAATTCTTCCGTCTTTTTGTTGTTCCGGCGCTTTTTTGAACTTAAAAAAAACAGCTCGCCAACATTTCCCGGCGTCTGTAATATAAAAGCGATTCTTGTCTTTTTGCCTTTCTCTTTCCTTGTAATAATCGTTTATGAATTCTTTTAACATAACCTACCTCTTGCTCCATTGGGCGGCTCGGCGGGCTCGCTTTAATCCATATTTCTTTCGCTCTCTTTTTCTGGGGTCCCGAGTTAAAAGACCTTGCTTTTTGAGGTTTTTTCTAAAAAGAGGATTTATCAGGCAGAGCGCTCGGGCTACACCCAACGAACAAGCGTCAGCTTGCGCGGAAATTCCTCCCCCTTTTATTAAAATTGTGGCGGAAAATTTATCTTCCGAATTAACATTTTTTATTGGAGAAAGAGCTCTTTCGCGTAAAATCGTCAAGGGAAAATAATTTTTAATATCTTTTCCATTTACCGTAATTTCTTTTTTCTTGTTTTTGGTATATAAACGAACCCTTGCCACCGCTTGCTTCCGCCTCCCCACTCCTTCGAAATATCTGTTGCTTTTTTGGGACTTACTTGTATTGGAATTTTTCACCGAATTTGGTTTCTCCCTTTTTTTGTTCTTTGTTTTTTTTGTTTTGTTTTTATTCTCAACCATTTTTTTTATAAATTTGCCAACTCAAATTTTTTATAATTATTTTTTCACTATCTTTAATCTTTTTATCATTTCTTTCCTTAGTTTATTCTTTGGCAACATTCCCCAAACGGCTCTTTTTAGAACTTCGCCGGGGTCTTTTTCAAAAACTTCCTTCATTTTTTCCGACTTTAAGTGTCCGGGATATCCGCTATGCTTATAATAAACTTTGTCTTTCATTTTATTCCCTGTTATTTTTATCTCCTTTATATTCTCCACTTCAACAAAATCTCCCCCGTCCTTGTGAGGACGAAACGCGGGCTTGTCTTTCCCTCTAAGCGTTAAAGCAATTTGGGTCGCTATCCTTCCCAAGGGTTTCCCCGAGGCGTCAATTTTGCGAATTTTTCTTTTTTCTTTTTTCATAAAATAAACTAATAAAAATTATTTTTCTTCGGAAAGCAACTCTATTATAGCCATCCGAGCGGCGTCTCCTTCTCTTTCTCCCAATTTTACAATTCTTGTGTAGCCCCCCTTCCTGTCCTTAAACCGAGAACCTATATTTTCTACAAGTTTCTTTACTACTCTTTCGTTAAACTTTTTCAAAAGCAATCGGCGAGAAGCCAAATCGCCTTTTTTGGCTTTTGTTATCATTTTTTCGGCAAACCTTTTTAACGCTTTGGCTTTTGTTTCCGTGGTTTTAATTCTTTCTCTCAAAAACAAGTCCGTCGCCAAACTAACAAGTAGGGCTTTTCTTTGCGAAGCCGAACGGGAAAACTTTATTTTTTTAATCCTTTTTCTCATAAAAATTTATTCCCTTAAGGACAAATCTAACGATTTGAGCGCTTTTTTAACCTCTTCCAAAGAAGAGTCGCCAAATCCTTCTATGTTAAGTAAATCTTCTTCGGACTTTTTTGTTAATCCCCCGACTGATTTTACTTCTCCTTTTTCCAAGATATTTTTAGTTCTTTCGGAAATTTTCATATCTTCCACATTTACTTTTTTGGGGTTTTTTTGCTTTTGCTTGTTCTTTTCTTTGTCTTCCCGCTTTTTTCCCTTTTTTTGTTCTTTTTTGGAAGAATCTTTGGTTTCTTTTTTCTTTTCTTCTTCGCTAAATTTAGATAAAACAGAAAAATGATTAAACAAAATTTTATTTGCTTCCAAGAACGCTTCTTGCGGAGTTATTGTTCCGTCTGTTTCTATGTTTAATAAAATTTTCTCAAAGTTCGTCTTCTTTCCCACTCTCACATTTTCTGTTTTGAAACTTACTTTTTTCACGGGAGTGTAAATAGCGTCCAAATGGACAACTCCCACTTCTGATTTTCCTTCTTTTTTCTCTTCGGCGGTTTCGTAGCCGGAGCCCGTCTCCACCACCGCTTCCATTTCCAGTTGGGCGTTCTTGTCGGTGAGGGTCGCGATATGAAGTTCAGGATTGGCAATTTCTACATAAGGTCCCATCTTAAAATCGCCTGCTTTAACCTTTTTCTCTCCCTTAACTTTTAGAGTGATAAGTTGCGGCTCTTCACTGCGAGATTTTAGTCGTATTTTTTTAAGGTTTAGCATTATCACCACTATATCCTCCAAGACGCCATTTAGAGAAGCAAATTCATGACCGGCGCCATTTACTTTAATTTGAGTAATCGCCGCTCCTTCCAAAGAAGAAAGCAAAACTCTGCGGAAACTATTTGCCAGTGTTGCGCTGTAACCGGGCCAACAAGGAGAAATTTCCACAACGGCAAAATTATTTTCTTTTTTTATTATTTTTGGAGCGTTTGGCAAGGGAATCATATTTTTATTTTATATTTTATTTATTATCTTGAGTATAACTCAAATACGGAAGAAACCTCTACCGGCGCGCCGGAATCTTCAAAACTCGGCTCTCCCGTGATTTCTCCGGATATTTTTTCCGGATTTAATTTTAGCCACGAGGGTGTATTAACCTTTTTTAAGGACAAAGCAAGATTTTTATAATATTTTTTATCTTTTTTTGTTTCTTTCACTTCTATTTTGTCTCCCGCGCTCACTTGGTAAGAAGGGATATTTACCGCTTTTCCGTTCACTCTAAAATGAGAGTGGCTCACTATTTGGCGAGCTTGCCTGCGCGAAGGAGCAAGCCCTAATCTAAAAACCACATTATCTAACCGTTTTTCTAAAAGTTTTATTAAAGCCAGCCCGGCATCTTCAATTTCGCCGCCTCTGGACATTATGGTTTCCACATATTTCTTAAACTGCCTTTCGGAAAGTCCATACCACCTTCTCATTTTTTGCTTTTCCATAAGTTCCTTGCCATATTCTGACATTTTACTTCTTCTTTTTTTGTTTTGTTCTCCCGGAGCGTAAGGTTTTCTTATTAAGGGACATTTAGGCGAAAAACATTTTTCTCCTTTTAGGAAAAGTTTTTGTCTGGCTCTTCTGCATTTTTTACAACTATTTTCTTTCATAATTTATATTTATGTTCTCCTTTTCTTCGGCGGACGACATCCGTTGTGAGGAATTGGAGTTATATCTTTAATACTTTTAATTTCCAGGCCGGCTCCCGCCAATGTTTTAAGAGCCGCGTCTCTGCCTCCCCCCACGCCTTTCACAAAAGCGTCCAATTTTTCCAGCCCCATTTTTTGGCAAACAATGGCTATGGCTTCGGCAACTTTGGATGAAGCGTAGGAAGTGCCTTTCTTTGTTCCTCTAAAACCAATATTGCCGGCCGTTCTCCAAAACAGTGTGTCTCCGTTTATATCGGTGAGAGTTATAATCGTGTTGTTATAAGTGGAGTATATATAAACTCGCGCCTCTTTTCTGCCACGAGAAGCTTTTGCGGAAAACTGCTTTTGGAGTTTTTTCTCTATTTTATCTTTTTCTCCTATTAACTCCTTTTCTGTTTTTTGGGCAACTCTTTTTTTTCCCATAATTTATTTAATTATTATTTGGGGGCTGGAGCGGCTTTTTTACCGGAACTAACTGTTTTCTTTACATTTCCTCTGATTGTTCGGGAATTTTTCTTCGTTTTTTGTCCTCTAACGGGAAGTTTTCTTTTGTGCCTCTCCCCTCTCCAACATTTTATATCCTTTAATCTTTTAATATTTTGCATTACTTCTCTTCTTAAATCCCCCTCAACTTTATATTTTTTTTCTATCTCTCCCCTTATTGAAGCTAATTCTTTTTCCGTTAAATCTTTGGCTTTTTTATAACGAGTCACTTTGGCGTTTTCTAAAATTTTTTTAGCCGAAGAATTCCCTATTCCATACACAGAGGTCAACCCCACAACTATATGTTTGTTTTCGGGAATATCCGTTCCCGCAATTCTTGGCATAATCAAAATTATTTCCCCTGTCTTTGTTTATGTCGGGGATTGGAACATATTACTCTTAACTTTCCGTTCCTTTTTATTATTTTGCACTTTTTACAAATTTTTTTTATGGAAGGTCTAACTTTCATAATTATTACTTTAATCTATAAACTATCCTTCCCCTATTTTTATCGTAAGGACTTCTCTCTACCAACACCTTGTCTCTCGGCACTATTTTTATCTTAAACATTTTCATTTTTCCGCCTAAATATCCCAGAGTTTCTTCGCCGGATTCTAATTTTACCTTAAATAAAAGACCCGGAAGAGCTTCAAGCACTTCTCCTTTTTCTTTAATTTTGTCTTGTTTCATTTTTAACTCTTATTAACAAGGTAGCAAAGCTCTCTTAAAAAGTCAAGGATATTGTCTTCTCTACTTCAGAAATAAAATCTTTCGCTTCTTTAATAATTCTTCCCGTCTCTTTCCGTCTCTTTCCGAGTAAAATTTTTATATATTTCATAATCAGCTTCCTCTCTTGCCTCTTTAGCTCTTTTGAAAAATGTAGCAAATTTTGATTTTATTCTTCCTTTTTTAATAAAATGTAAACTAAATAATGTTATTAACCCCGCATGCGTTTTAGCGACCAATCCTTCTGTTAATAATAAAGCGGAAGCAGCGTCGAAAAAAGCATAATAAGCCCTGGAAACAGCATCTCTATATTCTTTTTCATTTCTCAAGATTTCTGCGGAATGAATCCTTTTTTTGGCTAATTCAATATGTTTTTTTATCTCCTCTTTGGAGGGTTCTACATTGGGATAACTTATCATAATACAATTGATTCCCGTTTTATTACCTGCATAAAAACAGAAGGGATTTTATTTAGTTTTTCATATTCTTTTTGGGAGAATATTTTTACAGATAAATATACGCCGTATTTTAACAATATTTCTCCTACTATATTATAAACTTTGTTTTTATCCTTCTCGCTGGAATTTTTTAAAATTAAAAGTATGTCTATATCAGAATATTTATTCGAATCCCCTCGCGCTTTAGAACCAAAAAGTATTAATTTTACAAAATTATTACTTAAGTTTTTTATCAACTTTTCCTTAAATTCATCTATAGATTGTTTTTCCTTTTTAGAAATACCCATAATACCTCTTAAAAAGTCAAGGAGACCGATATATTTTCGCTTTTTGGCAACTTTTTCACCCAAAACGGCTTTAATCTGATTTCCACCTTTTCTACTTGCTCATAATTTTCAAAAATAAAATTTTTGGCTTCTTTTGCTTTCATTCCCGCAACTTGATTTTTTATTGTTGCTTCTTGGAGTTCCCTGTAAATTTTGGCGGTAAGATTAAACTCAAATCTCCCCTCCCCTTCTTCTGGATTTAAGTTTTTCTTCGCAAAATCATATTCCAATCCCCCCTTTACTAATCTTTTTTCCGAAGGCAGTTCGGCGGTTACAATATTTTCGGCTAATTCTTTTATGTCTTTGGAAGAAAAAGCAAGCGCTTGAACGGATATATTTCCGCTGCATTCAAATGTTTCCGCCATTTCCCCTTCTTTTGCCGAGCAAGAATAATCAAAGTTTTTTACAAAAATCGCCTCTTTCTCCAGTAAATAGCCGCTTGATATTTTCTCTGTCAATAAATTATAGGATTTATCTATTAAACTTTTTTTAAGGTTATCCCGAGCCGCTTCCAAATCATTCGCTTTTACGATAGCATTCTCTTTTATGTCGCCTCCCCTCATAGCCGATTGCGATTCCGCCCAAATCGTGTAATAAAGATTTGTTCCGGATAGGCCGGGCACAGAAAAATTGGAAGGACCGATGTTATATTCCTCTCCTCCTTCTTGAGCCGCCACGGAAACTTTTTTAGAAGAAGGAATTAATTCTCCCTCGGAATAAGAAGCCGGGGGAAGATAAATTTTTTCGGTGGCTCTGAAAATTTTCCCTTTTTCCGAAGAAAGAAAACGAGTGTTTTCCACTAAATGAACCGAGCGCGGCGGCTCGGCGGCGTTATAAACAATGATTTCTCCGCCGGCTTTGGTTATTTTTTCCTCCTTGTTTTTTGTTTGGTATATTTCCGTTTTCTCCGCGGAAGTTTCAAAAAATCTTCCAGACAACGCCCTCTCTTCTATATTTAATAAATCTTGGTTCACACTAATTTTTATTATTTCGGAAAATTCTTTTTTCTCCGTTTTTAAGGTTATGAGAATCTCGGCGTTTGAAAAAATTAAAGAACCCACCCAAAAGGCTCCGCCCAAAAAAATTAAAATCAAAAATTCTATAAAAAATTTTTTAACCAAACTTTTTCCCCTCTTTTCTTTCTTGGGTTTTTTGCTTTTGGGCATCTTGTTTTTTTTCTTAAAAAAACTTTTCACCTTTTCGTCGCTATTGTTTATAAACTTTTCCGGCGAAGCAATATCTATAATGCGTTTCATATTATTTCCAATTACAAATTTATTATAACACAAGAGATAAAATATAAAAACCAAGATATAATTCTGATTTTTATTTATTGTTTTTTACTCCTCTTCACTCCCTTGTCCCAATGTAATATCGGGGCAAAATATAAATCCATAACAAACGGATAATCGTCTGATTTTGTTATGGTGTTGTTATGGCGTTTTATAACAACCCCTTATTTCAACAAGATTGCTTTTATCCGCCTCACCCCCTCACTGGAGGACTTTTCTTTTGTTACGCTCAATTTTCCCAAATCTCCAATTGATTTTTTGTGAGGTCCTCCGCATATTTCTTTTGAGAAAACCTCTCCCGTTTTCGGATTATAAATCGTATAAACGGAAACTATATCGGGATATTTTTCTTTGAAAAAAGAAAGCGCTCCCGATTTTAACGCTTTTTCTTTGGGTATTTCTTTTTTCTCCACAACTAAATTTTCTTCAATTTTTTTATTTATCAAATCCTCTATTTTTTTTATTTCTTCTTGGGAAAGTTTGCGAGGGAACGAAAAATCAAACCTTAATCTTTCCGCCGTAATGTTAGAACCTCTTTGTTCTACGCTCTCGCCTAAAACCTTCCGAAGGGCGCTGTGTAGAAGATGAGTGGCGGTATGATAAGCAATTGTTTTTTGAGAATTATCAGCCAACCCCGCCTTAAACGCTCCATTAGAGCCGCTTTGAGAACGGCTTTTATGTTTTTCCATTTCTCTCTTAAACCCTTGTTTATCAACATTAAAACCCGACTCCCGAGCTATTTCTTCGGTGAGTTCCAGCGGAAAACCAAAACTTTGGTATAGATAAAAAGCGTCTTTTCCGCCAATATCTCCCGTTAGCATTTTGTTTAACTCTTTCATACCTTCCTTTAGGGCGTCTCCAAAAATTTTCGCTTCTTTTTGAAGTTCCGAAATTATCGTTTCCCTACTCTTTACAAGCTCTGGATAAACCCAGTTATATATATTAAAAACTATTTCGGCTAAATCCGCCAAGAAATTTTCTTCCAAGCCACTCTTTTTAGCGGAGCGAATGGCTCGTCTTATAAGACGGCGAAGAACATATCCCCTTTCCGTGTTGGAGGGCTTTATCCCTTCCGATAGAATAAAAACAGCCGCTTTTATATGGTCGGCTATAATCCTTTCTTCTTTTGTTATCTCCCCTCCTTCTTTTCCCGCTTTCTCTTTTATTCTTTTTATAAAAGGCAAAAACAAATCCGTTTGAAAAACGGAGGATTGCCCGTTTAAGACGGCGACTGTTCTTTCTAACCCCAAACCAGTATCCACATTTTTTTGAGAAAGAGGTAAAAAATTTCCATCTTTATCTTTAGCGTATTCCATAAAAACATCGTTCCAAATTTCCACCCATCTTTCGTCTTGGGGCTCAAACTTTTTTGGAGCGGGAGGTTTTCCCGACCAATAAAATATCTCGGTGTCTGGTCCGCAAGGTCCCGTTTCTCCGGCCGGTCCCCACCAATTGTCTTTTTTTCCTAAATAAGCGAGGCGTTCGCTGGGAATTCCGCAATTAAACCAAATGGAAGCCGACTCTTCGTCTTTGGGAGCGTTTTTATCTCCCCGAAACACGCTAACAGCAAGATTGTCCGGAGAAACTCCGATTTTTTCCGTTAAAAATTCAAAACTCCACTCTATCGCTTCTTTCTTAAAATAATCCCCCAGTGACCAATTGCCGAGCATTTCAAAAAAAGTTAAATGGATATTGTCTCCCACTTCTTCAATATCGGATGTTCTAACGCATTTTTGAGAGTTAACCAACCTTTGCCCCAAAGGATGCGGCTGTCCCAATAAATACGGAACGAGCGGGCTCATTCCGGCGTTTGTAAAAAGCAAAGAAGGGTCGTCTTTTGGCAAAAGAGAAGCGGAAGGAATAATTTTATGTCCCTTTTCCTTGAAAAATTCTAAAAATTTTTGTCTAAATTTTTTTGAATCCATATTTTCTACCTTACCTATTATGTGAATCTGTCGGCAACAACGGAAGCGGCAAAAGATTCCGGTTTTATTTTCGCTTCAAATCCGTTTGATTTTATAAGCCCGACCACTTCTTTTACCATATCTTTTGTTTTGCCATTTTTTCCAACATCGGCGTGAATATACTGAAAATTAAACTTCATTAGATTTTCGGCGCTTTTTTCAAGGACTTCTTTGAATTTTAACCCCAACTCGCAAGAGAGATAAACTTCACGCAATATCCTTTCATGCAAACTTTTAAATCTTTGGCTTTCTTTTTCTCCGTATTTCACTTTTGTAATAAAAAACCTGCCCCCCTCCCCTTTTCTAAGAACAATCAAAACAATGGGAAAAACAGGCTTTTCTCCGGAGGAAGAATCGCAGCCCAAAACAACTTCATATTGCTTGGACTTATCTTTTTTCATATAATCAAAAACTTCGTTTATAACTTGATTAAACTTTATATACCCCCTGGCCGGATTGTAAAATAATATATTATTTTTGTTTATAAATTCCATAATTTTATACCTATATTTTTTAGTATTTTTCAGTATTTTTCGGCAATATCAACTATTTTCATAAACTCTCCCGGATTTAGCGAAGCGCCCCCCAACAGAAATCCATCTACTTTGTCTATCTTTAAATAATCTTCGGCGTTTTCTTTTTTTACGCTTCCCCCGTAAAGGAACCGAGAATAAACCTCTTCGCTTGCCATTTCCTTTTTAACAAATTCCGCCATTTTAGCAACCTCTTCGGGCGAGGGCGTTTTGCCCGAGCCAATCGCCCAGACGGGCTCGTAAGCGATGATAATTTCTTCCAAGTTTTTAATTCTGTTTATTCCTTCTTTTATTTGCCTTTCCACCACCGCAAATTTTTTTCCCTCCTCTCTTTCTTTAGCGTTCTCTCCCGCGCATAAAATAGGGGTGAGTCCTGTTTTGAGAGCTTTTTTTATTTTTTTGTTTGCCATTTCCCCGTTTTCGCCAAACATCTTTCTTCTCTCGGAATGGTTAATTATAACAAAGTTAGCCCCCGCGCTTTTTAGCATTTTAGGAGAAACTTCCCCGGTATAAGCCCCTGTTTCTTCCCAAAAACAATTTTGAGCCCCTAACTCAAATTCGTAATTTTTGCCCAAAAGCAGAAAAGGGAAAGGGGGGCAAATTACAATTTCCGTTTTTATATCCCCCCTTTTTTGCTTTTCTTCTTTTAACCTGTCAAAAAGGTTTCTCGCTTTCGGGTAGGAAGAGGGATTCATTTTCCAGTTTGCCGCAATTAGTTTAGACATAATTTTTATTTTTCTCTTTAGGAAGCGAGGCGTTAATTTGTGTCCTGCTCCCTTAAATAGCCGGCCGCTTTTTCTGGCTCTATGGTGGAAATTTCCATCCCCGCCCCAAACTCAAATCCTGCTTGAATGGAAGTGCGAGGCAAAATTTCAAAATGCCAGTGATAATGAGAATAGTCCTTTCCGTCGCAGGGAGAAGTTCTTAAAAAGAAATTGTAAGAAGGAGAATTAAGAGCTTTTTTAATTTTGGAAGTCACCACCTGAAACACTTCGGCGAGAGCGTCTTTTTGCTCTTCATTTACTCTTTCAAAATAACTTAAATGCTCTTTGGGGTAAATTCTAACGGTAAAAGCCATTTTTGAAGCAAAAGGGCAAAGAGCGATAAATTTTTCGTTTTCAAACACAATTCTTTGTCCGTCTTCCCGGTCCCATTCAATAATTTGGCAGTGAATACATTTATTGTGATAATTCCAATAACGGCGCGAACCGATTATGCTGTTCCTTATATCCGGGTCTGTTGTGGGAATAGCCATAATTTGGGAATGGGGATGTTCTAATGTGGCGCCCGACTTTTCTCCGTGATTATGGAAAATAGAGATATAATTAACAAATTTTTCGTTCATAAATTCTAAATATCTTTCTTGATAAGCGTCTAAAATTTCTCTAATTTTCTCTTTTTTGAGGAGCGAAACATCTTTTTCGTGGGAACGCGTAACAACAATTTCGTGAAACCCTACCCCGTCCATTAGTTGATAAGGCCCTTCGGCTCTTTCTCGCGCGTCTTTTTGCGGAGTAACGGCGGGAAACTTGTTTGACAAGGTAATAAGAGACCAGTTTTCGGGAACTTTTTCAAATTCTTTTAATTTTTCTCCGCCAGCGAAAACAAGAGAAGGACGGGCTTGTTTGTTTACATCTTGGCAAAAAGGACAATTTTCCGCTTTTTCGAATGACGATGTTTTTTCTTTTTCGTTTTCTTTCTCGGAAAAACTTTCCGGCCGTTTTGCTCGGCCGGTGGCTATAACCACCCAGTCCTTGCTAACTAAATCCAATCTTAATTCCGAAGGGGTCTTGCTTTTTAAGTTATCTTTTGTTTCTTTTTCGTTTCTTTTCATATAAAGATTATAGCAATAAAAAATAGAAACCCCAAATCCAAAAAAAGAAAAAAACCAGAAACCCGCTTCGCCGGCGATTTGCCAGAGAGCGGATCTCTAACAAATCTCTGGCATTTCTGTCGCTTTGGCATAAATCCATAACAAAATCGGACGATCGTCCAATTTTGTTATGGATAATTATGGTTGTGTTTTGAATGTTTGTTTATCTCAAATAGCGCCTTGCTTTGGCTTGGGACAAGTCCCGAACCGTGTTGCGAAGCAACTCTGGCTTGGGGCAACCGCCCGGTTGCTTAGTCGGACTAAGCAACCGCCCGTTTTGCTTTATTTAATAAAAAAGCCCGGCAAATGCCGGGCGTTTGATTATTTTATTATCTGGCCCTTCTTATTTATAATAAGAGAGACCCCTATGCTATCTTCTACCACCGCGATTCCATTCCTGAAGCTCTCTGCGCCCCTATACCGCTCCTTATAGGCGGGAGAACCATCGGGGAGAATATGATACCATTCTCCTTCAAATGTTTCCACCACCGCTAATCCTTCGAAAAAGGAACTTACGAATTTAAACCGCTTTTCATAAGCTGCATTTCCCGTAAGATTAATATGATATGATTCTCGACGACCGTGGTTTTCTGATACCACCGCCGCCATTCCTTCTCGAAAAGATCTCCAGGCGAATTTCCATTTTTTATCTCCAAAAATCGGTCTTCCAGTTCTGTCGATAAAAAATGCATTAAAATTCTTGTCTAACACTAAAGCTATTCCTTGGTAAAAGGACTTAACTACCCTAAATCTTTCTTCATAAATAGGATTACCACTCCTATCTATGTGGAAAGCCCCTAGCTCTTTTCCGTTGTCCGCTGGGGCTAAACCCTCGGAAAAGGAACCCACATGTCTGTATCTTTTCTTGTAGGCGGGGTCCCCATTTTTTCTAATATGGAACCAACCCTCTCCATCTCCATTTTTCATTGCAGCCAATCCTTCGGAAAATGCCATTTTCCATAGAGCAAGAATTCTATGCTCTTGTGGATTATACCGCTCTTTATAGGCGGGAGAACCATTGGGGAGAATATGATACAATTCTCCTTCAAATGTTTCCACCACCGCCAATCCTTCGGAAAAGGAACCCACATGTCTGTACCTTTTCTTGTAGGCGGGGTCGCCATTTTTTTTGATATGGCACCACCCGTCATCATAGGCTATTGCCAATCCCTCCTTAAAATTCCCGACAATCGTGTAGCGCTCCTCGTAGATAGGAGCGCCCGATAAATTGAGGTGAAACATTTTTTTGTCCCACCCTCTAACTACAATTAATCCTTCGCTATGTAAACGATTCCCGTAGCGAAGGATCTCGCCCGGAATTAAATGAGGAGGAAATTTCTCCTCATTAATGACAATATTTTCTTTCGTTTTTTCCTGAACGCAGGAAAAAAGCAAAAGAAAAAAAATGGCGAGAACTGCAAAAAACTTTTGGAGTTTCATTTTTTTTCCTCCTGTTGATTATTAATTTGTTAACCTGCTAATTATTAGTTGTCTGTATAATAGCACAAACTTAAAAGAAATGCAAGCAATTTGAGGTGTTTTAAAAACCAGAAACCCGCTTCGCCGGCGATTTGCCAGAGAGCGGGTCTCTAACAAATCTCTGGCATTTCTGTCGCTTTGGCATAAATCCATAACAAAATCGGACGATCGTCCAATTTTGTTATGGATAATTATGGTTGTGTTTTGAATGTTTGTTTATCTCAAATCGCGCCTTGCTTTGGCTTGGGACAAGTCCCGAACCATGTTGCGAAGCAACTCTGGCTTGGGGCAACCGCCCGGTTGCTTAGTCGGACTAATCAACCGCCCGTTTTGCTTATTATGGCTTACGCTGGGCTTGACAAATATAGGTGCGTTATGTTATAATACAGATAGAGAGAGGGTGAGATATTCTCTCCCCTCTCCTTAAAAAATAAGTAAAAAAGGAGGTTTGATGATGGAATTTATAAAAAAAGAGTTCCTCCCGTTTCTCTGGGGCGCTATTGTTTTTGTGGCGCTCTTTATGGGAGGAGTTACGCTGGTGGGGTCCCTAATAGTAGGACTGGGACTCCTCCTGGGGTGGAAGATTCTCTTTATCCTATTCTGGCTAGGAGTATTCTTCCTAGCAAAAGGGTAAAGTTCTCTCCACCCAAAAAGCGGAACACTTGTTCCGCTTTTTTTATATATCAAAAAATCAGAGTTCAAAAAAACCAGAAACCCGCTTCGCAGGCGATTTGCCAGAGAACGGGTCTCTAACAAATCTCTGGCATTTCTGTCGCTTTGGCATAAATCCATAACAAAATCGGACGATCGTCCAATTTTGTTATGGATAATTATGGTTGTGTTTTGAATGTTTGTTTATCTCAAATAGCGCCTTGCTTTGGCTTGGGACAAGTCCCGAACCGTGTTGCGAAGCAACTCTGGCTTGGGGCAACCGCCCGGTTGCTTAGTCGGACTAAGCAACCGCCCTGCTTTTGTTTTATTTTGTTAGGGTTTTGGGTTCTCCATTTTGTCCAATCGCCACCATATCTTCAAAATGAGCCGATATAGAGCCGTCTTTTGTCTCAAAAGAAAAACCGTCTCGTCCTTTTTTTATTCTCCAATCGCCGAGAGACGCCATCGGCTCCAAACAAAACACCATTCCCGGCTTTATTTCTTCGCCCTCTCCCCTTCGGCCGTAGTTTAAAATTTGCGGTTCTTCATGGAGTTGTTTTCCTACGCCGTGTCCGCAAAGGTCGCGAATTACCCTAAATTTTTGCCCTTCTAAAAATCTTTGGATTGTGTTTCCCACATCGCCAAATGTATTTCCCGCCCGCGCTTTTTTTATCCCTACCTTGAGCGCTTTTTTGGTGGCTTTTATAAGGCGAAGCGCTTCAAAATCGGCGTCTTCGGGTTCTCCTATATATATTGTTCGCGCCATATCGGCGTAAAATCCCTTATATTTAATTCCCATATCCAAAGACAAAATATCTCCCCTTCTTAATTCCCTATTGTCGGGAACGCCGTGGACAATTTGAGAGTTAAGAGAAGCGCAAAGAGCGGACGGAAATCCGTAAAAGCCCTTAAAAGCCGATTCGGATTTATATCTAAGCGCGAGGTTTTCCGCGAATTTATCTAAATTTCTTGTTGTTTCTCCCTCTTTCGCTTTCTCTATTGTTTGGCGAAGAATTTCGGAAAGGATTTTCCCCCCTTCCGCCATTTTGGCGATTTCTTTTTTTGTCTTAAGGGTCATCAAAAATTAAAAATTAGAGCGATTGAAGTTTCTTTTTTATCTCGGCGAAAACTTCTTGCGGAGATTGCTCTCCGTTTATGTTAATTAAATTGCCGTTTTCTTCTAAATATTTTATGGCGGGAACCACATCTTTTTTATAAAAATCCATTCTTCTTTTTATCGCTTCCGGCTCGTCGTCATGGCGTCTTATCAACTCTCCCCCGCAATCGGGACATTTCTCTATCGGTTTTTCCCTCACAGACAAAGTTTTTTTACAATCTTCGCAAACTCTTCTGCTTAAAATTCGCTCCCGCGCTTCTTCTTCGGAAATATCAATCACAATATGAACCGTCCTTTCCCATCTGCCTAAAAAGGAAAGAAACTTTTTCATCCATTTTGCTTCTTCGGTTGTTCGCGGAGAGCCCTCAAAAGCCACCGACTCCCCCTTTTTTACAACAAAAGAAAACTCGCTCGCCCACAAACTAAACGCCAAAAAAGAAGGAATAAGTTCTCCCCTGTCGGCAATCTCTTTAATTTTTTGGCTCATTTCCGTTTCTTTTTTTGTAATTGAACGAAAAATTTTACCAGCGTAGAGATGGCGGAGAGAAGAAAGTTCTTTTTCTAAAAAATTTATTTGAGTTCCTTTTCCGGAGCCGGAGCGTCCTATGAAAGTGAAGGTATTAAAAGTTTTCATATTCTTTCATTTCTATTTGAGATTTTATTTGTCTCCATGTCTCAATAACCACATTTACCACAATTAAAATAGCGGTGCCTCCAATTAAAAATCCAAATGTTTCCACTCCGCTCACTCCTTGAACAATAGAAGGCATAACGGCTATAAGTCCCAAGAAAATAGCTCCCACAAACAAAACCCGATAAAGTATTCTATGGATAAATTGCGCTGTGGCCTCTCCCGGTCTTATGCCGGGAATAAATCCGCCCATTTTTTTTAAGTTTTCCGAAATTGATTGAGGGTCGAAAGTAACGGCGGTGTAAAAATAGGTAAAAAGAAAAACCAACAAAAAGAAAAGAGCGCCGTAAACCCAAGCGTTGGCTAAAAATGCTTTTATCCATTCCGCTACGCTCAACAAAAAAACGCTGTCGGTTCCTTGCAAAAAATTGGCAAGCATATTGGGAAAAAGCATAAGAGCCAGAGCGAATATAATTGGAATTACTCCGGCCGGGTTTATATTCATCGGCAAATAGGTGGAAACTCCCCCATACATTTTTCTTCCCCGCACTCTTTTGGCGTAAGAAACGGGTATATTTCGGCGGGCTTCGGTAATTATAACCACCCCGTAAATTATAAGGAAAGCGGCGGCAAAGAAAAACAAATAAGAAGGAAGGTGGGAAGAATCCCAAGAAACAATCATTTGTCTAATCTCGGCCGGCGTGCGAGCCACAATTCCAGCGAATATCAAAAGAGAAACGCCGTTTCCTATCCCCTTCTCCGACAAAACTTCTCCCAGCCACATCAAAAAAACAGAGCCAGCCGTTATTGTTATTATAGCCGTTAAAATCTGGACGGAAGAAAGCGCTTCTATCGCTCCTTGTTTTTGCAAAAGCGCCAACATTCCATAACCCTGCAAAGCCGCCAAAGGAGGGGTGGCGAGTCGCCCGTATTGCTGAAACTTCCTTTTTCCTTCTTCTCCCTCTTCTTTATACATTTTCTCCAAAGCGGGAAATATCATTGTAAGAAGTTGTAAAATTATAACGGCGGTAATATGGGGTCCCAAGCCAAGCATTATTATAGAAAGGTTGCTCATTGCTCCGCCCACAAAAAGGTTAAGCAATCCGAAAAACTGGCTTTCGGAAAAAAACTTTCTTAAATTTTCCAAATCAATGCCGGGAAGAGGAATATTTGCCGCCAATCTAAATACGGTAAAAATTGCCAAAACAAAAAGTATTCTGTTTCGGAGCTGTCTATCTTTGAAAATTATTCCGATTTTTTTCAAGAGTTCCATAAAAATGTTATTTATTTATCTTCTTTTTTGCGGAAGCGGAAAAAGAACAATTTTGAAATTTAAGTTTTTTATTTAATTCTCCGTCTAATATCTTTATTTTGGGATATCTGCCGCTTTTCTTTTTTATAATCCCTTTTTGACAAAGAGTTTTGGGAGAAACAATGTCCCTCTCCTTAAAATTATCGTTTATTTTAGTTAAAGAAACAACCCTACTCCAAGAATTTCGAGATTTTCTTTTATAGCCGCTTAATTTATGAAATTGTTTTATAAATTTACGGATAATCGGCTCGTTTTTTCTTGTTCCGGCGCGGGCTTTTTGCCCTTTAACGCCCCGTCCGGAATAGGTTCCTCTTTTTCCGCCCCGACCCACTCTTTTCTTTTTCTTTTTTTTGTCGGATTTTAATTCGTGAATTTGCATATATTTTTGCGTTTGTTTTATATCTTAAAAATTATTGTTGTTTTTTGTTTGATTTTAGATTTTTTAGCGCCAAAACCGTAGCCCGAGCTATATTTAATTTATTTCGCGAGCGAGAAATTAACTTGGAGGATATGTTTTTTATCCCGGACAGATTACAAATAACCCTAACAACGCCGCCGGCCACTACCCCCCTGCCCTTTTCTTGAGGGCGAAGCAAAACAACGGCAGAACCATATTTAGCCATTACTTCGTGAGGAATGGTTTCTTGGGAAAAGGGAATTTGTATCATATTTTTTTGCGAATCACGAGTGGCTTTGTCTATGGCTTGAGCCACATCTCGGCCTTTTCTAACGCCCACCCCTATTTTTCCGTTCTTATCGCCGGAAACAACCACCGCTCTAAAATGAAGTTGTTTTCCTCCGCCGGTAACTTTGACAACTCTCGCCAAATCAAGCGTTTGGGATTCAACATCTTTTTTCTCTTTTTCGCCAAATTTACCTTTGCCCCCTCTATTATTCCTCCCGCCGCCGGCAGAGCCGGAAAAAGATTTTTTGTCCGCTCGCGGATTACCGCGTTTATAATTTTTTTGCGAAGCAGATTTTACTTTAGAATTTTCCTCGTTTTTCGTTTTATTTGTCTTTGTTGTTTTTTTTGTTTTTTTTGTTTCTTTTTCAACCATAAAAATATTTAAAATTTTAATCCCCTCTGGCGAGCGCCTTCCGCCAACGCTTTTACTCGGCCGTGATATTTATAACCGCCGCGGTCAAAAACAATTTTCTCCACTCCCAAATCCCGAGCTTTTTTCGCGAGCGCTTCTCCCACCTTTTTTGCTTTTTCCGTTTTTTTACTCTTTTTGCTTTTCAATTCAAAATCGGTCGCTCTGCCTATTGTTTTATTTTCTTCGTCGTTTATAAGTTGGGCATAGATATGATTGTGGGAGCGAAAAACGGAAAGTCGGGGAACCTCTTTTGTTCCTTTTATTTTGGCTCTCGTTCTTAATTGTCTTCTTTTTTTTGCCGAAATGTTTTTCCTCATATTTTCTAATTTTCTAAAAACAACTTTTAAAAAATAAATTAAACTGCGCCGGCTTTTTTACCCTCTTTTCTTCTTACCACCTCGTCTGAATATCTTATACCTTTTCCCTTATACGGCTCGGGAGGCCTAACCTTTCTAATTTTTGCCGCCAACTCCCCCACTTTTTGTTTGTCTATTCCCGAAATTGTAATTTCGTTTTTCGCCACTTGAACTTCTAAATCTTCGGGGATAGCAATAAAAACCGGATGAGAAAATCCCATATCCAACTTTAATCTTTTCTCTCCTTCCAAAGCCGCCTTAAATCCGACTCCTTCTATTATCAATTTTTTAGAAAAACCCTCTTTTACTCCCTTTACCATATTAAACAATATAGAGCGAGTAAGCCCCCAAAAACCGGGCGTTTTCTTTGTTTTATTCAACATTTCTACTATTAAATCGCTGTTTTTCACTTTTGCCTTTATCCCGGGGGGCAACTTAAAATTCAAGCCCCCTTTGGGGCTTTTTACAAAAACAATATCGCTTTTTACTTCTACCGAAACACCCTCTTCTATTTTTATTGGTTGTTTGCCTATTCTGGACATATTATATAAAAATTATTACCAAACCTCGCAAATCATCTCTCCTCCCAAATTTTTAGAGCGGGCTTCTTTTCCCGTCATTATACCCCCGGAAGTGGAAATAATAGAAATTCCAAAACCGCTCCTTACTTTTTTTATTTCTTTCGCTTTTTTATAAAACCTTCGTCCGGGACAAGATATTTTTTTAATACCCTCTATCGCTCCCTTACCTTCTGTATATTTCAAATAAACCTTTATGTATTTTTTGCCCTCTCTTTTAACTTTTTTAAGTTGAGATAAAAATCCCGACTTAACTAAAATTTTGGAAATTTCTAAAACTGGTTTGGAGTATGAAATTAGAACAAACTCCTTGCCAACCGCTTGCGCGTTTCTTACCCTTGTTAAAGCGTCTGCTATAGTATCCATATATATTTTACCAAGATGATTTTTTAATCCCCGGAATCTCGCCTTTACTTGACATTTCTCTAAAACATATCCGACACAAGCCAAAGTCCCTAATAAAACCTCTTCTTCTCCCGCATCTAAAACATCTCCTCACTTTGCGAGTTTTATATTTCGGCTTTTTTTCTGTTTTTGCTATTTGTGATTTTTTCGGCATATATTAGAATTTCTTACTCTTTCCTCCTGCCCTATCGCGGAGCAATTTCGGCTTGGAGTTTCTTTTCTAAATATCTTGGTTTTTAATTATTGTTTTTTGAAAGGCACTCCCAATTCTTTCAAAAAAGCAATTCCTTCTTCGCGATTTTTGACGCTGGTTACCGCCGTTATTTCAAAACCAAAAAGATTTTTCTCTTTGCCAACCTTTACTTCGGGAAAGGGACTATAATCCTTAAAGCCAACTGTTAGATTACCTTGCTTATCCACAGATTTCAAGTTTAATCCTTTAAAATCCCTTGTTCGGGGCAAAACTATCCCAATAAGTTTGGCTAAAAAATCATAAGATTTCTTTCCTCTTAAAGTGACTTTTGCTCCAATCTCCAATCCTTTCCTTAACTTAAAAGCTGACTCCGATTTTTTTGCCGAACAAATTGCGGGCGCTTGCCCGGTAATAGAGGATAAAACATTTTTTATCTCCTCTCCTATTTTCTTTCTCTCCGACAAATTTTTCCCCGCCACCTTGCCTCCAAATCCGCAATTTATCACAACCTTAACAAGGCGAGGGACTTCCATTTTATTTTTATATCCCATTGCTTTCATAAGATTTGGGATTCCCCGCTTTTTATATTGTTCTTCTATATTTAACATAAATCAGTTTTACATTTTTATATTTCTTTTTCGCATTTCTTGCAAACTCTTGTTTTTTCTCTTCCGCTTTCTTTTCCGCTCTTTATTTTATATCCAATACGAGTCAGTTTTCCGCATTTCGGACAAATAATCTTGGCTTTGGAGGCAAAAAAAGGAGCCGATATTTCCACCGTTTGTCCCTTTTCTCCCTCTTTTCTTCCTCTTTTTCTTTTTTTCTTTATATTAATATTTTCCGCCACCTTGCCTCCAAATCCGCAATTTATCACAACCTTAACAAGGCGAGGGACTTCCATTTTATTTTTATATCCCATTGCTTTCATAAGATTTGGGATTCCCCGCTTTTTATATTGTTCTTCTATATTTAACATAAATCAGTTTTACATTTTTATATTTCTTTTTCGCATTTCTTGCAAACTCTTGTTTTTTCTCTTCCGCTTTCTTTTCCGCTCTTTATTTTATATCCAATACGAGTCAGTTTTCCGCATTTCGGACAAATAATCTTGGCTTTGGAGGCAAAAAAAGGAGCCGATATTTCCACCGTTTGTCCCTTTTCTCCCTCTTTTCTCCCTCTTTTTCTTTTTTTCTTTATATTAATATTTTCCGCCAAAATTTTATATTCTTTGGGGTATGTTCGTAAAACTTTACTCTTCTTTCCTTTGTCCTTGCCCTTTATTATTAAAATTGTATCGTCTTTTTTGATTTTCATAATTTAGACAACATCTTTTGCCAGCGTAACAATTTTATCAAAACCTTTTTGTTTTAACTCTCTCGGAATAGGACCTAAAATTCTGTTTCCGCGAGGAAGCCCCTCGTCGTTTATTAAACAACAGGCATTTTCGTCAAAACGAATGTAGGAGCCGTCTTCCCTTTTAATTTCCTTTTTTTGGCGAACCACAACAGCATTTACTACATCGTGGGTTTTCACTTCTTTTCTCGGCTCGGCAACTTTTACGGCGGCTTTTATCCTATCCCCAATTTTAGCGTATCTTTTTCTTGTTCCGCCCAGCACTCGAAAGCACTCCACGATTTTTGCTCCCGTGTTATCCGCGACTTTTAATCTTGTTCCTTCTTGTATCATAAATTTATTTTTCTCCTTCCACTATCCTCCACTTTTTTCGTTTGGAAAGAGGATGGGATTCTTCTATAATTACCTCCTCCCCTTCTTTGCGATTATTGTTTGGATTGTCCGCCATATATTTTTTAAACATCCTAACCCTTTTCCTGTATTTGGGATGTTTTTTTAAAGTTTCCACTCTAACTACGGCGGTTTTATCCATTTTGTCCGAAATAATTGTTCCTTTTAATCTCTTTTTTGACATATATTAGAATTTCTTACCCTTTCCCCTGCCAAATTGCGGAGCAATTTTGGCTTGGAATTTTTTTAACTCAAACCCTTACGCATAAACCAAAAATTACGAAACAGCTTTGGTTTTGGAGTTAGCGTCGCTTTTTTGCTTTAATAGCGTTAAAATCCTCGCTATATCTTTTTTTGTTTTTTTAATATCATCAACCTTTTTTAATTGTCCGGCGGAATGATTAAATCTCATCTCCCGTAATTTTTCTCTTTTTTCTTCTAAAAATTTTTTTAAGTTTGCTTCCTTCATTTCCCTAAATTCTTTTAATGTTTCAATTCTTTTTACCATAAATATTATCTTTTTATAAATCTTGTTCGCACGGGAAGTTTGGCGGACGCCCTTTTAAGAGCCAGCCGCGCCGCCGTTTCCTCCACTCCGTCAATTTCATAAATAATTCTGCCCGGCCTTATCGGAAAAACATAATGGCTCAAAGCGCCTTTCCCCCCTCCCATACCAACTTCGGCTCCTTTTTGCGTTACTGGCTTGTAGGGAAAAATTCTAATCCAGGTTTTCCCTTTTCTTTTTAACGCTTTGGTGATAGCCTTCCTGCCCGCTTCTATTTGGGAGGATTTTATCCATTTTGCTTCTAATGATTTTAGCCCAAAAGCGCCAAAAGCCAAATCCACTCCCCTGTTTTCTTTTCCTTTTGTTCTTCCTTTCTGCCATTTTCGGTATTTCATTTTCTTTGGCTCTAATAACATATTTTAAACATTTTCTCCCTTAAAAATCCAAACCTTTACTCCAATTACTCCGTATCCGCATTTTGCCTGCGCAAAACCGTAATCAATGTTCGCTCTTATTTTGTGGCGAGGAAGATTTCCTTCTTGGAGCCATTCTTTTCTGGCTATATCAATTCCGTTTAACCTGCCCGTTACTTGAACTCTCGCTCCCTTCACTTCTTTCGCCGCCATTATTTTTCTCATCGCCATTTTTATCGCTCGCCTAAACGGCATTCTTTTTTCAAGTTGAGAAGCAATCCACTTGCTCGCCAAAGGAGCGGAAGCCCAAACATCTTTTACGGTAACAATATCTATTTTTAATTCTCTTTTGGATTTTTTATTTTTTCGCTCCAAAATTTTATCAATTTGCTTTTTAATTCTTTCCACTCCTTCACCGCCCCTTCCTATTATAAGAGCGGGACGAGAAGTTTTTATTATAACCTTAACTTTACCTCTTTCTCTTTCTATTTCTATCTCTTCAACAGAGTTGGCGGGAAGATTTTGCTCCAAAAAATCTCTTATCTTAAAATCCTCTTTCAAAAGCGAAGGATAATCGCTGTAAAATCCTTGCGAACTCCAAGTTTGATTTTCTCCTATTCTTAAAATTTTTGGATGGGTGTTTTGGCTCATAATTTTTATTCTTTTTTCTCCAATGTCATATTTATATGGCTTGTTCTTTTTTCTATTCTGGCGGCTTGCCCCCTCGCTCTTGCCCGCCATCTTTTTAATTTTGAACCTTCGTCCACCGACAATTCTGACACAATTAGTCCTTTTTCGTCAAGTTCAAAATTGTTTTTGGCGTTTGCTATGGCGCTCTCTAAAAGTTTTAACATCGGACGAGCCGCTCTTTTTCTTGTATGCCTTAAAAGCGCCCGCGCCTCTTCGGCTTTCTTTCCCCTTATAAGGTTGGCCACCAACCTTGTTTTTCGGGGGGATATTCTTAAATGTTTTAATTTTGCTTCCACTTTCATAAATCTTTAATAATAAAACAACTAATAATACGGCTATTTTTATTGCGGTTTTCTTGCCGCTTCTTTTTCCATTCTTCCTCCATGCTTAAAAAACTTGGTAGTCGGAGAAAATTCTCCCAATTTGTGTCCGACCATTTCTTCGGAAACATAAACGGGGATATGCTCTTTGCCATTGTGAACGGCAAAAGTATAGCCCACCATTTCCGGAGTTATAATGGCGCTTCTCGACCAAGTTTTTACGGGGAGCTTACTTCCCTTTTCCAAGTCGGAAATTTTTTTGAGAAGTCGTTTGTCTATATACGGTTGTTTTTTTAAACTTTTTCTCGCCATATTTTTTTATTTCTTTTTCTTCTTTTTTCTCCTTTTTGTTATCAATTTGTTTGTCCATTTTTTGGGATTTCTTGTTTTTCCTCCTCGAGCTACTTTACCCCAAGGGGTTTTGGGATGTTTTAATCCCACGGGAGCTTTTCCCTCTCCTCCTCCATGCGGATGGTCCACGGGATTCATAGCAGAGCCGCGAACGGTGGGTCTTATCCCTCTATTTCTGCTGTCCCCCGCTTTTCTCGCTTTTTCAAATCTATGTTCTCCCCGAGAAACCGCTCCAATTGTGGCAAAGCAATTTCCCAAAACTTTTCTTATTTCCGTGGATGGCATAATCAAATTTACATATTTTCCTTCCACTCCCATCGTTTGACACCAATTTCCCGCCGAACGAGCTATTTTGGCTCCTTGCCCGGGAAAAAGTTCCACGGAAGACACAACAGTTCCGGAAGGAATGTTAAAAAGACGCATTCTATTACCGGGTAAAATTGGAGCTTTCTCCCCCACTTCTATAACATCTCCTTCTTTTAACTTTTCCGGGGCTATAATATAAAATTTTTCTTTGCTATCTTCTTTCTCCATTAAAGCGATATAAGCGGTTCTGTTGGGGTCGTATTCTATGGCAAGAACCCGAGCCTTGTAGGGAAAACCCCCTGCCTGCCGGCAGACAAGTTTCTCGCCGAATTCAATAATTCGGTATTTTCTTTTAGCGCCTCCTCCTTTATGACGCATTGTAATCCTGCCCGTATTATTCCTGCCTCCCTTCTTTTTTATTATCCTTGTGAGCCGTTTTTCCGGCTTTTTTTTGCTAACAATTGTTTTACTCATAAAGTTTTATTATTTTGGCGTTGCCTCTATTGAATGGCCTTCTTTTAATTTAACTATGGCTTTTTTATAGCCCGGTTTCTTTCCTTCCACTCTGCCTAATCGTCTTTTTTTGGGACGGACATTGATTATCATAACTTTTTCCACCGGGGTATTGTAAACCTCCTCCACCGATTTCTTTATCATAACTTTATTGGCATTTTTGAAAACTCTAAAAATATATTTTCTCTCCTCGCTTAAGTTGTTGGCTTTTTCGGTAATATGGGGAGATATTAAGGTTCTATAAGCGATTCTGGCGGATTTTGCGGATTTTTCCTCTTTTTTCTTGGCGTCGGTTGTTTTCCCTTTTTTCTCCGCCTCCTCTTTTTTTTCTTTTTTCTTGTTTTTAACGAAAGACATTTTTTTGCTGGCTTTATTTTCATCTACTTCTACTTTTCTTTCTTTCTCTTCCTCTTTCCCTTTTTTTACTTTTTTCTCTTTATCTTTTTTCTTAAAAATACTCATAAATTTATTTACTTAAATTTTTTAATTTTTTAGAAAATGTTTCCTCGTCCATTACTACAAAATTATGACTCAAAATATTAAATGTTGTAATTTCCGAAAACGGACAGACCTTTACTTTTGGAATGTTCCGAGCAGATAAAACCCAATTTTTTTGATAAGAGGGCGTCACTATTAAAACCGAGCCGAAAATCGGCAAATTTTTTAAGATTTCGGCAACTTCTTTTGTTTTGCTTGATTTTAACGAAATATCGTCAAGTAAAACAAGTTTCCCCGCTTTCATTTTCTCCGCCCAAGCCATTTCCACGGCTTTTTTCTTCACTTTTTCGGTAATCGCTTTTTTGTAATTTCTTTCATTTCTGGGTCCGAATGTTACCCCTCCCCCTCGCCATATAGGGGACCTTCTGCTTCCATGGCGAGCTCGTCCCGTTCCTTTTTGCCTCCATGGCTTTCGGCCTCCTCCTCTTTTTTCTCCTCTGTCTTTGCTATGAGCCGCTCCTTGTCTTTTGTTGGAATACTCGCAAACATAAACTTGTTTTAACAAGTTGGCATTTGCTTCGCCCAAAATTTCCTTTGAAATCTTTCTCTTTTTTAATTCTTTCCCTTTTTTGTCGTAACAAATTACACTCATATTTTCTTAATTTTCAAAAATCCGCCCGGCGGCCCGGGCACAGCGCCCTTTACGGCTAAAACTTTGTTTTCCTCGTCCACAGCAACCACTTTTAGATTATGAACCGTTTTTTTCTCCGCCCCCATTCTGCCGGGCATTTTCTTGCCCTTAAAAACTTTCTCGGGACCAGTGGCGCCCACCGAACCAATTTTCCTTTCTTCGTGCTTTACTCCGTGAGTAGCGTTTCGCCCGTGAAAACCCCATCTTTTAACTCCTCCCTGAAATCCTTTGCCCTTGCTAATCCCCGTTATTTTTAATTTATCTCCTTCTTGAAAAAAAGAGAGAGTAATTGTATCCCCCTTTTTAATTCCTTTTCGTTTTGGAAACTCCCTTATAAAAGAAGTTCCTTCTAATTTCACTTTCATCGCTTCGTAACCGTCTCTTTTCTTTGTTTTTTTGTCTATCACAGAACAATGACCTCCTTGAATAAGGGTAACGGGTATCGCTTTTTTATCTTTGAAAATCGTTGACATCTTTAATTTTCTGCCTAATATTACGGACATATTTATAATTTATATAATTAAATACCAGGACTTAGCCCGGCATTTTGTAAAACTAAGACATTAAAAAAAAATCTTTTACATATATTATAGTGTTTTTACCTCAATTTCAACTCCCGTGGGAAGCGTGAGCTCCCTTAAAAACTCTATAAATCTTTGGTTGGGATTTAACACTTCTATCAATCGCTTGTGTATTCTCACTTCAAACTGCTCTCTGGAATCTTCGTTAACAAAAGTTGAGCGATGAACAGTATATTTTTTCTTCTCCGTAGGCAAAGGCACGGGACCCGCTATTTTTAGCCCGGCTCTATGGGATAATTCAACTATCTGGCGGCAACTTTTATCTATTACTCTGCTGTCGTAGGAACGAAGCTTTATTTTAATTTTGTTTCCCGCTTCCTCTTTTGTTTTTTTTGTTTTTTCCTTCGCTTCTGTTGGCATTTTTAATTAACAAAGTTGTAAAAACCGACGGACACCGTCGGCTTTTACTAACTCTTTTTCCTTATTTAATCATTTTTGTTACCACTCCAGCTCCAACCGTTTTTCCTCCTTCTCTAATGGCAAACCTTTGCTGCTCTTCTAGGGCTACCGGAGCGATAAGTTTTACCTTAAATGTTACAGTATCTCCCGGCATTACCATTTCCGTTCCTTCCGGTAGCGTTACATCTCCGGTAATATCGGAGGTTCGGATATAAAACTGGGGTTTATAACCGGCAAAAAACGGTGTATGTCTTCCGCCTTCCTCTTTGGATAAAACATAAACTTCGGCTTCAAACTCGCTGTGCGGAGTCATTGAGCCTGGTTTGCACAAAACTTGCCCCCTTTCCACATCCTCTTTTTTAACGCCTCTTAACAAAATTCCAACATTGTCTCCGGCTTCTCCTTGGTCCAAAACTTTCTTAAACATCTCTACGCTGGTGGCGATTGTTTTTTGGGTATCTTTTAATCCGACAATTTCCACTTCTTCGCCCGGTTTAACAACTCCCCTTTCTATTCTGCCGGTGGTAACGGTTCCTCTGCCTTCTATTGTAAACACATCCTCAATTCCCATAAGAAACGGCTGGTCAAGCGCCCTTTTCGGCTGGGGGATAAATTCGTCTATTTTTTGGAGCAATTCTCCCGCTGGTTTTATGGCTTCGTCATCAACCGAAGAAGCATCTAACGCTTTAAGAGCGGAACCTCTTATAATAGGCGTTTCGTCGCCCGGGAACTCGTATTTATTCAAAAGTTCTCTTAACTCGGATTCCACAAGTTCCAACATTTCGGGGTCGTCTACTTGGTCTGTCTTATTCAAAAACACGAGCAAAGAAGGGAGACCCACTTGCCGAGCCAATAAAATATGCTCTCTTGTTTGAGGCATAGGTCCGTCGGCGGCGGAAACAACCAAAATAGCTCCGTCCATTTGAGCGGCGCCGGTAATCATATTTTTAATATAGTCGGCGTGTCCGGGACAATCAATAAGGGCGTAATGTCTTTTTTCGGTCTCAAATTCAGTATGACTAATGTTAATAGTAACTCCTCTTGTCTTTTCCTCGGGAGCGGAATCAATCTCTTCCACAGTTTTGTGAGAACCTTTCCAACCCTTTAATTCAATATATTTCAAAAGAGCGGCGGTCAAAGTTGTTTTTCCATGGTCAACATGACCAATTGTTCCGATATTTAGGTGGGGTTTGCCCCTTTCAAATTTTTCTTTTTCGGCCATAAATTTTTTGTTTTTACGGAATATGTTCCTTCCCTAAATGTAGCCGCTGGCGTTAGAATTTATCCGCTAAGCTATATTTAGAAAAAGCCGTATTCTCGCTTTTAATATGTTTATAAATTTAATTTATAATTTTATTTTTACCTTGTCAACCTTGTTTTTTAAAAGGGTAAATCTTCCACCGTTAAAGTTTCCTGCAAGTCCTTTTCTTTTTCCCGATTTTCGTTTTCTTCGTTCTCGTCCTCCTCCTCTTCTTCGTCCTTTTGAGCATCTTCGTATTCTCTATAAGTGGAATATGTATCCGCTTTTCGGGAACTCTCTTGATTTTCTTTATCCGACTCTTCGGACTCGGCAGCTTTAGCCCTTTGATAAAATAAACTATTGGCTCCTTCTTCGCCCAAAAGACGCTCATTTTCTAAATTTTCGTTTTCCTCTCGCTCCATTTTTCTATAATCGTCAAAAGAAACTAAAACCGCCTTCGGCTCGCCGTTTTCCACAAAAATAAATTTTTCTCCTTTTTTTGGTTTGAAACTTTCCAAATTCATAATTTTATTTATCTATTTTTTTTATTTTATTTTACCGCTTTTTTTAATTTATCTTTTTCCCTCAATAATTTCTTGC
>CAZYWT010000003.1:35961-48904 GCA_964651635.1 uncultured Candidatus Saccharibacteria bacterium | reverse complement strand
GTTTGCTTTCTCCCCCTCCTCACTCACTGCGTTCGTTTCGGAGGGGGTGGGATTCGAACCCACGAGACGGAAATCCGCCACGGCACTCCAAGCCGTTCCATTAGGCCGCTCTGGCACCCCTCCAACTATATATTGAGTTTAGTTAAAAATTTTTAATTATCAACTTTTTTCTCCCGAAGCGCTTTTATTCTATCTTCTACGGGAGGATGAGTCATAAACAATTTATTAAACCAACTCCTCCCCTCTTTTCCCCTGAAAGGGTTGGCTATAAAAAGATGAGCGTTCGCTCCCGAAGCTTTTTTGAGGAGACGAGGGTCGCTTGATATTTTCTCCAACGCTCGCGCCAATCCTTCGGGGTATCTTGTTATAAGAACGCCGCTTGAGTCCGCCAAAAATTCTCTTTTTCTTGAAATAGAAAGTTTAATCAAACTGGCGGCGAGAGGAGCTAAAATAGCCGCTAAAATTCCCAAGAGCAGCAAAATCGCTCCGCCCTTATCTCTTTTGCTCCCGCCGGCAAAAAAACTAATTCGCAAAAAAAAGTGCGATAACAACGCCACAACGCCAGCCAACACCACCACCGCTGTTTGCAAGAGCATATCCTTATTTTTTATATGAGAGAGTTCGTGAGCCAAAACGCCCTCCAACTCGCTTCTTTCCAGCCGATTTAGCAGCCCCTCCGTTACCGCCACAATACTATGATTTTCATCTCGGCCGGTGGCAAAAGCGTTGGGTTGTTCTTCCGGCAACACATAAATCCTCGGCATAGGAAGACCGACCGTTATGCAAAGATTTTCCACCGTTCTGTAAAGTTCGGGATAGTCCCGTTTTTCCGCCGGATAGGCTCGCGTTGTTTTTAGAACAAGTTTATCTGAATACCAATAACTGCCAGCGGACATTAAAACACTAACGACTACGGCTATAACAAGGATTATCGGACTATCTAACGCGTAGCTAAAAAGCCACCCCAGAGCGATTACAAGCAAAAAGAAGCCAGTCATTAAAAACCATGTCTTCCTTATATTGGATTCTTTTGCTCCGTAGAGGTCAGCCATTTTTATTTAATAATTTTAGAATCTCACTTCCGGAACTTCTTTCGCCGCTTTTTCTTCTATCTCAAACAAATCCATCTCCTTAAAACCCAAGACGCCCGCCACAAGATTGGCGGGAAAACTCTGAATTTTAATGTTAAGGTCTCTAACATTCGTGTTGTAAAACCTGCGAGCGGCTTGAATTTTGTCTTCGGTATCTCTTAACTCTCTTTGAAGTTCTAAAAAATTATTGGACGCTTTCAGGTCGGGATAATTTTCGGAAACGGCAAAAAGCGATTTTAGAGCGCCGGTGAGAGCGTTTTCCGCTTGCTTTTTATGTTCCATTCCTTCCGCTTGCATCGCTTGACTGCGCGCTTTTGTTACATTTTCCAGCACTTTTGATTCGTGAGAAGCGTATCCTTTCACGGTATTTATCAAATTGGGAATAAGATTATACCTTCTTTTAAGTTGAACGGCTATGTCCGACCACGCCTCTTTGGTTCTGTTTCGTCTCTTTATCAATCCATTATAAAGAAAAACGCCCCAGAGAAAAACAATCGCGACAATTATTAAAATTATATAAATTAAATCCATAATTATTTTTTAGTTGGCAGACCTTTGTATATTGTTTACGAACTCCATTATTTTAGGATGTTTTGAAAAGAATTTATGCTTCATAATACCCATAAGAATTAAAAAATCTTTCAGTTCGGACTTAAAACTTTCCGGACCTATAAAAATTTCCGCCGCCTCTTCGGCTAAATTCCCAAGATAATTATTCACTACTTCGTATTTTTCTTTTCTTTTTAGATAATAGATGATTTGCTTAAACTCTCCCCTATCCAGCCAAATACCTTCGCAAAGTCCGCAAACATCCACCTTAACTTTTGAATTCCCGTAATTAACTTCGTAAAGAGGAGCCCCTTCGCAGATGGGACAGGTTTTCCTGCCTTTTCCTACGCTAAATTTTTCTTTGTCCCTCCAAAGGTCAATATCAACCCAAGACAAATCTTTATCTTTTTTATCTTTGGATGTTCTAAGTTCTTCTTTGTCAAACCAAAGCCCCAGACAATTAGGACAATAATCAACTTCGTTTCCGTAAAAGGCAATTTTTTCAAGGTTTTGATTTTCGCAATTTGGACATTTCATATTTTCTAATTTTATTATATTTTTCATTATACCAAAAACCCCCTTAAAAACAACAAGGGAGCAGGATGCGAATTAGAGTCCTGCTCCCCCCTTAAGGAGGTTTTGTTCTAACTTCCGGGGGCGATAAGCGGTTCTTTCATCTTAAATTAGTAAGCGCCGGGCATTCCGCCCATTCCACCCATAGAGGGCGCTCCGCCGCCGTCAGAATCTTTTTCTTCTTCCGGAGCGTCCACAACCGTGGCTTCGGTTGTGATAAGCATCGCCGCTCCGGAAACGGCATTTTCAAGAGAAGAACGAACCACTTTCGCCGGGTCAACAATGCCAACTTTCATTAAATCTTCGTATTTTAGTTCTCTGGCGTTAAAGCCAAAAGCTCCTTCTCCTTTTTTCACGGCATCCACAACCACAGACCCTTCCACTCCGCTATTTTCGGCTATCATTCTAAGCGGTTCTTCAAGGGCTCTTTTCAGTATCTTAACGCCCGTTTTCTCGTCTCCGGACACTTCTAAATTATCAAGTTCTTTGGCAACTCTTATAAAAGGAACGCCTCCGCCGGGAACAATGCCTTCCGCAATCGCCGCCTTGGTGGCGGAAAGAGCATCTTCGGCTTTATGCTGGCGGGCTTTTTGTTCCACTTCGGTGGGAGCGCCCACTTTTATTAAAGCCACTCCGCCGGAGAGTTTCGCCAATCTTTCTTCCAACTTTTCTTTGTCAAAGTCGGAGTCAGACTCTTCAATCTGTCGTTTAATTTGAGCAATCCTTTTTTCTATGTTTTCTTTGGAACCTTTTCCGCCAACAATTGTTGTATTATCTTTGGTGGCAACCACTTTGCCGGCCTGCCCCAACATATCCAGCTCTACACTTTCCATCTTCATTCCCTTTTCCTCGGCAATCACTTGCCCGCCGGTAACGGCGGCGATATCTTCCAACATTGCTTTTCTTCTGTCGCCAAAACCGGGAGCTTTTACGCCCAAAGCGTTAAAGGTTCCTCTAATTTTGTTAACTACAAGCGTAGCCAGGGCTTCCCCTTCAAGTTCTTCCGCTATAATAACGATTTCTTTTTTGCCGCTACCGGCCGCTTTTTCCAAAACCGGCAAAATTTCTTGAATAGAGGAAATTTTCTTGTCTGTGATTAGAATATAGGGGTCTTTTAACTCGGATTCCATTTTCTCGGTGTCGGTTACCATATAGGGAGAAATATAACCTTTGTCAAATTGCATTCCTTTTACCACTTCTTTGCCCAGTCCAAAGGTTTTTGATTCTTCCACCGTTACCACTCCGTCTTTTCCCGCTTCCGTTATTACTTCGGCTATAAGATTTCCCAACTCTTCATCTTCGGCCGAAATTGTGGCAACTTGCGCTATTTCTTCTTTGCTTGAAATTTTTTGGGCAAGTTTTTTTAAGCCCTCGACTAAAGCTTTTGCCCCTTTCTCTATGCCCCTTCTTATCTCCAGCGGATTAGCGCCGGCCGTTACATTTTTCATCCCTTCTTTTATGAGGGATTGGGCTAAAACAGAAGCCGTGGTAGTTCCGTCCCCGGCCGTTTCGTTGGTTTTAGTGGCAACCTCTTTTATAACCTCCGCTCCTATTTTTTCGGTTGGTTCTTTTAACTCTATTTCTTTGGCTATCGTTACTCCGTCATTGGTTATGGTGGGAGTTCCGAAACCTTTTTCTAAAATAACATTTCTGCCGCGAGGACCAAGAGTAACTTTTACGGCGTTTGCCAACTTGTCAACGCCCATTTTTAATTTGTTTCTGGCATCCTCTGAATAATGTATTTCCTTTGGCATAAATTTTTATTTTGTTTTTGAATTTATTTATTGCTAACGGATTATTTTTTAGGAAGAATTGCCAAAATATCTTCTTCTTTGGCAATCAAATAATCCTTTTCTTCAACCTTTATTTCTGTTGGCCCATATTTGGAAAATATCACTTTGTCTCCTTTTTTAACTTCCATAGGAGACCTTTTGCCCGAAGAAAGAGTTTTGCCGGGACCTACGGCGATAACTTTTCCTTGTTCCGGGCGTTCTTTCTCGGCCGTTTCCGGAAGAAAAATACCCGACTCGGTTTTTTCTTCTCTTGTTATCGGCTCTATAATTACATTGTCTCGCAAAGGAGTAATATTCATACTTTTATTTTATAAACTTTTTATAAATTAGCAGTTGCGACCTTTGATTGCTAATTTAATTTTAACGCAAATTTTCCTCTTGTCAAGAATTGTAATTTCCTTAATTTTCGTTTTTGGAATTGATTAATTTTTTGCCTAAAAAACAACGCTTAAAATTAGAGATTTAGCGATAATTGCTTTGTTCTATCGCTTTCTTTTACGGAAACGCTTTCTTTTACGGAGATACTTCCTCCCATGTCGGAAGCGGAGAACCCACTTCCACATCTTTGGTTATAGAGCAAGCATACCCGTCGGAGTCCCAAACCTTAAGATAAACTTCTTTTATTCCCCCCTCGGAATAAGTTACCGTTTCTTCTTCGTTGCTGGAAGAAGGAGGTTGCCCCCCGTCAAAATCCCACGAATACAAACTAATCACAGAGCCGCCGTAAGGGGTAGAGTCGTCCTCAAATGTTATAGCGTCGTTTGTTTGCGGATTATCCGGAGACCATACAAAATTGGGAGCAGGGTATTTATGAAGAGCGGTTGTAAAGGAATCCCCCTCTATCCAGTCGGAGAAGGCCCCTCGTTCGTCCCAAACTTTTACTCGCCAGTAATAATTTTCTCCCCCCGATTTATAGGTGAGTTTATCGGGTTCTTCAGTTTCCGACACATAAACATTTTGAGTATTTACGGTTCCCGGAGGATAAGAAATTCCTTCTATTGTTCTGTCTATTTCCGGCGAACTAAAATTAGAATTATCATCCACTTGAAATCTAAATTTTATTTCCGCGTCCCCGTCGATATCTTCGTAGTTCCAAGTAAAGTATTCGGCCGGCGGCAAAGAACAATAATCTCCTCTGTCCTTTGAAAGATTTGTCGCAAAGGGCGGATTGTTTTCGGGGCACTCTTGTATCGCTCCAAAGTCAATTGTTTTTGTTTCCGCATCCGTGTTGCCGTTGTTATCTTTAACCGTCAGTTCGGTTTCAGCCGAGGTCCCCGGCTCCCCGGATAAATTATAATTATCGGTGTCAAAAAACATAAGCTCGTCCATTTTTCCGGGAAATTTCATTCCGCAACCCGTTCCCCAACACCTCGCGCCAATTGCTATCTGTTCCCCCAATTGCTCAACTCCCGTTCCTATATTCCATTTGTCTCTTCTAACAATTTCCGCGTCATCCACCAAAATTGACATATAACTTTCCTTCTTCCACCTCACTTCCACTTTATACCAATTTCCCGTTTCAAAGTTGTAAGAAGAACTTATTGTGTTATTTTGAGCGCCTTCAATTTTAAATATTACTCCCGAATCGATTATCACTTCAAATTCATCGTCGCCATAATCCGCTTCCACGACTAACCCATAGGGCGTATCGTTCCGAGGATTGAACCAAAACACAATCGCTCCCTTATTTATATTAGCCACTTGTTGCCCGCTGTTGGGAACTTTTACATCTTCTATAGAATTGTCGGGAGTGAATTCCAAAGCGTTATCCGAATAACCTTCGGAAAATGTTAGAGAGCCGTAGATTGACGCTCCCGAGCCCACTTCGGGATATAACAAAGCGTCTTCGTCATTTAGAGTTGAGTACCAACTCCAATCCGGGCTGGAAGCACCGCTTCCGCCGGAAAATGTATGGACGGGATTTTGCTCGGTGCCGCTAAATCCTTCCTCGTTACAATCTGGCTCGCAAATCTCGCCGTCCTTAAAATCCCAAATCCAGTCCTCTATTATCCCGTCGGGGTCCGAAGACATATCAATAAATCTAACCGTTTTTTCCGTTTCCGGCTCCAAGCAATAATCAAATTCAGCAACGGGCGGTTCTCCTATAATTACTACTTCTTCTTCGTTTATCTCTACGCTCTTGCAAGTGGGAGAAGAAACCAAACTTCCGTCGTCAGCTACCACGCAAACATTGTAAGTGTTTTCATCGCTCCAACTATGGCTGGCGCTTCCCTCTTCTCCGGAAGAAAAATATCTGGTTCTGTCGTTCGGAGAGCCGTCGTCCCAATCAAAGGTGTAGCGAACATCGTCGCCGTCGGGGTCTGTGGCCGAAGCGGTAAAAGTATAAGAGGTATCTGTTTCTCCCGAGGCGGGACCATCTAATGTTGGAGCGTTGGGAGCGCTATTTGAAGCAGATTCCCCGGTAATTTCAAAATTTTGAGAAGCGGTATTGTTGTCGTAGTTAATTTCGCTAAATTGTCTGTCTATGGCGTCGTTTACTTCAAAAGTAACCGTTCTATCCCCCAATCCCGAAGCGGTCCAGGTGCAGGTTTTTGTTGTCTCGGCTTGAGGTCCTAACGGGTCAACCCACCTGTCGCATATTTTTCCCGTTCCTCCGCTCACATAAACCTTAAACTTAAAACTGCTGGGAGTATAAACTGTTCCATCATTTTTTATTGTGGCGGTAAAATCAATATCATTTCCTTCTTCCACCGAAGGAGGAACTGAAACACTAGAAAACAGCAGATCCACATAATCTTCTTCCGTACAAACACAAGAAGCCGAGCAAGTCCCCGCATCCTCGCATATACAATTGGTGGCGGCATCTCCGTCATCGCAATCGCTATTTGTGGAACATTCCGGAGTAATACAAACTCCCGAGCAACATACATTATCATCACTCCCGCAAGAAGTGTTGTCGTCTTTATCCCTTGTATCCCCAGTGTCCTGCCAATTGGTTTGCGTCACCGTATAGTCGCAAGAATAGCCCTCGCAATAGTAATCTCTATATTCCCATTTTTCTTGTTCTTTTTCACTACACTCTCCGTCATCTACCCATCTTGTTTCCCCAGTGTTTATCCATCCATCGCTGTCGTCGCAATTCTCGCAAGTTTCACATCCGCATTCCGTATCCGTTCCGGCGCAGTAGGGGGTACTCTGGCACTCGGAACTCTCGGTTCCGGGACTTAAACATTCATCTTCCGTGCAAGTATCGGTGTCATCACAATCACTGTCAGAAGAACAAGAAGTGGGAACGGAAGAACAAGAAGCCGAGCAAGTCCCGCCATTAGAGCAAGTGTCTATTGTTGACGGGTCTCCGTTGTCGCAATCGCTGTCTGTGAAGCATTCCGGAGTAGTGCAAACTCCCGAGCAACATACATTATCATCACTCCCGCAAGAAGTGTTATCGTCTTCGTCTTCGTGGGTCGCCCCGCTTGAACCGCAAGAATCAATTGTGCAAGAGTTCCCGTCATCTTTGTCCTCCGAAGAGCAATTTTGAAGTTCATAGCCAGAATCCGTACAAACAACATCGCAATTATAATAACATGCGCCTCCCGATTCATAATGGTTAGAAGGTTTAGTTTCGGAATCTGCATAAGTACAGTCCCCGGAACTCGAGCATTCTCTTGTTCCGTAAAAACAAGTATCCTCCGAAAGCCAGTCAGCGTCGCTGGCAAGTATTTCTTTATGAGACGGGCAGTAATCGCCCTGCGTTTCGCTACACCCCCCGGAAGAACAACTTACGCTATAGTAGCAATAATCATCGGGATTTAAGCAATACGAATCATACGCTTGGCATTTTGTTTGACACTGGGAATCATAAGAACATTTTGTGGTACTTGTGTCGCAGTTATACTCACAAGTATAGTTAGACCAAGAAGAATCATCATCCGAATCGCACTCCGCCCCGCATGTGTCGGTATCGCAACTTACCTCGGGAGAACAATCCCCGTCCGAGCCGTCCGTGGTGCAATCTTCGCAAGTTAAATCCGAGCCCGAGCAATACTTATCACAACTATTTGGATAGTTATAAAAAACATCGCCGTAACATTTATCATCGTCGCAACTTTGAGTTCCGCATTTTACCGAAGACGACTCGTACCCGCAGCCGGTATCCAAGCAACAAGCGTTTGACGGATTGCACACATCGGTGATAAAGGACCAAATATCGCTTTCGACAGAGCAACTTCCGTCGCTGGCAACAATTTTCCATCTATAGGCGGAATTATAAGACAATGTGGGCAACTCGTCGTAATAAGACACGCCGTCGGACCTTCCTATATAGGAAGGAGAGCAATTTTCTCCTTGGCAAAAATAAACATAATAACTAACGGACTCTTCTCCGTCCGGGTCGCCCCCCGTCCAATCAAGAGCTGTATCTACCGAAACACAATCGGAATTATCAACCGGAGACGGACTGTTCGGCTCATAAGGACACCCCCCGGAAGGACACGCAGAAACACAAGAACCGTCGGGAGCTATTTTATCTTTCCCGTCGGGACAGCATTTTGCCTCTCCATCATATCCCGGGCAAAAATTATCGCTCCCCACCACATTTTCATCATCATCATCCCCGCAACACATTTCTTCATTTCCCTCTACATATTCACCGAAAGAATAATCAGTCCCTCCGAAAATCCATGATTTACCACAATATTCTTCACAAACCGTTGAGTTATAATCACAATCAATCCAGTTTATCTCATCACAAAATACCTCTCCGGCCGCTCCCCTGTCAAAAATAGTTCCTTCTTTATAACAAGTAGCATTATAAACACAAGGATAAGAAGATTCTTCCTCTACATAACCACAACATGCTCTATCGCTTGCATAACATTCATAAGATGATTCCGTTCCAGCTTCTAATATGCACTTTTCTATAACAAATTCGTCGCTATCATCCCCGCAACACATATCATACCAACAATTAGAAGAACTATCACCATTTATCATCCCCCATAAAAGGTAGAATCCGCCTCCGCCAACATCATCGGGGTCAGTAGGACAATCCCCGGAAGAAGTGTCTCCCTCCGAACCTAAAATTGCGTTGTCTCCACAATAAGAACAAGAATCTACGCAGACGCCGTCTCTCACATACGGCTTGCTATCGGGACAGCACAAACTCACAGAACTCCCCGAACAATCGCTGGAAACATAAACCTCATTAGCATCATCCCCGCAACAAAAACTACCGTTAGAGTTGTTAGAATCGCTGCAAACTCCGCTCGGACCAGCGTCGTCACATTTATCGGAGTCGTCAAACCAAGTGTTGTTTTGTTCTTCACAATGCAACCCGGTACTTTTCGCTGTGTAGTAATCTTGGTCAACCCAACCTATACCAAATTGAATAATAGCGCAAACTTCCAAATCCGAAGAACTATCATCTGTGTCCACTTTCTCGCCCGAATTATAACAAGCAGCATTATAAGCACAATCATCTAAATCATTACAACACATATTAGGGTCGTTGGAGGGGCAAACAACCCCTTCATCTCCCGAATATTTTACTTCGCAACTCCGAGTATGCTCATTCAAATCATCCTCGCAACAGAAAGCGTCACCGTCAGCATCATCACAAATTCCATCAGGTCCAGCGTTGTCACATCGAGCAGAATCAGAAAACCAGGTATTGTTCTTTGCTTCACAATAAGAGTCAAAACCATCTAAATCTTGATCTTGCCAAAAACTATTATAACAATACTCGGAATCAGAAGAGGAGTCGTTCAAATCTTTGAATACTCCTGTATCGTAACAAGCAAAATCATAAACACAATCCGTAGAATCATTACAACAAGTATTATAGGGAGAATCGGGAGCAGCACAATTATTCATTCTATACGCTCCTGTTGGCCAAGTTTCACATCTTTTAGAATATTCATCATCATCATCCCCACAACAGAAAGCGTCACCGTCAGCATCATCACAAATTCCATCAGGTCCAGCGTTGTCACATTTATCAGAGGATGACATCCAATCATACAAACAAAAATTACTATCCTCGTCTTGGTCATACCATTTAAGGTCGCTGTCTAAATATTCTTTATCGCTACTTGAATCGTTTGTATCAGCCGTAGTTGGCTCTTGAGAATCATAAATATAAACTGTATCATCATAACAACCAGACTCATAATTACAAGTTCCTTGCGGGCAATCCTCAACCGTATTAATATCGGGGTCATTACAATATTCTGTCCAATCCTCGCAATCATAATTAACGGTATCTTCGTTAACACACCAAGCCCCAAGACCACTGGCGGCGCAAAACTCATCATTACAAGGGTCGGTATTACAAGTAACACAATTTGCGGGGTCTTGAGTGTCAGCCGCAAAACCCGGTATCACAAATAAAAAAACCGCTAAAAAAACAGCGGTTAATAAAATAATCTTAAAATAATCCCCCCCGTTTATTTTTTTCTTCCACATATATTGTTTCTATACTTTACATATTACACAATCTTAAAAAAAAGTCAATTTTTATGCGGGAAATTTACCTTATATTCAATTGTCCAAAAATATAATGCGAACTGAATTATTCTTTAATTTTTTATAAAATCTGACAAAACAATAAAAAAGCGGTTCTGTATCTCGCAGAACCGCTTAAAGTCCTCACTTTATCAGCGTCATCTTTTTGGTGAGTATTTTCTCACCAATACGAAGTTTATAAAAGTAAACTCCGCTTTTTAGGTCAGACGCGTCAAAAGCGACGGAGTGCTGACCGGCTGGTTTTACTTCGTCGACCAACCGAGCAACTTCTTTGCCTAACAGGTTGTAAACAGCCAAAGTAACTTTGCTCTGTTTCGGCGCGGTGTAAGTGATATTTGTGCTGGAATTAAACGGATTGGGATAGTTCTGAAGCAGTAAAAAATTATAAATAATTTCTTTCACTGGTCCAAAAACTATAATTTCAATTTCTTCGGAATAAAAATAATAAATTGCCCTGATAAATTCAGGATTCCAATCCGAGATAAGGTAAGTATTGCCCTGAATCTTTTCAGTATTTTCTTCCGAGAAAAGAAGAAATTCACAATTTTTCTTTTCCCAATCCCAAATAATTTTGTTTCCCGTCGAATAAGCTTTTATCATAGGGATAGAGGGAATAAAGAATTTTATTTCTTCTCCCCCGTTTGTATCAACAAGAGAAAAATTCCCCCACTCCTCGGTATGACAAGCATCAACACCCAGTTCTATATTCCAAAGAACTGATTGTCTGCCTACTTTAAGAATTTCGTTTTCTTTTTTCAAATTCCAACCCGTGGGAAACACAAAAATCTTCTCTTCTTGGTCTACTACTATCTTCAAGGAAGAAGTCCATCCTCCCGTTGAAAATAAAACCAATATCATCAAAAAAACCAGCGTTTTCATCTCCGATCTCCTTTCTTAAATAATAATGAAATGTGCGAATTAAAAATCTACCTTAACAATACGCCAAACAACCGCCCCTGTCAATCCTCCCCGTTTATTTTTTTCTTCCACATATATTGTTTCTATACTTTACATATTACACAATCTTAAAAAAAAGTCAATTTTTATGCGGGAAATTTACCTTTTTCTTTATTATTGATTGCCGCTTTTTTCACCTAAAAAAATTGCGGCATCTGCCGCAATTTTCTATCTGTATTCTGCCCTCTTTTCTCGTAAGGGATTTGAGGGATAGGGGATATAAATATTCCAACATCCCGCGTCCGAACTCCTCTTAAAAAAGAGGGCGACAACAGCGGTAATTGTATATCTCTTCCCATATTGCGCGGGAAAAGAAACATGTTGCCCCGTAGTCAAAAACTTATTATCAAGATAAATATCCACTCTTTGAGAAAAGTAGATATTTACCTCATTCCCATCGATAAAAATATCGGGGGCGATAGGCGCTCCCACAATGGGAGAGAAAAAATAAACAGAGGGAGAAAAAATACTCTCCTCGCCCGAAACCGGCAGAGAAAATAAAACCAATATCATCAAAAAAACCAGCGTTTTCATCTCCAATCTCCTTTCTTAAATAATAATGAAATGTGCGAATTAAAAATCTACTTTAACAATACGCCAAACAACCGCCCCTGTCAAAGTTTGGTTGTTATCATCGGTAAAAATAATTAAATTTCAATATTAAAAAACCAAGAATGTTTTCATTCTTGGTTTAAATAATTTTCTACTTCTTTTTCCGCAATCTCCTCAAGGGAGTAGTTAACAATATGCCCATAGTTAACTCTGATATATTTTCCAAGCATATCGTTAAGCCAAATGTCGGTTATTACGGACCCCCTTGAATCCTGCGCCGAATGCAGAGATTCATGAACTTGAGTATTTAGCGCTTTTCTCTCTCCGTCCAGCACTATTACTCTCCCCGTTTCTATGCCTCTGCGATTTAGAGATGAAAGGTCGGCGGTAAAAACAACCGTGCCGGTCCTGATAGATTGTCTTACTTCAAGTTGATGATTTTCCCCTTTTGTTAGGGATATTACAGAAGCAAGGCAAGTGCCCAAGTTAACTCTCGCGGAAAATTTTCTTTCCGCGCTCCAATAGCGCAGATTAAAAAATAAATAATCCGCCTCCCATTTTGAAAGCCACCCCTCAAAAAGAGGTGAACTTTTTACCACTCCGTTACTCCAAAAATTGTTTCCCTTTTGGAGTAAAATCTGCCCCAAAAGGGGTTTCTTGCTGGCAGTTAATTTCATTCCTCCGTGCCAGCACAACGCCACCGGCGCGCTTTGATAAAGAGAAGAAGCCAATGCTTCTCCTACATTTTCTCCTCTCAAAATCTTTGTAGCGCTTTGAGAGAGAAAAGACAAAGCATAATTAACCCCTAAATTTTTCAAATCCCTTTTGGGCAATGAAAAAGAATAGGAGCTAAAAATCAAAACTATCAATATTATGCGAGAAATCATAATATATTTCCTTATTTTTGTTTATTTTTTAAGTTTCTTTCTTTGTTTTTATATAACC
>CAZYWT010000003.1:13786-35861 GCA_964651635.1 uncultured Candidatus Saccharibacteria bacterium | reverse complement strand
ACTTTCATCTATCACCGTCAACCCCTCGCGTCAAATCACTTAAAATTTGCCCGGAGAAGAAAGAAACTGATTCCGCAATATATTTTCTGACCGAAAATAATAAGGTTAGCATTAGTTAACAGAAAATTAAAACTCAATTCAGTTAGATAGTTAAATCACTTGATATGAGAAGCGAAACTTAAATGTGAAGAAATAAGTGAGACAGGAAATGGGTCGGCAAAAATTTGCTCCGTTTCGGTTGCTTAGCAGGGCGGTTGCTTAGTCCGACTAATCAACTACTAAGCAACTACACTAAGCAACTACTAAGGGCGGTTGCTTAGTCCGACTAAGCAACTACAAATCTTTATTAACATAGAATTTATTCTCTATTTTCATTCTTCCAGAGATGATATCCGGAGACCAACCTTGCTCTATTTTTTCAACTATATATTCTTCTATTTTCCTATTTTCCATTATCTTCATTCCTTGATACTTAGAGTTTTTTCTTCTCACTACTAATTTTAAACTAGCATAGTCAGAATCATAAAGATTTTTCTTTTTTTTTGTTTCTTTGAATTTCTCTGGAGATAGTAGAAGAATTACATCCAATTATTTGTGCAATTTCTTTTTGTTTGAACTTTTGTTTACGCAAGATATCTATTCTGTCTCTGTCATTTTTTGTTATATGTATATATTTTTTCATAAGCATATTCTACTTAAGAAAAATTGCACTTCAAAACAGAATTTGGAGTTAAAGAATTCGCACTATTTACATTCGGCAAGAGTTGACAATTATTTTCAAAAAGTATAATCTAAAATCAAGAAAGGTTAATATAATAAATTAAAAATAAATGGACCCAAAAACTATAAAAAATACTAAAAAACAGAATCTCGAAGAAGTGAAAGAGCAAAGTGTTGAAATGTTGGAAGATAATTTTTCTTCTCCTCCAAGAGGAGACAACTGTAAATGTAGTTGTGTCGGGGGATGTAATTGTGTAGGGCGTTGTTGCGATTATTCTCCTCCCTATTCTTCAGAATCAAATAAAACCTCGACTTATACTTTATCAAATGAATAACTATTTTAAATTAATAGAGTGCTGTAAAGATATAATTAAAGATATATATGAAGACCCAAGATACAATGATGAGCCTAAGATTTACTCTTTTTCTGCTAAATTGAAAAACAAGGAAAATGCCGGAGGCGCTTCTTTAATTTCCAAGAAAAAAGCGCTAATGAGAACATTGGGAGAATCAATAGAAAGACATAATTTAGGGATTTATAAGCAAAAACGAATAATTTATAAATGCTACGAAGATTTAAGGAATGAGGCAGTAAATCCTGAAAATTTTGTTCATTTCTCTGAAAATCGATCCAACCTAAAAGTTCGTCCTTATACGAGTCAAAAAGATAAAATTAACTGGATTAGAGGAATCTCTTTAACCCAGCACAAAAAAATATTTATACCAGCTCAAGTTGTTTTTGTCCCTTATAATAATTTTAATGCAAAAGAACCGATAATAAATTTACCCATATCTACCGGTGCTGCTACTTTTACTTCATTAAAAAAAACGCTATTAAGGGGTTTATTGGAGGTCTGCGAAAGAGATTCTTTTATGATATCTTATCTTAATAAATTAACGAGGAATATTATAGATATTAGTCGTTCTAATGATAAAGAGTTTGCGGAAATTAATTCTATAATAAAAAGATATAATCTCGAATTATATATAATAGATATAAGTAGTGAGGTTCCCATTTACTCTATTTTATCTATTTTAATAGACAGAACAGGATTAGGCCCCGCTGTTTCGCTTGGTATGAAAGCAAATTTAAGAATAAAAAAGGCAATTTTGGGAGCTTTCGAAGAATCTGTGCATAGTAGAACTTGGTTTCGGGAAGAAATGATAAGAAGAGCTGAGGCGGTTAAAAAAACATCTAATAAACCACGAAAGGAACTAATCAGAGGATTAGCGGAACGAGGGATGTTTTGGTCAGATATTGATAAAGTTGATAAAATTTCTTTCTTTCTCGAAGGTAAAAAAATATCAATAGAAAAATTGCCAAAAAAGAAAAAAAACGATTCATCTTCTTTGCTTTCGTGGTTCAGAAAAAATAAATTAGATGTATTAGCGGTAAATCTAACACCGCCCTCACAAAAAAAGAAAAATATCTATACAGTAAAAACTATAATCCCTAAATTTCAACCACTCTATTTAGATGAAAGATTTCCTTCTTGGCAGGGAAAAAGGTTAAGAAAAGTTCCTTTATTATTAAAACTAAAGCCCTTGAAGGAACCATATAAGTTTCCCCATCCTTTTTTATAAAATCTTATAAAAATGAAAGATTTAAGAAAATTTTGTAAAAACTTATTTAAAGAAAACCCTTGTGAATATGTAGGTTTTAATTTTTTGAAATCTACTATACACAAAAAATTTCCTAAAAAGGATATAAAAGATAAAGAGATTCCTAAATCTTGGATTAAGGTTTATTTTAAGTCATACCCTCGTCTATCTCAAATAAAATTAAAAAATATTTCTAACAATAAAAATAAATTATTTTCTATAATACAAAAAAGGAAGTCGGCAAGAAATTTTCAAAAAACTAAACTACTAACGAAAACAATTAGTAAAATTCTTTATTTTTCTTGCGGAATAAAAAATATCAACAAAAAAAATATTGATTTAAATAAATCAACTAGAATGTTCCCGTCAGCGGGAGCAAGATATCCAATCGAAATTTATATAGCAATGTTTTGTCCAAAAGAAATCCCAAAAGGAATATATCATTACAATGTAAAAAAGAACGATTTAGAATTATTATTAGAAGGAAATTTTTCGAGTAATTTTAAAAAAATAACTGGACAGAAATGGGTAGAAAACAGTTCGATGATTTTAATAATAAATGCCGTTTTTCCAAGAACAATTATCAAATACAAAGAGAGAGGTTGGAGATATATACTTTTCGAGGCGGGACATATCGCCCAAAACATTTGTTTAATAAGCGAATCTTTGAAATTAAAATCTTGTGCCATCGGAGGATTTTTAGATGAAAAGATCAGTAAATTATTAGATATAAATTCAAAAAGCGAATTGCCTCTTTATCTTATAGCAATAGGTAAATAAAATTTTTATGTCCAAAAATATGCCTAAAAATAAAGGGGGAAATCAAAAGAATCGGAAAGAAAAGAGTTCGATAAAGTATACGCAAAATTTTTTTAGAAAACCCCAAATAATTAGAGATTTGATTAAACGATCCAACATTAAGTATAACGATTTAGTTTATGAGATAGGTCCGGGCAAGGGAATTATTACGAAAGAATTATCTAAAACCGGTGCAGATATTATAGCCATAGAAAAAGATAAAGAGTTAGGAATAAAATTAAAAGAAAAATTCTCCGATTATTCCAATGTAAAAATTAAAATAGGAGATTTTTTGAAAGAAAATTTACCCAAAAATAGAGAATATAAAGTTTTTTCTAATATCCCTTTTATTATTACTGCAGATATTATAAAAAAATTAACCTTATCGAAAAATCCTCCTATTGATATTTATTTAGGAGTTCAAAAAGAAGCGGCAAAGAAATTCTCCGGTTCTCCGAGAGAAAAATTAGCCTCTTTATTGTTAAAACCATTCTTTGAAATCTTTATTCTGTATCATTTTAAGCGAAAAGATTTTTATCCCGTTCCAAATGTGGATATTGTTTTATTAAGGATAAAAAAGAGAGAAAAAGAATTGGTCGGAAAAAATAATATTAATCTTTATAAGGATTTTATTGTTTATGGATTTAACCAAAGAAAATCAAGTATTGTAAAAACATTTAAGAAGATATTTACTAATAAACAGATAAACAAACTGTCTAAAAATCTTAATTTTAAGCCGTCGGCTAAACCTTCTCATTTGAGTTTTCAGCAATGGTTGGGACTATTCAATTATTTTTTGGAAAATGTGGAAGAAAAAAAAAGATTAGTATATGGATGGTTTGCCACATTAAAACACCAACAAAGCAAGCTCCAAAAAGTTCACAGAAACAGAAAAAAATAGAAGCAAAAAACTAAAAAATGTATTCAAAATCTTCAATTCATTTCTTTCTCCTTTCTTATTTTTTTAACGAACTTTTAATGAACTATTTAATTATTCAAATACTCAAATTAAATTTATTATTTCGGTTGTTTTTTCAACAATTTTTTCCCTTCTCTTGTAATCGACTATGTATTTTCTAAACAAGAACTCCAAAACAATATGAATTATTTCGTGCTTAATTAAACCAATTCTTCTTTTTTCTTCTATATTCATATTTATAAATATAGAATTATTTTTATGGTTATAAGAACCTAAAGGTCCATAATTTGATATCTTAACGGAAAAATCTTTTTCTTCCAATTTTCGTCCAAGAAAAACAGAGAGTTTTTCAATAAAATTATCGTTGTATTCCATCCATTCTTTAATTAACTTTTTTCTAAAATTTTCATAGCGATTGGGCTGATATTCTTCTTCTATCTTTTTATTGTTTGCAAACCAAGTAAATCTTATTCTATTTTCTTTGAGAAATTCTAAATTACTTTTCATTCTTTGGATAACATCTCTTTCTTCTTTTATTGTATTTACACTAAATTTCATTTTTATATTTTAACAATCCTACTTTAATATAACCACTTTCATCTATCACCGTCAACCCCTCGCGTCAAATCACTTAAAATTTGCCCGGAAAGGAATTTATGTATTTTAAACGAAATCCGAACGCTGAATTTTGAAAAATTTTTAATCTCGCCTATCCGCCTCCGGTGGAGGCGGGTCTTTTTACTCCTTCGCGTTTCCGCTATGTTCATTCCACCAGCGCCACTTTTTCTTTAATAGTCGGGCGATGTTTGCTTAAACGACGCCACGCGTTACCGCCTACGATATTACAAACCCGACCGGCAATTATGCTTTGAGAAACATCCGCCGATTGCGCGGATTGCTCAAGCCAAGTTTCTATATTTCCAAATTTAAAGTTATCTGTAATTTCCTTAAAATTAGGAATGAGTGTTTTTTGGGCAAAATCATCGACTTCTTTTTCAACCTCTGTTTTTTTTCCATTCTCAAAGTCAATAAAAAACTCTTTTTTATTGTGCTTGAGAATATGACCGGCCTCGTGAAAGAAATTAAACCAAAAAGTATCTTCCCGCTGCTTTTCCGCTTTCAAAATGATGACCGGATGGCCACCGACCCAAGTGGTAGCTCCACCGAAGTAGGTATGAGTTAAATTCGGAACATAAACCACTATGATGCCGAGTCCCTTGCACCGTTCTTGTAATCCGCGCAAGAACACAGACGGTTTTTGTTTTGTCAAAACTTTAAGTTTTGGTAGTTCGAACAAAAACCGCTCCGCGTTATATTCTTTAAGCGAAGAATCTTTTAAAACTTTTCTGGCTTTTTTCTCGCCCGCTTTTATAAGCGCGGCGAGATTGTATTCATTAAGGTTTATCCTGTCGTATTTCCTAAAAGCGACACCTAATATGTTTTTATCGCGAATACTCTCCAATGTGGCTACTTCAAAAAAGTTCTTGACTTCCAGCACCGCTTTCTTAAGCGCTCCTCCTGCCTTAAGATTGATTTCTTGAAAAAGGCCGCGCTTTTGAAGTTCTTTGAAAGTGTATTTGATGAATCTCTTAAAGAAATCGATTTCTTCTTCGGCCTTTTTTTCCTCTTTAGCTCGCGCCACCTCATTGTCATACGCGGATTGCATATTAAGCCAAAACCGCGCCTTCGGACGACCCTCAAAAATCCGCTCCAGATTCAGAGCCATATCGGGGCTAATTGGCTCCCTGCCGTTGACAATTCTATTAATTGTCTGAATAGCGCGCCCCGCTCGCGCCGCGACATCAGATTGAGTTAAGCCAAAGAATTCGATTTCGTCTTTTAATGTCTCGCCCGGATGTAAAAATAACGGGACATCGAGTCCGTAGAGACCGGCTGTTTTTTTATTCTCGATGTATTTTTTTGTATTTTTGGCAACCATATTTAAAAAGTTATTTTAATGATAATCTTTTTTAATTTCTATAATCTCTATAGCTGTAATTGTTTCTTTAACAAATTGCCCGTTTTCAACTTTATATTTACCCACCGGCCCACAGATGAGGCGCGCGGGGTAATCAAAATCAACGGCAAAAAAGTTTTTCAGGTCTCCCTTTAAAAAATGTGCTTTGGCGCTGGCGGGTATATCTAAATAACAGGGAGCGTTCATAAGTTGGCTTATTCTTTTTCGGCAAATTGGATTAGAACAAACAAGTTTTTCTACCCATTTCTTAATTTTGTTGCCTCTCCAAACTATTTTCATAATACCAAAACAAAGAAAATTTTCCAAATTGTGTTATTAACATAATATGTTAATAAGTTTAACAAAAACAAAAAAATAAGTCAATCCCCCGCGTGTTTAGTAATACAAAATCAGGTTTAATTATATTTATCAAAAAGATTTACCCACCAGAGAAGTTTTTCTTTTGATTCCGCTTCATATATTAAAATAGGAAGATGCCCCGATTTTTTTTATTTTTTTTAATTTCTTTAGCAACTAATTCTATAACATCTAATTTAAAATCTAAACCAACCAAATTTAATAAAGCAACTAGCTGATCTACATCAAAATTGATAATTTTATTCATTAAGTGTTTATATTCTCCTTCACTCCATTTTAATTCTTTATTATTTAATTTTTCGTTCATAATATATTTTTATAATTAAGGGCGGTTGCTTAGGGCGGTTGCTTAGCAGGGCGGTTGCTTAGTCGGACTAAGCAACTACAAAAAATCTGATTGAAAGCCCCTTGGTTCCCTTATTTAATTTCTGCTAGGGGCGGTTGCTTAGTCGGACTAAGCAACTACAAACGGACTAAGCAACTACAAATAATGTATCCCCCAAATTCTGTTTTGAAGTTAGCAGAATTAGGTCTATCATCCTTTGTTTAAAATAATGTTTTTTATCCATAAAACGAAGCGAAACAATTTCCTTTTATTTAATTCACCTATTGAACTCTTATTATATTCCATCTCTGCTTTTCTTGTAAACTTTCTTAATTCTTCATCGATCATTAATTTTAAGTCTAACTTCCTTGCTACTTTTTTTATTTTTTTTTCTGTTTTTTCTCTATTTTCTTCTTTGTTAATTACTATTTCTAACTCAGCATGATGACCCCAATCATTACTATATTTTAAGGCAATTTCAACGCCATCATAGAGATAATTATCTCTTTTTTGATAAGATTCCATTAATTTGCATGGTAAATCCAAATTTAGAAATATATTTTTAAAATCCCCAATTTTTTCTCTATTGATAAAAATCTCTTTTTCTCCAAACCTGGCGCCATGTCCTATCTTATTATCCTTTAAAACAATCTTACCTCTATCTTTAGAAATTTCATCTACAACTTTTAAAAGCTTGCCTTTAAAAATAAAAAAGAATACATTTTTATTGTCTTTACCTAAATATTGTGAATTTAAATCAAGATATTTTTTTAAAGAATCAAATTTCTCTTTATTAAAACAAGCCCTAAATTCAATTTCTATTTGACTTGACATATTAAAAATATTTTATAATAACAATTATAAAAAGTAAAGTTAGAAATGTTAAATAAGAGAAAGAAGAATAAATTCTAAGTATTAACTTTATAACTCTTAATTCTTTTAGATTACCAAAAATTATTTATATCTTTTATTGTTAAGTTTTTTAAATTATTTATTTCTTTTTCTATGGACATATAATTTTCCCATTCTAATTTTTGCCATATATAATCTTCTGCTTTCAATAAATCATCTTTTTCATAAAAGTATAACTTCCACAAATGATCTTTTAGCGGAAATTTAGTTTTGTAGCCTTCTTGAGATAGGGAATTAAAAAGATTATTTGTTTTTTCTAAAAAATCTCTATATTCCGCAGGGGTAAAACTTACTTTTTCATATTCTTTAAGAGACATATTCTCGGGTTTTACGAAGCGAGCAAAAGTAAATGCATCTATATGATATTCTCTGACAGGTATTCTAACTAAATCTTGAAAGTCCGGTTCATTAAATTTACTCAAAGTTAGCATTATCATCACCTGAATATTATTTTTCTTTAGTATCTCTATGGCTCTGATTGAGTCTCTAAAACTCCCCTTCTTTCTAATATAATCATGTTTTTTTTCTAGCCCGTCTATGCTTAGCTGATATTTACCTATTCCAATAGACTTCATCTTTTTAGCAATCTTGTCCAGAATTGACATAACTCGCTTTAATGGAGGGTGGTTTAATTTTTTGCATTCCATTTCAGCGTAGCCATATGCATGGGCGTCAGCTGAGGGCGGGAATCCTACAGAACGCTGAACTTTGCCACTATATCTTTATTCTGCTGATTCATCGCGCTTTCCTCCCTTCTTGCTTGTATTGTCCTCTTATCTTTTGAGTTGAAAGTCCACAGTGGATTTTCACTTAGCATTTTTGCCCCAATTAAGATAACAAGAAAAACAAGAGTTTGAACTTGTTATAAAAGAGCTATTTACTAAATGTAGACTAACACCAACACTTCAATTTTGTCAATGTCGCGCGTTGAGTAATCTAAGATTTGCTCGGGGAAGAAAGAAACTGATTCCGCAATATATTTTCTGACCGAAAATAATAAGGTTTTATTAAAAAGCAAAAATTACAATATATTTATTTATTGTTTTGCTGTTGGGAGAAGGAATGGGTATAAAGGTTCGGGAAAGTTTATTAAAGTTCCCTCTTTTTTTAGATAAGGGAGCATATTGGCTATGGGATTACCTCCGTGGCAGTTAGAGTCGGTTCTTACATAAAAAGAGTTGTCGTCCCAAAAAAGTCCGCCCCGAGCAACTTCCAAATTTTCCGCTGAAAAAGCGTTAACGGCTCTGTATTTATGCTGTAAAATCCAACGCAGGGCTTCCAGTGTTGTTTTTTTGAATTTCTCCGCTTGTTTTTCTAACCCTCGCTCTTTACAAAACAAGAAAACTTCGCTGAAAACTTCCGCCAGCCAGCCGTTTCCGCTGGAAGAATACGCCCTTCTCCATCTCCCCCTTTTGGCCGGGTCTTTGGTGTCTAACATTTGAAAATCCGCCACTTCTTCGGCGCATTGTAAAAACGCCGCCTTATAAAACGGAGCTTTTTTTGTTAAATAGAAATCTTTTAGAGCCATTATCACCCAAGCGCTAGAAATTGGGTTGGGGTCCCTGTAATCATCGGAAACATAGCATCCTTGCGTTGTGATTTTGTTCATAAAAAGTTCCGCTATTTTCTTCGCCGTTTTATAGTATTTTTCTTCTTTTGTGGCGTTGTAAAGTTTGGAAAGTCCGGAAAGCGATTGCCCGTTATACAAAAAAGAAAATCCTTTTGAGTGATAAATTTCGCCGTTTTCTTTTATTTTTATATAAGAAGTTATACTGCCGTCCTCGTTTTGTAAAGAAATCAAAAAATCACCCGCTTTTTTAGCGGAATTTAGATATTTTTCCTTTCCTGTTTTTGTATAAGATTTTAAGAGAGTAAAAATGGAAAGTCCAGCTGTCCCCGAAACATACTTTTTCTCCTTCTCTTTGGTATTTAGAAAATAAGAATAAGAAAATCCGTTCTCCTCAAATTCGCCCTCTTTAATCTGCATAGAAATAATAAAGTCCAGCCAACGGGAAAGATTTGCCTCTATTTTTTCATCTCTTTTTTGCTCGCTAATTTTTAGGAGAGTATAAACAATAGAAGAACTATAAACCGTGTGAACTCTATCTAAGAGTTTGTCTTCTTGAGATAAATATCTCTTATGAAATCCGCCCGTTTCTTTATTTTCCATTCTCAAGAGAAAATCTTTAATTTCTTTCATTGATTTTTCCAAATCCTTTTTATTTACCGTTCTAATCGCCGCGTAATAATCCGCCATTTCATAGCCCTTGCCGTTGTAAATAAGAATTCTCGCTTCCCCCTCGCTTTTTTCTTCCAAAGTTAAAATTAAATGAGAGTTTTCTTTGCTTATTTTAGACATCGCTTCTTTTTGCCGCCATTTTTCTATCACCCCTAAAAGAACTTCGGGCAAAGAAGAGCCATTGGCTGTTTCTTCTCCTAATTTTTCTCCCTCTTTATAAATCTCCAGAGAAGCGTTCCACTTTCCTTCTATTTTTATATCCTTTCCCGGGACCGAAACAATATCCTTGTCGGAATTACTGGAAAATAAATTATTGGAAACAAACAACGCCACAGATTTTCTAAAAGCGGCGTTTTGAGGATTTTCGTTTTTGTCAGTTTCGTTAAAAATATCAGAAGAGATACTGGGAGAATGAGCATTCTTTTTTTGTCCTATTAAAAAAATTGCCGAAATTACCGCCGCCGCAAAAAGAAAAATTAAAAAATAGTTCAAAACTTTTTTTAGTTTTTTGTCCGTTATAATTGGTTTCATACTTTGTCTTTATTTTTTAACTTCCGGCCAGTTGGAAATAATTAGGGCTTTTTCCTTGCCTGCCACGGACAAAAAGGAATAAATCTTCTCTGTTATAAATGGAATAAAGGGATGGAGCAGTTTAAGAGAGTTTAGAAGAACCACAAGGAGAACCTCTTTTGTTCTTTCCGCTCTTTCTTCGTTCTCCTCTATTTGCTTTTTAGCGGTTTCTATATATTTATCGCAAAACTCTCCCCAAAAGAAATGATAAATACTCTTGGCGGCTTTAGCGAATTGAAAATTTTCCAAATCTTGGCTTACGGACATTATTGTCCTATTAAGTTTTCTGACGATGTCCTTATCATTGTCCGTTAAACTATCGGACATTTTACCGGACAACATTTCTTCCTCTCTTATTTTTCTTTTATCATCGCCGATTGTCAGTAGGACAAAACGAGTGGCGTTCCAAATTTTTGTGGCAAACTTTCTTCCGGCGGATATATCGTCTTCAGAAAACCTTATATCTTGACTTTCGGTCGCTTGCCAAGCAAGGCCAAAGCGGGTAGCGTCCGCCCCATAGTTTTCCACGAGATTTAAGGGGTCTATCCCCGTTCCTTTGGATTTAGACATTCTCTCCCCCTTTTTTGTTACAATGGTTGGGTGAATTATAATTTTGGAAAAAGGATTTTTTCCAAGAAACGCCCTGGCGGAGAAAATCATCCTCACTACCCATAAATTTATTATATCCCTGGCGGTGCTTAAAACATTAACGGGAAAGAATTTTTCCAAATCCTCCGTTTTCTCGGGCCAGCCAAAAACGGCAAAGGGCCAAATGGCCGAAGAAAACCAAGTGTCAAAAACATCCTCGCTTTGTTTTGCCTCGCATTTTCCGCAAATTTCGCATTTTTGAGGATGAGATTCCAAAGAAACAAAAAATTTGTCTTTTTCATTTTGGCAAAACCAAACCGGCAATTTATGCCCCCACCAAATTTGGCGAGAAATACACCAGTCGTAAGCCCCGCTCAACCAATCCAAATAGGGCTTTTTCCAACGTTCGGGGAAAAATTTGATTTCCCCTTGACGAACCGGTTCCGCCGCTATTTTAGAAAGTTCATCCATTTTTACAAACCATTGATTGGAAGGAATAATCTCCACTTTTTCTCCGCAACGATAGCAATGAGGAATTTTATGGGTAATTTCCTCTTTTTTCTCCAATAAATTCTCTTTTTCTAAAATTTTTAATATCTCTTCTCTCGCTACCCCGGCATCTAACCCTGTTAACTCTTCGGGAATCTCTCCCGCCATTTTACCCTCTTCGTTTATAACCCTTTTTCCTTCTATATTATGCTTTTGAGCGACGCTAAAATCGGCAACGCTGTGAAAGGGGGTTACCTTTACCGCTCCCGTTCCAAATTTGGACTCTACCGCCAAATCGGATATTATAGGAATTTCCCTGCCGACAATAGGCAAAATAACCGACTTTCCCGTTAAACCTTTATGTTTTTTGTCGTCTGGATTGATAGCCACCGCCGTATCGCCCAACATTGTTTCCGGTCTTGTTGTGGCTACGGTTATAAATTCCCCTTTTCTCCGCGGCTCTGTAAGGGGATACTTTATGTAAAACAAAGTTCCTTTTTCTTCGGAGTATTCAAGCTCCAACTCCGACAAACTGGTTCGGCATCTCTTGCACCAATTTACCGCCCTCTCTCCCCTGTAAATCCAGCCCCTTTTCCAATAGAGATTAAAGGCTTTTTTAACCGCTTTTGTGTATTTTGCGTCCATAGTAAAGCGAGTCCTCGACCAATCGCAAGAAACACCCAATTTTTTGAATTGATTGAGAATTAAATTGCCATACTCTTCTTTCCATTCCCACACTTTCTCCAAAAATTTTTCTCTCCCCAAATCAAAACGAGTCTTTCCTTCTTTTTTTAGTTTCTTTTCCACCACATTTTGAGTGGCAATTCCGGCGTGGTCGGTGCCGGGAACCCAAACCGTTTCATATCCCTCCATTCTCTTTTTTCTTATTATTATATCTTGAAGAAGGGAATTTAAGGCATGCCCCATATGTAAAACCCCCGTTACATTCGGCGGAGGAATAACAACGGAAAACGGCTCTTTTTCTTTACGAGAATTTTCCGGCTTAAAAAAATCGCCTTTCTCCCAAAAGGAATAAATTTCTTCCTCTATTTTTTTAGCGTCAAATCTTTTATCCATCGCTTTAATTTTGCCTAAAAAACGCTAAAAAGTCAAAAAATAATTTTCCACAAAAAAAATTGTTTAATTCTAAAAATTTGTAGTATAATAAAAAAATAAAGGTCTCGCAAAAAAAATAATATAATAATAAGATGAAAAAAATACCAACTTGGTTGGAAGGAGTTATTGTTTTAGTTCTGTTGGGAGTTTGTCTGCTCTTGATTTTGGGCTCAACCGTTCCAAAGAAAACGAAAGATGCGGGCAAAGAAAACGGAAGTGAGACGACAGAGGAAGAAAACGAAAAAAATAAGATTTTTTCTTATACGGGAGAGATTACCGAAATCAAAGATAATCTCGTTGTTCTAAAAACAAAAAAGGGAGAAACAATAAAAGTGGCTGTTGATGAGAACACTCTTTATTCCACAATGGATATCCCCAAAACAGTTTCCGAAGAAAAAGGGAAAATAGCGGAAAATCTCTTTAAGAGAAAAACGATTACCTTTTCTGATTTAGAAATAGGCAAAGAAGCCGCCGCTATTTCTAAAGAAAATATAGCCGGCAAAAATGAATTCTACGCCTACCGAATAGAACTTATCAATTTTAAGTGAGTTGACGAAAGCAATATCTTCAGTAAAATGAAAGTATGAAGCGATTGCTCTCTCACATTTTAGCGGGAATAGCGGGAATATATGTTTCCGCCCTTCTAATACCGGGCGTTGAACTTTTGGCGGAAAAATGGAAGGTCGCTTTGCTGGCCGGAATTACTCTGGGTGTTTTTAACGCTTTCATAAAGCCCGTCTTAAAGTTTTTAACTTTCCCCCTTATAATAATAACGATTGGCTTGTTTTCTTTTGTGATAAATGTGATTATTGTTTGGTCGGTGGATATTTTGTTTCCTGCCCTTGTTATCGAAGGACTTTTGCCGCTTTTGGCAGTTAGCGCTTTACTTTCCGTAATAAATTCTGTAGTGTATAAATTAGCAAAGTCCTAAACTATATTTGATTTAATCAAAATTCAAAATAAAGAATAAACCAAAAAAATATATATGAGCGTTATAATAATAGCCCAACTTGTTATTGCCTTCCTTTTAGTGGTTTTTGTTTTACTCCAGCAAAGAAGCGCCGCTCTTGGCTCTTCGTTTGGCGGAGGAGGGGGAGAATTTTACACAAAAAAAAGAGGGGCGGAGAAAACTATATTTGTAATTACGATAATTTTATCAGTTCTATTTGTGGGGCTTCCCATATTAAATTTAATAGTCCAATAATTCAATAATTGTTTCTTTGTTTAGTTTATTTATATGAAAAATAGCGGAAGATTGTTCTCTTTTGAAAAACCGACAAAAAATCAGTTGGTTCGTTTTTTTGAAGTTCTCGCAAAAAAAGAGAAAATAATCTTTTTTTCTCTTTTCGCAATTTTTGTTTTTTCAGCGATTTTCTTGCAACTTAATTTTTATTTTTCCCACACCAAAGTTATCCCTCAATGGGGGGGAGAATTTAAGGAAGGGATTGTGGGACAACCTCGCTTTATAAATCCTTTATTTTTGTCAGACAACGACCCAGACAGGGATATTGTTAATTTGGTATTTTCGGGACTCTTGAAATACGACGAAAAGGGAAAAATAGTTTTTGACGCGGCAAAAGATTACGAGATTGATAAAGAAGGAAAAGAATATACTTTTGAAATAAAAGACGAAGTTTTCTGGCACGACGGCAAGGATTTTACCGCCGAGGATGTGGCGTTTACCATAAATCTTCTGCAATCCCCGGAATATAAAAGCGGACTGCGTTCGGAATGGCTCGGAGTGGATATTCAGCAAATAACAAATAAAAAAATTACCTTTTCTCTTCATAAGCATTACTCCGCTTTCCCCGAAACCGTGGCCCGGCTAAAAATTATACCAAAGCATATATTCCAAGATATTTCTCCTCAAAATTTTCCGTGGATACTCACTAACAAAGATTACCTTGTGGGCGCGGGACCTTTTTTCGTGAAAAAAATAAAAAAAGATAATTCGGGGTTTATTGAAAAAGTAGAACTTGAAAAAAATGAAGATTATTACGGCGAGGAACCCTATCTTGACAAAGTATCTTTCTGTTTCTATAAAAACGAAAAAGAGCTAATTGCGGCTGGCAGAACGGGAGAAATCAACGGATTTATCTTGTCTAATCCTAAATATATAACATCTCTTCAAAAAGAGGGTCTCACGCTTCAAAAAATAGAGTTACCCCGCTATTTTGCTTTGTTGTTTAATCTTAGAGAGGAATATGAAATTTCAAAAGAAATAAGAAAAGCCCTAAATTACGCCATAAATAGAGAGGAAATTATAAAAGAAGTTTTTCGCGAACAAGCCGATGTTGTTGTTTCTCCAATTTTAGCGGATTATTATAACTTAAAACCGCCCGAAAAAATTTATACTCATAATAAAAAAATAGCGGAACAAATTTTATCCGAGAACGGATTTGAAAAAACTAACGAAGAGGGAGTAAGGGAAAGGGAAAAACCCAAAGAAATACCGAAAATGTTTAGCAAGGATTTAGTTCAAGGAGACAAAGGAGAAGAAGTAAGAAAACTTCAAGAATGCTTAGCAAAAGACAAAGAAGTATATGTGGAAGGAAAGGTCACCGGTTATTTTGGCCCCAAAACAAAAAAGGCCGTGATAAAATTCCAAGAAAAATACGCTTCCGAAATTTTAGAGCCCATCGGGCTTACATCGGGCACCGGCAAAGCGGGAGAAATGACAAGGGAAAAATTAAATTTTGTCTGCCAAGAAATCCCTACCGAAACCGAAATTTTAAAAATAAGCATAACCACTTCCAATAAATTTCCTCTTTCGGAAATGGCTGATATTATAAAAAAACAATTAGAAAATACGGGATTTAAGGTAGAAATAAATAAAGTGAGTATTTCCGAAATTCAAACAAAAATTTTAAGAGAATATTCTTTTGAAACCCTTCTTTTTGGAGAAGCGCTCGGGCAAATTCTTGACCCATTTTCTTTTTGGCATTCCAGTCAATCCAATCATCCCGGATTAAATATCTCCGGATATAAAAATGAAAAAGCGGACAAACTTTTAGAAGATGCGAGAAAGAGCGGAGGCGAAGAAAAAGAAGAATCTCTTGGCGAGTTTCAATCCGTTCTAATGGAAGAATTTCCGGCCGTATTTATCGCCAAACCCTCTTTTTTGTATATGCTTTCTCCTAAAATTAAAGGATTTGAAACAGAAAAAATAACGGACGCCTCTAAAAGGTTCGCGGGAATTGAAAATTGGTTCATTAAAACAAAAAGAATATGGCGGTAAAAAGCGTTCTTTCTTCCGAACCTTCTAGCGTTCGCAGGTTAGAAGAAATGAAAAGCGTAATATATCAAAAAGATTTGGCGGATAAAAATCCCGATAAAGAACTTTATTCCGTATGGAGAGAGGTTGACAGTTGGAAAGATTTAAGATACGATATAACCCTAATCAAACCGGGAACAATAGGGGACGAATTTATTAGAACAAAAGGCAACGAGAACAATAAAAATTTCCCGGAACTCTACACCGTTTTAGAGGGAGAAGCAATTTTTTTAATTCAAAAACAAAAAATAAACAAGATTGAAATGGCGGAAGAAATTTACTTTGTAAAAGCGAAAAAGGGCGATTGGGTAAATGTCCCTCCCAACCTCGCCGTTATAATAATAAATCCTTCCAAAAATTATCTCAAAACGGGTAATTGGGTTTCTAAAAATAATCAAAATATTTATAAAAAATTAGAAGAAATGGGCGGTATGTGTTATTTTGCCCTGAAAGGCGAGGGCAAGAAAATTGTTTGGGCAAAAAACAAAAATTATTCCCAAATTCCTCCCCTAAAAGAACTTGCCCCTTTGTCTTCTCGCCCCGAAGACCTCTCTTATCTTTTGTAATAACAGAGAAGTTATAAGTATACCGCAACATAGCGCAATATATCGCAGAAAAATGTTAGATTGTTTGTCGGAGCCCGGGTGGTGAAATCGGCAAACACACATGCCCCAGGAGCATGCGCCATACGGCTTGAGGGTTCAAATCCCTCCCCGGGCACAAAATTGTTAGGATTGCCAGAGTTTCGCTTATTGGTAAATAACCAGAGTTCCGCGCGTTGGTAAATTCTCGACAAAGGATAAATTCCCAAATAAATCTTAATAAATAAAAAATAAAATTAAATATATGACAGCAACACAAAAAAAAGTAAATGAAAATCATTCTCAGAAAAATGAGAAGGAGCAAGTTCGTGTTATTCCGCTGGGAGGACTGGACGGAATAGGCAGAAATATGACCCTTTTGGAATATAAAGGGAAAATTTTAATTATAGATATTGGCATCGGTTTTCCGGACGAAAATATGCCGGGTATTGATTGCACAATTCCAAACACCGCTTATCTTAAAGGAAAAGAAAAAAATATCGTTGGAGCGGTTTTTACTCATGGACATTACGACCATATAGCCGCCATTCCCTATATCCTCCCCAGAATCGGCTCTATCCCGATGTATGCCGGCGCTCTAACCAAAGAAATGATACTTCAGCGGCAAAAAGAATTTCCCAACCAGCCGGAAATAAAGATTCAAAAAGTAGAGGACGGCTCAATTGAAAATATCGGTCCCTTTACCGTTGAATTTTTTCGCATCAATCATAGTATCCCCAATAATTTGGGGGTTATTATTAAATCCCCGGTTGGCAATATTCTACACACCTCCGATTTTAAGTTTGATGAAGCCCCGGTAAACGGCTCTCCGACCAACTTCAAAAAATTAAAGGAAATGTCTCAAAGGGGAATATCTCTTTTAATGTCGGATTCTACCGGAGCCGAAGAAGAGGGACATTCTCTTTCCGAGACCACCATATTCAACAATTTGGACGAGATATTTAAGAAATCCAGAGGAAGAATAATTGTCGCTTCTTTTTCCAGTTTAATCAACAGAATTCAGCAAATTATTACCCTTTCCGAAAAACACGGCAGAAAAGTGGCAATTGAAGGCAGAAGTATGCAAAACAATGTTGAAATCTGCCAAAATATGAAAAGCATAAAAATTAAGAAAGGAACAATAATAAATGCTTCTGATATAGCGAAATATCCAGAAAACAAAATTACCGTCCTGTGTACGGGGGCTCAAGGCGAAGAAAGAGCTATTTTTATGAAAATAGTAAATAAAGAACATCGCTTCATTTCTATAAAACCCAGAGACGCGGTGGTCTTTTCTTCTTCGGTAATCCCGGGCAACGAACGAAGCATCCAAGAGTTAAAAGACCAGTTTTATAGGCAGGGAGCAAAAGTTTATCATTATAAAATGATGGATATTCACGCTTCCGGACACGCCAAGAAAGAGGAACTTGCTAAAATGATAGAAATAATGAAGCCAAAATTCTTTATGCCAGTTCACGGACATTACTCTATGAGGGTAAAACATTCCGAAATCGCCCAGGAAAAAGGAATACTGGAAAAAAATATTATAGTGGCCGGCGACGGACAAGTTCTTATATTAGAAAAAGGTAAATTCTATGCTTCCAAAAAAGAAGTCCCCGCCGAGAGAGTTCTTGTTGACGGATTAGGCGTGGGAGATGTGGGAGAGGTGGTTTTGCGCGACAGACAGATGTTGGCAAAGGATGGAATGTTTGTGATAGTGGCGGCTGTGGACAGAAAAACTGGCAAGGTAGCGAGTTCTCCTGATATAATATCAAGAGGGTTCGTTTATTTAAGGGAATCCCAGGAACTTCTCCGTGAAACAAGAAGAAGGGTTAGAGGCATTGTAAACGGAGCAATATCAAGGGGAGGCGCCGTAAATTGGGGCAATGTTAAAGAGGAGATTAAATCTAAAATTGGGGATTATCTTTTCCACAAAACAAGGAGAAGGCCGATAGTTCTACCTGTTATAGTGGAAGTATAAATATAATATGACGATTTTTTCGGGCGTTCAGCCCACGGGAAAACTTCATATCGGAAATTATCTGGGAGCGATAAAGCATTGGAAAGAACTGCAAGATAAAGGAAACTGCTTTTTTTGTATTGTGGACCTTCACGCTTTAACCACTCCGTATGAAAAATCCAAAATGAAAGAAAATATATTGGAGAAACTCTCGGTTTATCTTGCCTCTGGAATAGACCCCGAAAAATCGGTGATATTTCAGCAATCGTCAGTTTCAGCTCATACTGAATTGGCGTGGGTTTTATCAACGATAACGCCTTTGGGAGATTTGGAGCGAATGACCCAGTTTAAGGAAAAATCCCAAAAACACAAAAAAAATATAAACGCCGGGCTCCTGAATTACCCCGTTCTTATGGCGGCCGATATTCTCCTCTACAAAGCGGAGTTAGTCCCGGTGGGAGAAGACCAAAAACAACACATAGAACTGGCGCGCGAACTGGCGCGGCGATTTAACGCTCGCTTTGGCGAAACATTTCCCGAGCCCCAAGGCATAATTCCAAAAAACGGGGCAAAAATAATGTCGCTAAAGAATCCAAAAAAGAAAATGTCAAAAAGCGACCCATTGGACACGCAAATTTTACTTTTCGACGAGCCGAACGCAATAAAAAAGAAAATTTCAACCGCTCAAACCGATTCGGGAAAAGAGATAAAATTTGTTCCGGAGAAAAAGCCCGGAATTTCCAATCTTCTCGCTATTTATGCTTTGTTCCAAAAAATTTCCATAAAAGAAGCGGAGAGAAAATTTGAGGGCAAAAACTACAAAGAATTCAAGGAAAAAATAGCCGCCCTTTTAATAGAAAAATTAAAACCCTTTAGAAACAAAAGGGAGGTCGTAAATAAAGAGATATTAACCCAAGGAGCGGAAAAAGCCCGACAAACAACCGGAGAAACAATGGCGGAAGTAAAACAAAAAATGGGGTTGAATATTTAATTAACTTGTGAAAAAATAAAAGATATATGTCTCAAGACATAAAAAAAATAAAGAATTTAAGAAAAAAATATTCTAATAATGTTAGGGTAAGGGTGTCCACCGCCAAAGAGGGGGGATATATTGCGGAAATTTTAGATTTTCCGGGAGCTATAACCGAAGCGGAAACTTTGTCCGAATTGATTGAAATGGTAAATGATACAATCGCCACAATTTTTGAAATTCCCAAAGAATATATTGCCTTTATGCCAACATATTTACCCCCCATTGAACTAATCAATAAGATTAATGAATTTCCTCGTAATAAAATAAAATCAAAGGCAATTAATTTTTCCGTTAAACCTTATGAAAGTGTCCCCAACTGATTGTTCTGCTTTGATTTTGACAAAAACTGCTCAAAGATGTGGTTTCCTAATTTTTCAAGGTAAAAATCATATAAAAGTTAAGAGTAAAAAAGGCGCTTTTATTACTACAATTCCTCGACATAATAAAATAAAAAAGGAAGTTGCCATAGGAATAATAAAACAATTCCAAAAACATAATTGTAATTGTGATATTCAATATTAACCCAAGGAGCGGAAAAAGCCCGACAAACAACCGGAGAAACAATGGCGGAAGTAAAACAAAAAATGGGGTTGAATATAAACTAATCTAAGCAAAATCAGTCGCAACTTCGTTGATTTTAATTTTTGTTGAGTTTATTTGGCGAGCCAGCCGCCGTCAACAACCAAAGTGTGGCCGGTAATGTAACTTGCTTCCTCCGAGGCAAGGAAAGCCACCGCCCTGCCAATATCTTCCGGCTTGCCTATTCTGTTTTGGGGAATATTTTGGAGCAATCCTTTTTTTGTCTCCTCGTCGTTCAACATATCTTCGGTCATTTTTGTTTCTATTACCCCCGGAGCCACGGCGTTAACATTTATTCCTTGCGGAGAAAGTTCCAAAGAAAGTTCTCTTGTAAGATTAACAATCCCTCCCTTGGAAGCGCAATAAGCGGAAGCGTTGGCAAAACCTACCATTCCAGCGATTGAAGCGATAGAAATTATTTTTCCGCTCTTTCGCTTTACCATCTTTGGAGCCACGGCGCGAGCGCATCTTATCGTTCCCTTTAAGTTTACATCTATATCAAAATTCCATTCTTCCTCGCTCATTTCCGCGAAAGGTTTTAGCGTTACCACTCCGGCGTTGTTCACTAAAATATCAATTTCGCCAAACTCTTCTTCCGTTCTGCTAATAAGCTCATCGACTTGCTCTTTTTTTGTTATATCGCATTCTACGGCAAGCGCCCTACCTCCCCGCTCCTCAATTTCTTGACAAACTTTTTCGCATCCTTCTAAATTAAGGTCGGAGACCGCAACGGTTGCCCCGTTTTTGGAAAGCTCCAGAGCAATCGCCCTGCCAATACCCCTTTGAGCGCCGGTTACAATCGCTGTTTTGTTATTTAGTCCTCTCATATTTTATTTATATTTTTATATCTTTATTTTATTTAGACCTTTTTCTTTTTATTATAACAAAATACCCCTAAGAGTTAAATCCCCCCGTATTCTCTTATATAAAGTAGGAAATGTCAGAGACCCGACCTCTGGCAAATTGCCAGAGGTCGGGTCTCTGGTTTTTTTATGTATTGCCTAAAAAAACCCGGCGATATCCGATAACGCCGGGTAATAATTGCTACTTTTTCAGGTTCCATTCCATTGAAACCTTTCCATCAACATATTGAATTAAATTAACCAATCCAACATGCCTCTTGAAATAACGATGCTCTTTGAATAGAAGAGCATCGTTTTCATTCTCTACTCTCCGCTCGAATTTGAGCAGGCCATCTTCCACTCCGAGGTATATTAATACTTCCCTCGGATTCTCTCCTATCCCTATACTCATACCGGGCTTGTCGGCAAAAAACAGAACGGTAATAGAAAATCCGTCTTTTCTGCCCCACAAGTCATGGATGGGAGAATTAAAGCTTGAGTGGACAACGACCCTTTGGGCCATAAATTGCTGTCCCGTGCTTCCTCCGCCAGTGTAACACCAATAGAGTTCTTTGGCAGCTCTAAATAAATTTAAGCTGTCCTCCACAATTTCTACTCTAACACCATTGGGCCATTTAAGCGGCCCTTGCGTAGAGGCCGTTTCAGTAACTTTTAAAGTTAGGGGATATTTTTTCCCCTCATTCCCTTCTTGCCCGAAGAATTCCGTTGTCCCGTAACAAATATCTTTGTTGTTGCCCAACGGCCAAAAAACTTCTTTGTAGCCCATAGGAGATTCTTCTCCCAGAGTTACCTCGTATTCCCACCTACTCCCTATGTGAGTAGGAAAATACTCACTGGGAACGCCAATGGGTTCCTGTTCCTGCGAATCAGAATTAATGCAGGAGAGAAAAAATCCAAGAAATAAAACAACAAAAATAGAGTTTTTCATTGCTCATCTCCTTTTTTTAATGAACACTTGTAAACCTTATCGGTTCTAATTCTTTTTTACCCTTATTCTTTATCAATGTCAATTTTAAGTGTCGCATAGCATAAAAAAATTTTAAGCGGTTGCTTGCTTCAAACATACCGGGCGGTTGCTTGGTCGGACTAAGCAACCAGCACATTATCACCCATGACGGGGCGGTTGCTTGGTCGGACTAAGCAACCAGCACATTATCACCCATGACGGGGCG
>CAZYWT010000003.1:0-13686 GCA_964651635.1 uncultured Candidatus Saccharibacteria bacterium | reverse complement strand
GTTGCTTGGTCGGACTAAGCAACCAAAAATCAAAGAAAATACCAAAAGATACAAAGTCGCTTCTCCGGGACGATTTTTAACGGCTACAGAGGACTTCCGCCTAAATCGTCCGGAAAAGCCAATAAATTGGCTTTTCCCCCGGCAGGAGTCGAACCTGCATCTAAAACTTAGGAGGTTTTTGTTCTATCCGTTGAACTACGGGGGAGTTCCTTTTTTTAATTTATCATTGTATCCTTTCAATTTCAACAAAAAAATAAAATATGGTAAAATAAGATAATGAATAATTTAGTTAAAATTATTAAGAAATGTTTGCCGGCTGTTTGCTATATAGATTGCCGAAAAAAAGAAAAAGTTAAAAAACCGACCGCCGGTAAATTTTATTCCGGAACATATATCCCAAACTTTCCTAAAAATAAAAGTTATTCCGTTAAAATGGGAGGAACAGGTTTTATTGTGGACAAATCCGGCATAATTTTTACAAATCGCCATGTAATTGAAGACAAAAACGCCAAATACAAGGTAATATTACAAAACGGAGAAAAATATGAACCCGAAATTATAGCGATTGACGAAATAAACGATGTTGCCATATTAAAGATAAATCCTCGCCGAAAAACAGATAAAAGCGGACTCCCCTGCTTGCCCTTGGGAAATTCAGAAAAATTAAATCTCGGGGACTCGGTGATAGCCATTGGAAACGCTTTGGGACAATTTCAAAACACGGTTTCCACCGGCATTATTTCCGGACTTTCTCGCTCTATTGTGGCTCAAAACAAAATAACAAACAAAAGTCAGCGATTGAGGGGGCTTATTCAAACAGACGCCGCCATAAATCCCGGCAATTCGGGAGGACCTTTAATTAGCGAAAAGGGCGAGGTGCTGGGAATAAACGCCGCGATGATATTTGGAGCGGAAAACATCGGATTTGCTCTACCCATAAACAACGCTAAAAAAGATTTAGAAGATATCTTAAACTACGGAGAAATAAAAGAACCCTTTTTTGGAGTGAGATATACAATGATAGATGAAGATATTCAAGAAAAATTTGGCTTGCCCATATCCGAAGGGGCGCTTGTGATTTCCGAACGAATACCCGGAAAAAAAGAAAGGGGCGTGGTGTTTGGCAGTCCCGCTCACAAAGGGGGGATAAAAGAGGGAGACATTATCGTTGAAGTGAGCGGAGAAAAAATAAATCAAAAAAACGCTCTCACTGAAACGCTTTACAAAAAAAGCGTGGGAAAAACAATTTTGGTAAAGTATATAAGGAACAAAAAAGAAAAGAAAACCCGCGTTAGATTAACAGAAAAGCAATAATTACCTCCAATTTTTATCTAAAAACAAAAAAATAGCAAGTTTTGAGGGGATAATAAGGGAGCGATAAGGGAGTAAATAAAGGGTGGCTGACCGGACTCGAACCGGCAACGACTTCCTCCACAGGGAAGCGCTCTACCAATTGAACTACAGCCACCGCATCTCCCCGGCAGGAGTCGAACCTACAACCTACTGCTTAGAAGGCAGTTGCTCTATCCGGTTGAGCTACGGGGAGTAATTTATTTTAACGCGAACTACATAAAGATTATAACTAAAAAATCTCTTTTAGTCAAAAAACGGAGCGTTACTTTTGAGGGGCGGGGATAGAAAAAGAGGAATTGAAAATATTACAAAATTCTTGTTTTTTCGCTTTTGTAAATCGCATTTCTTTTTCTAAATAATAAGAAGAAAAATCGTTGAGCAGCGTCTTTTTTATTCTAAGACGCGAGAGTGCTTCCGTTTGAACGGATTGAACGCCTTTATAAAAATTAAAATGTAAAACGAAAGCGAACAAAATATCCAGAATTAAAAATAAAATAAAAATTATCCAAATATTGTCCCAACATTTTTTCCCCAAACTTTGGTATATTCCTTTTATATTTATTCTCTTTTTCATTTAATTTATGGGTTTTTTAAGAAAAACCTTTAACTTTAAGAAAGCGTAAACATCTCCTTCGCTCGCCTCTTTCCAGTTTTTTCTTTTTATATTTTCTTCCGTTATTCTTTCTATGTTGATTTGACTCATTTCTAAAAAGTAGGGAGAATGCTCCAGCCGTTTCAAGAATTTCGCAAAGTTAGAGTAAGGAGAATTAACATAAAGGGTAAAATTAAGAGATTTCCATAGTTGAAATTTTTCCAAATTGCTTTTCCCGGATAATATCTTCGCTTCAACTCCCGTTTCTTCCGCTTCTTTTTCTAAAAATCTTATAAACTCTACGGGGGGAGAAGAAACAAAAAAATTATCTAATTGGCGAAAGGTGGAAGAATAAGTACTCTCTTTAACTTTAAATAAACTAAAATCGGACAATCGGGCGTTAAAAAGTTTTTCCGCTCTTTTCTGCGCGGAAAACGAACGAGAAACATTTTTAAGGTTTCCCCAAAGAGGAAAAATTACCAAGTAAACAAACAAAAAACAAGTTAAAATAGCCAAAGAAAGAATTAAGTATTTTTCTTTTTGCTCTTTTCTCATATATCTTTTTTCACCTTAAAACTAAAAGAAAAAGGGGCTTTTTCTTTTTTGACCCAAGAATCCGGCATAAAATATATATTGAAAAATCCCACTCCTTGAAGTTTCTCTCTAAATTCAAGAAGCCCCTCTCGTTTTTCGGAAAAACCGGAAAGGTAAAATTTGCCCTCAATTGTCTTTGTTTCCTCGTCAATCTTTTTTTGATAAGAAAAACTTTCTAAAAAGATTTCCTCGGGCATAATATTAGATATTTTTTCTAAAACTTCGCTCACTAAAATTTCTCTTTTTATAAATTCTTCCGCATTGACAAGATTTTTATTTAACCCCGTTATCCGTTCTTGAAAACCCTTAAATTCGGGAGAATGAATTTCCCGAACTTTTCCCGCCAGTTTTTTTTCCATCATTTTCGCTTCTTTTTCTATCTTAATTCTATACAAACTTATTATTCCCGACACAATCACAAGAAAAACAAGAAAAAATAAGATTACTAAAAACCCCTTTTTCCAATTTTCTCTAATTTTCAATCTTTTTTTGTTTTTTTCGGGAAGCAGGTTAATCATAAAAATTTATCAGAGAAAGTCCGACCGCGCTTGAAAACATAAGGGCGTTTTTGGAAGAAAGCCCTAAATTTGAATTTTTTTCTAGATTTGTAAAAGGGTTTCCTTTTTTTATCGGAAAATTAAATTTTTGCTCAAAAAGCTCCAGGATTTCCTCTAAATTAGCCCCCTCTCCGTCTAAAATTATTTTTTCTAAAAATTCCGAGTTCTTTAGCAAATTATCGTCTAATTCGTAGGAGCGATAATAATCAATAAGTTCGCTTATTTTATCAATTAAACCTTTTAACATTTGCTTTTTTTTATTTTTGGGGGTTTCTTTGCTTTCTATCTCCGGAGAAATATAGAATTCAAAAGAAGAACTTAACCTTATACTTTGGCCGGCGTAAACGGTAAAAATTGTTCTGTCTTTCTTTATCTCCACAATCGCCGCCGGATTTATTGGAACTTTTTGGCTCAAAAGAGAACGGCAGGAGGATATACATCCCACTTCCAAAGCCACCGGCTCTAAATTGGCGCGCTCGGCCGCTTCCAAATAACCGTCGGCGATTTCTTTGGGAATAGCCGTTATAATTATTTCTTCGTAATTTTTTTGGGATTTTTCTTGGGAATTTTTGGGAGTAATTTTTCCAAAATCGTAATAAACTCTGTCCAGTGAATAGGGAATATGATTTTCCATCTCTCTTTTTACCGTTTCTTCTAATTCTCTGCTTTTTACTCTGGGTATTTGAATTGTGTCTATGTAGGATTGATGGTCGGGCAAAGACAAAGCCACAAAAGGAGTTTTTATTTTTCCCCTTTTTAAGGAGAACAAAAGATTTTCTATCAAAAGAGAAAGTTTCTCCATATTTTTCACAATCCCGTTTTTTATCACCCCTTCGGGCAATTTTTTTTCTCCATAAGCCGCAATTTTGGGCTTTCTCTTCCCTTTTTCCGCCCTAACGGCGCGCAGGGCAAAGTCGTCTATATCTAATCCAAATATATTATATTGCGAAATCCAAAATGACATAATTTTATTTTAACATTTTCAGCGGCTTTCTCAATCAGTTAATTTCCTCCCATTTAACTATTTCGTAATCTCCCGAAGAGGGAAAATAAGGAGGGGGAGAAAAAGAAAAACGGCTATCGTAATTTAAGTTGGTTGTCTCATAACCGGACTCAAACACCTCCAGCCACCCTTGCTTTTTTACCCAAGTGAAAGTCCAAACACCGTTGGTTATAATGCTTCCGCGGGTCTCTATATAGTCCCTTTTAGAATATGTTTTATACGGCTCCCACCACCAAGGAGGGTAATAATACCGAAAAACCCTCCCCTTTTGGGCTAAAAGAGCCGCGTCTATTTTTAGATTATCAGGAGAATAAAGGGGAATTAAAATATCTTTTTGTCCTATAATCCCAAGAGAAGATTGGGTGTCTGTATATCTTATATCGTCCCATATTACAACCTTTGGGTTGTTCCCCGCCGTGTCCGGCAAGCGAGCCGCAACAAGAGTGGCTCGTCCAGATACTTCTCCCTCTACCCAGACCGAATCTTCCGCAAAAATAGGGGCGCATTCGCTTGGCAAATCGTAATTGGCGTAAAAATATTCGTCTCCAACGCTGTTTGACTCCAAAACCCAGTCCTTTCCGTTATATCCCCATACTTTTTCTTTTAGTTCTTCCACCTTATAAACATCCATAGAACCATCCGGCAAAAATACAATGTGATAACCCTCTTCCCCGCTATCGGGTAAATATATTCCGCTCTCTGTCGCCGCTTCTTTTAACAAGGCGAGGTCTTGAATGAGCATATCAAAACTGATGTTAGAGACGGGAAAGTCCCAATAACCTTCGCTCTCTCCTTCTCCCTCGCCCCATATCCCCGGGCAAGAACAGCCATTGCTTGTCCACTCGCAAGGAGCGGAACAATCCCAATAAGAACACCCGTGTTCCGAACCGCAAATATATTCTTCTTTGGCGGAAGAAAAGATAGAGTTTTGCTCTCCGTCCATTCTTATTCCTCCGTTGGAATGGACCGCCCCTTTTAACGCTTCGTCTGGACCAAACCAAACATTAGAATTGGTTAAAAAAGCAAAACGAGCGAGTGAGGGCTTGGCGTAAACCGCTTTTATCGTTCTCGTTAGTTGAGAATGATTTTTTTTCTCTCCCGTGGAAGTTATTTTTATGCCTGGAGAACAAAAACTGGGCGCCTCTATTTGAAGCGTAAAATAACCAACTATTGTTCCTTCGGGGTCCTTAAAATCATACTTTCCGGAAAAATCGAAATCTTCCGGATTGTGCGCCAATCGCCATCTCGAGTATTCAACTCCCGCTTCCGCTATATGAAAAGCGGAAACGCTCACTTCCGCCCTCTTGTTATTTTTTATCTGAAACACCAGAAAAGAAAGAATTCCCGAAAGAATAATGATAAAAACTCCGCCTAACACCAGTGTCCAGACAGTTACGCTTCCATTTTTATTTTTCCCTCTAAAAAACATAATTTTAACCATTTAATTTAACCCCTTTTTTTATTTAATATTACGCAAAGCGATATAATTTTCCAAAGTAAAATTATATGGCGGTTTTTCGGGGTCCACATTTATTATAATTTTTAATTTCATAAGGGTTGTTTCATTTAGCCGAGCCGGGGCGGGGAGTTCATTAAGTTCGCTGTCAAAATATCTAAAAATAGGCGGCTCGTTTCTTATGTATTTGGAGAGTATTACAATTTTTTCGTTAAAATCTGGGTCGTCTTCTTCTGTAATATAGACGCCATTCTCCGGGTTTATCACTCCTTTGTAAAAATCGCTTCCCTCCACAAAATAACGAACTCTCTCTGTTTGGTTATCTTTGTCTATGTCGGAATAAAAGATAAATTCGTAATCGTCGGCTTTTTCTATCAGATAGGAGCCATCCTCGCCAATTTGGGACTCTCTTATTTCTCTTGTTATCGTCCCAATGCCTTTTCTCGCTTCGGAAACAGCAAGCGCTTGCATAAAAGTAAAATTATTGGCGCGGTAAAGCCCCGAGACAAATCCGTAAATTCCGCCCAAAATAATTATAAAAATTGCTATTGTTATTATTATTTCTACCAGTGAAAAACCTTTCATAATTTTAATTTTGGATTAAATATATTTCTTCCACTTCGTCCCCGGAAACATCTATCGCTCCCGAGGCGGAGTTATAACCTTCTTTATAGATTTCATAATTATAAGACGCTTCTTCTAACGGAACAAAATAAGCAAAGCCGTTTTTGTCTGTGGGAAGCGTCTCTTCCTCTTCCGAGCCCTCTTTGGAGAGAGAAACTCCCGCTCCAAAAACGGGTAAAGTTGTTGAAGCGTCAAAAACCTTAAAGAGAGCGGAATGTTCGGCGTTTAAGAATAGGGTGAGCTCCGTGGTTGTTCCAGCCAATAAATTTATTGGGTCTTCGGAAGGCAAAGTTTCGGATAAATCCAAAGAATCTTCCAATAGCGAAAGAGAGTAAGAATCCCACTCCAAATTTTCTATAAGAAGTTCTCCGGAAGAGTTTGTTTGATGAGTTTCGCTATATTTATAAACATCTTCGTCGTCTTTATTTGTTCCTATGGTTTTAGCTCCGACAAGAGAAAAATCAATTTCACCGACCAAAGATTTATTGTAGAATAATTTCCACTCAAAAAGAGTCGGACTTTCAATGCCGTCTCCTTGGAACTCGGCTTTCACTTTTATAGAGGGGTAATTTAGCGCCGAAAGTTCTGAAATATCAACGGGAGAAATATCAAACCCGGTTGAGTTGCCCGATAAATCCTCTTCCGGTATAACCTCCCAGGAGGAGCTAACTTGATATAAAAACTTATATTTAATATCAAGAAGCTCATCTTCTTGGTCGGAAAAATAGAAGTTCCCCCAATTATAAAGATTAGAGGGAGAAATTTCTTCGGAAATCAGCCAGCCTGAGCTTGCTCCGCCTGTTAAACGAACTTCGCCGGAAGATACCTCTACTCCTTCGCTTTCGGAAATTTTAGATAAATCGGCAAAATCATCCTTCCATATATCCACCGCCAAAGAAAGAACGAAGAAAGCGCTTATTTCGTCTATGCCAAAACCAATTTCCGCCACTTCTCCTTCGTAAACAGAGAGGTGTTCCGGGGACGGATTAGCAACATCGTCTGTCCCGTAAGTTTGCGCTCGGCTAAATCCTTCTTTGCTCGCCTCTATTTCGTACCCGGCTGAAGAAGTTGCCGCTCCAGCTATAACGAGATTACCGTTTTCATCCGTTTCGTAATACGCGTCTATAGTTGGCGCTATCTTGTCATTGTAAATATGGACGGCGGCCAAAGAAACTCCGACTCCTTCGCTGTCAAATACCGACAACCTAATTGTTCCTCCTCCCGCTTCTGTTTCCACGCCGTCGGGCGCCGCATTGGTTAAGCCAACCACCTCCCCTTCAAAAAAACCGCTCCAAGAAACTTTTATTCTCACTCTTTTATAATCGGAAGCCACCGGGTCTTCGGGCGACTTTCCGTCGTAAGGGTCGTCTATATACAAAACGGTGGTTTTTACCGTAAAATTTAAAGAATTTCTATCCACAATTTCTTCTTCCGGAATAACTCCGCTGGGAATTCCCCCAACGGTTCCTATATCTTCATACGACATAATTCTAATTTTCTCTATTTTCTCTTCCAAAAGAGACAGGGCCGAAACTCGCGCTTTGGATTGTCCCACCACTTTTAACCCTAACTGAAAAGCGCCGTATAAGCCCAAGAACACCAAAATCAAAAGAGATGTTCCTATTAAAATTTCCACAAGTCCCAGACCCTTCTTCATAAATTAAATTTTATTTACAATGGAAAACATTGGTTGCAACATAGAAATCGCAAAAAATCCCACAAAAACCCCGATTAAAGCGATTAAAAAGGGCTCTATGACGGAAGAAAGTTTTTCGGTGGCGGCTTCCACTTCTTTTTCATAAAAATCAGCCAGTTTTTCCAAAACTTCGGAAGTTTCTCCCGTTTCCTCTCCCACTTTCATCATCTCTAAAACCATCGGGGCGTAAATTCCTTCATATGGTTCCAGCGAGACCGAAAGTTTTCTCCCCTTTTTTACTTTCTCCGACGCTTCTCTTAAAGATTTTTTGAAGTAAAAATTATTCAAAGTTCCGGAGGAAATAATAAGAGAACGAACTATGGGAACGCCGGCCGAAAGCAGAGAACTTAATGTCCGAAGCATAATGGCTGAATTTATATTTTTTACAATACCGGAAATACCCGGCAAAATTAAAGAAATTTTAGAAAAAATTCGCGAACCCTTCCCTTTTCTTATAATATAAATAAAACAAAAAATAAAGATGAGCGCTAAAACAAAAAAAGCAAGCCAGTTTTCCGACATAAAGTCGGAAAGAGACAACACCATTTTAGTAGTTGCGGGAAGTTCCACTTCCATTTCCGTAAAAGCCTCTTTTAATCTGGGAACGGCAAAAACAAACATCACAACCCCGATTATGAGCGCTAAAAACACCACAATCGCGGGATAAACCATAGCCGTTTTTACATTGGATTTTATGGTATGCTCTCTTTCCATTTGAGTGGCTAAAATTTCAAGCGATTCTTCTATATTTCCCGTCTCTTCCCCCACCTTTATTGTTTCTATATATAAATTCGAGAAAATAGAAGAAAATCCTTCGAGCCCCGAAGATAAGGGTTCTCCTTTTATAATTTTCTCTGATATTTCAGTAAGAATTTTTTTGAATTTTTTATTTTTGGACTGACGCGCTAAAATATTAAAAGCCCGCGGCAAAGGAACTCCCGTTTTTATCATCACTCTTAAATTACGAGTGAAAAAAAGTTTCTCCGACAAAGAAACTCCCAGCATTCCTCCAAAAGAATTCGCCGCTTTTTTCAGAAAACTTTTCCCTTCCGACTTATCTTGCCGACGCGAATAAACCAAAAAATAGCCTTTTTGTTTTATTTTTTTTGCCAAATCCGAAGCGTCTTCCGCTTCCATAAAACCGGTTTCTTCCTCTCCTTTTAGATTTTTAGATTTGTAATAAAAATTAGCCATAAATTTTAATAAGGGAGCAGGCTACGAATTAGTATCCTCAATCCGTTATTACTCTTAATACTTCCTCTATGCTGGTTATGCCGCGGGCCGCCTTTACCAGCCCGTCTTCCACCATTAACCTCATTCCTTCCTCTCGAGCTTGCTTTTGAATTTTAGAGTCGGTTTCGTTTTTCTCTATTAAATTTTTAATTGTTTCCGTAATTTCCAAAACCTCGTAAATTCCTATCCTTCCTTTATATCCCTCTTCTTCCTCCCCCTTTTTAGTTCTGTAAAAACTCATCTCCTGTATTTCCCCTCCCTTTTTTAACAATCTTTCTTTAATAAATTCTTTTTTCACTCGCTCTAAATCGCAGTAATTTTTTAAGGTTTCAATCTCCGGCTTTTTTATTTTATATTCTTCCTTTTCGTCGGTAAGACGCCTTACCAACCGCTGAGCCAAAACAAGATTGATTGTTGAGGATAAAAGGAAGGACTCGGCTCCCATATCTATAAGGCGAGGAATGGCGCCGGCGGCGGAATTGGTATGAAGAGTGGACAAAACAAGGTGCCCGGTCAGAGCGGCGTTAATCGCCAGAGAAGCCGTTTCTTGGTCTCTAATTTCTCCCACCATTAAAATATCGGGGTCCTGCCTTAACAAACTCCGTAGGCCGGCGGCAAATGTAAGTCCGATTTTGGAATTTACTTGGGTTTGATTTACTTTTGGCATTCGGTATTCAATGGGGTCTTCCACGGTGGAGATATTTACTCCGGGCTGATTTAGGATTTCCATCATTGAATAAAGAGTGGTCGTTTTCCCGCTTCCGGTGGGTCCTGTAATTAAGAGCATTCCCACCGGGCGACGCAAAGAGTTGTGAACTTTTTCCAAATAATCTCCGGAAATACCCAGCCCTTCCAAGGTTATTGCTTGACTATTTTCCGACAAAAGACGAATGACCACTTTTTCTCCGTCAAAAACAGGTAATATGGAAACTCGGCAAGAATATTTATACCCTTCTTCCTCTATTTTAAATCTTCCGTCTTGGGGGAGACGATGCTCGTCAAGTTTTAGGTCGCTTAAAACTTTTATGCGAGCCACGATTCCTTTTTTGGTGCTAATGGGCAAAGTCATCGCTTCGCGAAGAATTCCGTCAATTCGGTATCTAACCAGCACTTCTTTTTCTTGCGGTTCTATATGAATATCGGAAGCCTTCTGATAAATAGCGTGTTTTAGCAAGGTTTCCACAATCCTTATAATTGGCATCTCTTGAGCCTTCTTTTCTAAATCGTCTTTTTCTTCTCCTTTTTCTTCCGCCGAAACAATGTCTATTTCGCGCGCTTCTCCCTTGATAATATCGCTAAATTCCTTTTCCAATGTCTCTTTATATTGGCTTAAAACATTTTCGATGCTCTTCTTGGTTGTGAGGCGGGGTAGAATTTTTAAGTTTGCTTTCTTTTTTACAAATTCTATAGTTTTCAAATCTTCGGGGTCAAGCATCGCCACTTCCAAATTTTTGCCCTTTTTTCGAAAACTCACGATATTATGGCTTCTGGCAATGGGCTCTGGAATTATCCGTAAAACTTCCGAAGATATTTTGTCGTTTTCCAAGTTTACAAAAGGAATGCCTAAAATATAGGCTTCCAACCTTATTAAATCCTCCCGTTTCACAAGCCCTTCGTCAATTAAATAATCTTCTATTTTTTTGTTTTCTTTCTTTGCCTGTTTCAGGGCTTCGTCAAAATGGGACTCTTTAATAAGCCCCGCGTCTGACATAAACGCTTTCAATTGTTGAGGCTCTACCCTCATTATTTTTTAGAAAAAATTATTCTTTCTCCCGCCCCTCTTCGCTTTTTCCAAGAGCGTAATTTACTTTGCGAAGAACTTCTTCCAAATCATAGTTGGCTTTTACCAAATAAGTTGTCGCGCCCAATTCCAACGCTTTTTCAACTTCTTTGCTTCCCTCTAAATTGGTAAGAATAATAACGGGAATATCTTTCGTCTCGTTATCTTCTTTTAATTTTTCCAAGACCTCAAACCCGTCCATTTTGGGAAGAATTAAATCCAAAAGAACTAAATCGGGCTTTATTTCTTTTGCCATATTATAACCAATTTGTCCGTCTAAAGCGCTAACCGCTTTGTATCCCTCACTTTGAAAGATTTCCCCGAAAGCTCTTTGCAGAGCGGATTCATCTTCTATAAAAAGTATTGTTTTTTCCATAAATTTTTTATTTTTTGACCTTTGTTGACACTATTTTTTGGCGTAGGGAAGGAAAAAGTAGAAACTTGTCCCCTTGCCTTCTTTGGAGCGGAACCAAATTTGACCGCCCATATTCAAAATCATTTCTCGGGCGATATAAAGCCCCAGCCCCGAACCTTGGGTTTGTTTTCTTAAAACATTTTTGGAGCGGAAAAACTTGCGGAATATAAATTTTTGTTCCGTTTCCGGTATCCCCACTCCGTTGTCTTTTACCTCGCACAAAATCCCTGTTTTTTTCTTTTTTATGCTTATTTCCGCGCTACCTTTGTGGTCCGGGGTATAGCGAATGGCGTTGTCTATTAAATTGCCTAAAATTTGCTCCGTCCAAAAATCGTCTCCTTTTATTTTGGGAATAGAGGCGGGAATTTTCGCTTTTATAGTTGTCCCTTCAGAATCGGCGCGGGGGCGATGTTTCTTTATAACTTCTTGCGTTATTTTTCTTATATCTATTGTTTTGATGTTAAGAGGCGCTCTGCCCGTTTCTATGCGAGAAACAGTTAAGAGATTATTTACCAATCCACCCATTCTTTTTATATTTTCCTCTATTATGCCAAAAAATTCTTTATCTTTTTTAGAAAATTTTTCTTCGCAATTTTTCTCCAAGATTTCCATTGAATACTTTATATTGGTAAGGGGCGTCCTTAATTGATGAGAAACAATGCTTATAAATTCCGTTTTCATTATGCTCGCCTCCGAAACCCTTTCAAAACTTTTCGTGATGATAAAGTCAATAATTAAAAGAATAAAAGTAACTCCTATAACAATTAAACTTACCAAACGCGGGTCTCCGATGTTGCGGGAAGCCACAAAATAAGTCGTTAAAATGGCAAATATTATAAAAAGCCCCATTAGCACAAAAAGGAAAGAAGGACATTGCCAAATAGGGATATTATATCTTTTGCAGTTATAAAAAGGATTTAACTGGTCTATTAACCGCTTTTTTTTCTTTTGACCGGGATTTCTTGGACTTACTTTTTTTTCTTCCGCCATATTTTTTCCTCGTTTTTATTATACCAAAAATTATCTAAAAGCCAAAGCAAGCAGTTGTGGAATATAAAGATTGTCGGAAAGATTGCCAGTGTCCCCGCTCGCCGGCAAGCCACCAATTTGCCGGGCGGTTGCTTCCTCTGAGGAAGCAACCACGGAATTTGCCAATTTACCGGGCGATTGCCCCGATGTCATATCGGGACAACTGTTCGGTAAATTGGCGGAGAGCGATGCCTCTAATTTTTCTTTTTCCCTATCCATTTTAATAACCTAAAGGCCGGTTATTCCGATAATTGTTCTTTTATATAGTAAAAAGCGTTTTTTTCAAAATAATCTTTTATTTTTCTCGCTATATTTTTATCATTTACTAAAATCAATGGTTTTATCTTTTCCAATTCTTTTGATTTTTTGAAAGATTCGCTCCAAAATGAACTTTCGGCAAATTCAATGCCAAACTTCTTTTTAGTTAAGTTTAAGATATTTTTTACAGAATATTTCTTCTTGGTTAAAATAAAATACAAATCAAATAAATCTTTTGGGTCATTTCTATCAAAAAACGCCATACCTTTGTTAGCCGCTATATCATCCAAAGAATCAATAACTATACCTTTCCATTTTTTTCTTTCTCCAATATTTTTATAATCATATTTAACAAAATCCACTCTTGCTTCTTCTTTGTTGTGAATAAAAAATTCATAACGATTAAATATCTTTTTCTCTTCTATTTTTTTTATCTTAATTTCTTTTTTTAATAAATTAAAAAAATCAGATAAATCTTTATACCCAAAATCGCTTTTAGTAAAAAAGTCCAAATCGTAAGATTTTCTGTGATGAAGATAAAAAGAAGATAGCAGAGTTCCTCCCGTCCAATAAAAATTATTTTTGAGGCGAGTTTTTTTGAAAATTTTTAACACCTTTTCTTGTATGGGAAGAAGGTTCATTTTATTTTTTTATTTTGAAATAATGTTCCAACATCATTCTTTTACCGGGGTCAAGCGTTTTTTTTAATTTCGGAAAATATTTTTTTATTGTTTCCGCCTTTAACCCTTTCCAGTCGTCGTAATTTATTTTTCTTTCTAAATACCAAAGCCACTCTTCTTTTGTTTTCGGTTTCCAATTTTTTGGCAAATCATAATCCCAAATACGCATAAATTTAATTAGACCAACTAATTTACGCCCTTATTATACCAGAGATTATTTAAAAGCCATAATAGTCCCAGTATTTTTGGGCGGTTGCTCCGATATCACATCGGGACAACTAATGCAACCAACCAAAAAATCAAACAAACTCAAACAAAAACCCAAAAATCGGGCGGTTGCTTGGTCGGACTAAGCAACCAATAATCTTGGGCGGTTGCTTGGTCGGACTAAGCAACCAAAAGGGCGGTTGCTTGGT
>CAZYWT010000002.1:48743-58137 GCA_964651635.1 uncultured Candidatus Saccharibacteria bacterium | reverse complement strand
TAGGCGACCATAATAAACTTTATAATTAATTCTATAAAATTTAGATAAAAAATAGGTCAAATTATAAAAAGTTAATTTTAAAAAATACTAAATTTTTTAATTTCGGATTTACTGAATGCTGGACGAACATTTTTTGAAAAATATACTATTCCATAATGATATGATACGCATTAACTGTCGGAAAAAACGATTATTTATCTTAGCGGTTACCTTGATAGGCAATTACTTAGGGCGGTTGCTTAGTCCGACTAAGCAACCGCCCTATTATGTATTATGTATGGATAATTGGAAAAATATAATAATAAAAAATAGCCAAGACAAACTCAAGGTAAAGTGTAATATATGCGTTCAAACTTATATATTAAATTTATAGGTAGTTTCGGTTATTCTTTCTAATGTTAAGACCTTATTTGTTTTTTTATTAAAAATAATCCGCCAATTACCTTGGCGAACTCTAAATATATCGTTAAAACCTTTTAATTTTTTGATATCCGTATCCTCCAGTTTATTCTTCTTTATTTTAATCAATAAATTCTTTACTTTCTGCCTCTCGTTATTATTTAGCTTGGATAAAACTTTTTCTATTTTATCCATAATTCAAAGTTTTTTTATTAAATTATCTATATCCACTCCTTCTTTTTTTATTTCGGTAAAATTAATTACCTCTTCCCAGTTTTCATCAACGGGAGAAATTTTAAAAATAGGATTAGATCTTTTTAACACAACAAAAGAATGCCCCTGCTTTACTTGGTCTATATATTTTTGAGTATCTTCCCTTAATTTTTTTAGAGAAACTATATTCATTAAGTTTATTTTAAGTTTAACTTTGACTATTGTCAATAGCTAAAAAATCAATTAGAATTAAGATGATGAAGCAAATTTATTTAGACAACGCCGCCTCTACCCCAATTGACAAAGAGATTTTGCGAGAGATGGAAAAAATTTCCCGCAATTCGCGCGGAAACCCTTCCTCTTTACATAGTTTTGGCAGGGAAGCAAATAACATAATTGAAAAAGCGCGCCGAAGCATCGCTGTTTTCTTGGACTGTGCGCTCGAAAGCGTTATTTTTACCCGCTCGGCAACGGAAGCGGACAATTTAGCCGTTTTGGGAGTTATAAAAAAAATTCGGGAAAACGGAATAACCCGCCCCCATATTATAACAACGAAAATAGAACATTCGGCGGTTCTAAACCCTTGCCATCATTTAGAAAAAGAGGGCAGAGCGGAAGTGGACTATATTTCTCCAAATAAAGACGGGGCAATAGACGCAAGAGCGGTGGAGGATAAAATTAAAGAAAATACCGCTCTAATATCGGTTATTTACGCCAACAATGAAACGGGAGTTATCCAACCCATCCCGGAAATTGGCAAAATCGCCAAGAAGAAAAGCGTCCCTTTCCATACCGACGCCGCTCAAGCAGCCGGCTATTTAGATTGTAGAGCGCGAGAGTTGAGGGCGGACTTTATTACTCTTTCCGCTCATAAAATATACGGGCCAAAAGGAGCGGGCGCTCTTTTTGTTAAAGACAAAAACTCTCTTTTGCCTTTAATTTATGGCGGCGGGCAAGAGTTTGGGATTGTCCCCGGCACCGAAAATGTCCCCGCCATAGCGGGAATGGGCAGGGCGATTGAAATAATCAAGAAAAATAAGAAAGAAACGATAAAAATGAAAAATTTAAGGAACTGGGCGCTGGAGAGAATAATAAAAGAAATTCCGGGAGCCGAACTAAACGGAAGCCGAGAAAAAAGATTGCCGAATAATATAAATATCTCCTTGCCGGGAGCGGAAGGGGAGGCGATGATTACGATGCTGGACGAAAAAGGCATTGCCGTCTCAACCGGTTCGGCTTGTTCGGCAAAGGACTTGAGCGCTTCCCACACTCTTTTGGCGATGGGGCTTTCGGAAAAAAGAGCCCATTCTTCTTTGCGGATAACATTAGGGAAGCAAAACACAAAAAAAGAAATAGACATTTTCATAAACGAACTCAAAAAAATAGTGAAAAGATTAAGAGAAATATCGGGCTACAACGCCCAATAAAAACTATGAATTATTCCGATGAAGTAAGAGAAAGGTTCTTAAACCCTAAAAATATGGGAAAAATAGAAAATCCCGGCGGTATTGGCAATACCGAAAATTTGCGTTGCGGAGATATTATGAAAATATATCTAAAAGTGGAGGACAAGGTCATAAAAGACGCTAAATTTGAAACGCTGGGATGCGCTCCGGCTATCGCTTCTTCGGATATTTTATGCGATTTGGCTAAAGGCAAAACAATAGAGGAAGCGCGAAATATAAAGTTTGGCGAAATTCAGAGCCGATTGGGCGATTTGCCCGTTCAAAAAATTCATTGCACTCAACTGGCCGAAAAAGCGCTAAAAATGGCTATTGAAGATTATGAAAAAAAGCGAAAATAAGGAAAAAGTGGCGCTGGCTTTTTCCGGGGGAGTAGATTCTTCGGTAGCCGCCCGCAAACTTTTAGGGAGCGGGAAAAGCGTTTCCGCTATTTTTATGCGTCTTTGGGATAAATACAATAAGCGAGAGGCAAGGGCTCGGGGAATAGCAAATAAATTAGGAATTGATTTTATTGTTTGGGATTTAAGTGGGATGTTCAAGGAAACGGTCATGAAAAATTTCTTGGAAGAAATAAAAGCGGGCAATACTCCCAACCCTTGCGTGTTTTGCAATAGAACGATAAAATTTGGAGTTTTTTTAGACCAAGCAAAAAAAGAGGGCTTTAATAAAATGGCAACGGGGCATTACGCTCGGATAAAAAACGGGCAACTTTACAGGGGGATAGACAAAATAAAAGACCAGTCCTATTTTCTGTGGAAATTAAAGAAAAAAGACCTAAAAAACATTATTTTCCCTATGGGAAATATAAAAAAAACGGAGACAAGAAAAATAGCCGAAAAATTAAATTTGGGTATTAAAAAAAAGGAAGAATCCAAAGAAATATGTTTTGTGGAAAAAACGCTCTCTCAATTTGTAGAAAAGAATCTGGGAGAAAAAGAAGGAGATATAGTAACACCGGGCGGCGATAGGGTGGGAAAACACAGAGGGCTTTATTTTTACACAATCGGCCAAAGAAAAGGACTCGGCGCCTCTTTTGGTCCTTGGTATGTAGTTAAAAAAGATATGAAAAATAATAAATTAGTAGTGAGTAAAAGAGAAAAAGATATAATGACAAAAGAAGCAAAATTACGAGAAATAAATTGGATAAACCAAAAAGAACCAAAAGTTTCGGCGCAGATAAGATACGGCGCTAAACCAATACCCGCTTTTGTTAAGGGGAATAAAATAATTTTTCAAAAAAGGCAAAGAGCTATAACTCCCGGGCAATCAGCCGTATTTTATAGATATTCTCAAGTTTTGGGGGGAGGAATAATTAGTTGACAAGAGATATTTATGGGTATATACTCATAATATATGTTTAGAAGAAGAAACAACACAATAAACAATGGCGGCTCGGCCGGCAGGGGAAGAAGGTTTAACAAAAATCCGCGCAGGTTTGGTTTAGGACCGGTCGGAAATTGCGTTTGCCCTTCTTGCGGAGAAAAAACACCCCACAAAAGAGGTATTCCCTGCTATGAAGAAGAATGCCCTAAATGTGACGCGATGATGTTCAGAGAAAGATAATATAATTATGAAAATTTGCGTAACTTCAATAGATGAAAACGGAACCGCCATAGACCCCCATTTTGGCAGGACTTTATATTTCTTAATTTTTAACAAAAAGGGGGAAATAAAAAAAACAATAAAAAATCCGGGGAGGGAAGCGTTAAGAGGAGCGGGAAGCAGCGCCGCCCAAGTTATGGCAAACGAAAAAATAGACGCTATAATAACAGGAAACATTGGGCCGAACGCTTTTAATCTTTTAACTCAAACGGGAATTAAAATATATTCCGTCTCTCTTGGCGTTAACCCTCGGGAAGCCGTAAATCTTCTAAATAAAGAAAAATTAAGCGAAGTTAAATTCCCCGCGGAACGATTTGGCGGCAGAGGCGGCGGATACGGCAGGAGAAGCAGAGGAGGATTATGAGCAATATCTTTGAAATAGGGCAGAAAACAACAATAAAAGCCGGCCTAATAACCATCTTTTTTGCTTTTGCTAAAGCGATAGCGGGATTTTTATCCGGAAGCGTGGCTTTGTTGGCGGATTCGGTTCATAGTTTCGCCGATTCTTTTTCCAGTTTTGCCGCTTGGTTCGGGCTTAAAATAGCCAAAAAAGAACCGACCCAAAAATTTCCTTACGGATTTTATAAAATAGAAAATATCGCCGCTCTTTTAATCTCTTTTTTAATTCTTTTCGCCGGCTGGACAATAATAAAGGAGAGCATAACTAAAATTACAACAGAGCCGCAACTTTCCATCCCTTTTGTGGCTATTGCCGTGGCGACATTAGACGCTATAGTAATGTTTTTAATCGGGACTTACGAAATAAAAATAGGAAAAGAAATCAACGCTCAAAGTTTAATGGCGGATGGAAAAGAGTCGCGAATGCATTTACTCTCTTCTTCAATAGTTTTAGCGGGCTTAATCTCCACTCTGCTTAAAATTCCTTATTTAGAAGCCGGAGCCGGCATTGCTATATCTATTTTTATTTTCCAGGCCGGCGTTAACTCGGCCAAAGATTCCATTTTTGCTTTATTGGATAGTTCTCCGGAGCCGGAAATTAAAAGGAAAATTGAAAAGATATTAAAAGATACTTCGGAAATAAAGGAATATAGCAACCTAAAATTAAGAAAATCGGGTCCTTTTGTTTTTGGCGAGACGGAAGCGGAAATAAGTAAAACCGCCAGTATTAAAAAAGCCGATGAAATTTCAAGAAAAATTGAAAAAGAAATAAAAAGTTCAATAAAAACAATCGACTCTTTTTTTATTTCTTTCAAACCGGTAAAACTTAAAAAAGAAAAGATTTGCGTCCCTGTTAAAAATAATAAAGAATTAAATTCTGAAATTTCGCAACATTTCGCCAGGGCTCCGTTTTTCTTCTTCGCCACCGTAGAAAAAGGAAAAATTATAGAAGATTATATTAAAGAAAATCCTTTTCGGGAGAAAGAAATGCGAGCCGGTCTCGCCTCGGCAAAATTTATCGCCCAAGAAGGCATAGAATCGGTAATTACCAAAGAAATCGGGCCCATACCGCTAAATTCCCTAAAAGAAAATTTAATAGATATCTACAAGTCAAAAGGAAAAATAATTAGAGAAGTTTTAGAAAATTATCATAAAGAAAAATTAGATTATTTGGAAAAACCAACCAAAGAAAAATTATGAAACAAATCGCCTTTACCGGCGGCAAGGGAGGAACGGGAAAAAGCGTTGTTTCTTGTCTTTGGGCGATAGAGAAGGTTAAGAGAAGCAAAAAAGTAATTTTAACGGATTGCGATGTGGAGTGCCCTAATAATTATTTGCTTCTTGCCGAGAAATTAAAAAAACCAATTAAAAAAATTCATTCTCCCTGCCCAAAATTAGATAAAAGAAAATGCCGAAAATGCGGGCTTTGCGTAAAGAAATGCAAAGAAAATGCCATATTTCAACCTCCCGGCGATTATCCTCAATTTTTAGAAGAATTCTGTTCTTCTTGCGGAGCCTGCTGGAATATTTGCCCTTACGGGGCAATAAAAACAGAAGAAAAAGGAGTTGGAAAAATTTATGAAAATAAAATAGAGATTAAAAACGGCGGTATTTTAACCTTAATAACGGGGGTTTCCGCTTCCGGAGCGCAAGAAACCGGCCCCATCTCCCGAGAAACAAGAAAGTTTGCCGAGGACAAAGCAAAAAGAGAAATGGCTGATTTTTTAGTTGTGGACACCGCCGCGGGCATTCATTGCCCCGTAATAGGAGCGTTGGAAAATTCTCAGAACGCTTTTATTGTTGCCGAGCCAACTCCGATGGGAGGTCAAGATTTGGAAATTATAATTAATCTTCTAAAAAAACTTAAAATACGCTCACAAATAATAATAAACAAAAGCGATTTGGGGGATAAGTCCTTAATTGAAAAAATAGCAAAAAAATATAAAATAAACATCGGCGGAAACATTCCTTATTCTAAAAAAATAGAACAACGCTATTTAGAGGGGAAAATAAAGGACTTAAATGGTTCTATTTATATAAATAAAATATGAAAAAAGTTTTCTTATTTTTTTTAACAATAATTTTGGCTTTTAATTTTTTGCCAAATCAAAAAATATCCGCCGAAAACAAGCCGGCAATAAACTTTTTTTACAGCGCCACTTGTCCTCATTGCTCTCGAGAAAAATCTTTTTTGAAGAATTTTGAAAAAGAAGAGGATATAAAAGTAAACTATTACCTCATTTCGGAAAATATAGAGTTAATAAAAAACTTTTATTCCGAGTTTGATGTGCCCCAAAATAAAATGGGACTTGTCCCTATAACTTTTATAAAAAACCAATATTTTCTTGGATACAGCGAAGAAATAAAAGAAAATATCAAAAAAACCGCCTTGGGAGAGGACTATGCTCCTGCCAGCGGAGATAAAGCCGAAGGGGCAACTCCTTTTAACTTTAACGAAAAACTAAAAGTTCCTTTTTTGGGAGAAATTTCTCCCAAAAAATATTCGCTCCCCGCCCTGTCCGTAATTTTAGGATTTTTTGACGGTTTTAATGTTTGCTCTATGGGGGCTTTAATTGTAATTTTAGGAGTGGTACTCGCGTTCAAAGACAGAAAGAAAATTTTAATACTGGGCGGCTGTTTTATACTCGCCACGGCTATTGTTTACGGGTTTTTAATCGTCCTGTGGTATCAGGCGTTTTCTTTTTTAGCCCCGCGCATCAGAAGCATGGAATATATTATCGGCGCGCTGGGTATTTTGGGAGGAATCTTTTTCATCCGAGAATTCATTAAATTCAAAAAATATGGTCCTGCTTGCGAAATGAGTGTTGGGAAAAGCGTTGTTTCTAAATTAACAAATAAAATAAAGGTTTCTCTCTTAAAGAAAAATAAAAGCGTAGTCGCTGTGTCGGGGATTGTTTTTTTCTTCTCCGCCGTTATCGCTATAGTGGAATTTCCTTGTTCGGCCGCTATCCCGGTGTTTTTCGCCGGAATTTTGGCGGAAGCCAATCTCCCTGTTTTTCTATATCTTCTCTATATTACAATTTTTGTCTTCTTATACCTGCTGGACGAACTGATTATTTTTCTAATCGCGTTTTTCACAATGAAAATAAAATTAACCTCTCCCAAAATAACAACCTGGATAACCCTAACGGAGGGAATTCTCCTTTTGGGGCTTGGGCTTTACTATATAATAGGAATATAATTTTATGGCAAAAAAGATAGCAATAGCTTCGAGCAAAGGGGGAGTTGGGAAATCAATGTTAGCGTCAAGTTTGGCTATTTTGCTTTCTAAAGAATATACCATAAAAACTCTGGACTGCGATGTTGACGCTCCCAATTTGGCTATTTGGCTGGGAAACCCGCGGCGGGAAATAATAGAAAAATTGAAATTATCTCGAGTGCCCGTCTTTGATTATGATAAATGCGACGGTTGCGGGACTTGCGCTAAAAAATGCCGCTTTGGGGCAATAAAAATGGAAAAAGGAAAGCCCGTCTTAAATCCATTTTTATGCGAAGGTTGCGGAACTTGCGAAATTGTCTGTCCTAAAAACGCCATCCGCCTAAAAAAGAAAGAGAACGGGGCTTTGTTTTTGGCAAAGACAAAATTTGGATTTAATGTCTTTGGCGGCAATTTATTGCCGGGAGAAACCGGCTCGGGAAAAATAGTGGAAAAAATAAAGGAACGAGCAAAATCTCAAAGAGCGGATATTTCAATAATAGACACTTCTCCCGGGGTTGGATGCCCCGTGATAAGCGCGGTAAAAGATGTTGATTTGGCAATAATTATAACAGAACCCGGGATATCGGCTTTTTCGGACATAAGAAGAACCATTGAAATTATGGATTATTTTAATATAAACTGGTATATTGTTATTAATAAAGCGGGGATAAACCCAAAGATGGAAAAGAAAATAAAAAAATGGAGCAAGGCAAGATATTTGGGCGGGATTTCTTATGATAAAAATATATTTCGCGAGGTCTCTCTGTTTAGAACGCCCGTTGAAGTCAATCTCCCCGCCGGAGAAGAAATTGAAAAAATTTATAAAAAAATTAAAAAAGTATGGTAAGGCCCCGAAAACCAAGAATAACAAAACTTGACCCGAAGACGATATATTTTAAGCCCAGAGCCGTTCCTTTGTCCGAATTAAAGGAGGTGGAAATAGAACGAGACGAATTAGAGGCGTTATGCTTATGCGATTATAAGGCGTTGGGGCAAAAAGACGCTTCCTTGAAAATGGGCGTTTCCCAAAGCGCTATCCAAGGAATTTTGGCGAGAGCTCGAAACAAAGTGGCGGAGAGTTTATGCGAAGGAAAAGCAATAAAAATAAAAAAATTATGAAATATACCAAAAAAACAACAATGTCCGAAGCAACAAAAAATCCCGAAGCCGAGAAAGTTTTAACGAAATTTCAAATTCCTTGCCTTTATTGCGCTATGGCAAAATTTGAAATGGATTTTCTCACCCTTAGCGATGTTTGCCAAAGATACGGAATTGACATAGACGAACTTTTACAAAAATTAAATTCTTTGGAAAATGAAAAAAAGCGAAAAAACTGAAAAATTAAAGAAAATAAAGGAAGAGATTTTAACTTGCCAAAAATGCTCTTTGCGAAAATTCCGAAACGACAACTCTTATTACCCGGTAATAGGCGAGGGAAATCATAACACCGATATTATGTTTGTGGGAGAAGCGCCCGGCCTCCAAGAAGCGAGAAAAGCCCGCCCTTTTTGCGGAAAAGCGGGCAAGGTGTTGGACGAACTTTTAGCGGGGATGGGGGTGGAAAGAGAGTCGGTTTATATTGTAAACATATTAAAAGACAGGCCCCCGCAGAACAGGGACCCTTTGCCGGAAGAAATTTCTTCTTGCTCCCCTTATTTGGAAAAACAAATAGAAATAATAGAGCCAAAAATAGTTTGCGCGCTGGGAAGATATTCTATGAAATTTTTAATGGAAAATTACAATTTAGAGGGAGCGATAGAGCCGATAAGCAAAATCCATGGAAAGATATTTACGGCCGAAAAATTTTCCATTATGCCGCTTTATCATCCAGCGGTAGCAACTTACAACCCCAATATGAAAGAAACCCTCGCAAACGACTTTGAGGCGTTAAAGGATTTTAAGAAAAAATGAAAAATTCTCGCAAACGCCAAGGAAAAATGGGAGAAGATATTGCCGCTTCTCGTCTAACAAAACAGGGTTTTACCATAATAAAAAGAAATTTTACAAGCGAAAAAGGAGAAATAGACATAATAGCCCAAAAAAACAAGGCCCTCTTTTTTGTGGAGGTAAAAACAATCGCGGAAAGCGACCCTTTTTT
>CAZYWT010000002.1:0-48643 GCA_964651635.1 uncultured Candidatus Saccharibacteria bacterium | reverse complement strand
GAAGATAATTCGGTCTAAAAAATAGAGAAGAAGCAGAGACCCGGCCTCTGTCAAACACTCCCCGCCTAAAAAGGGGAGGAATTTTACAAGGCCCTCTTTTTTGTGGAGGTAAAAACAATCGCGGAAAGCGACCCTTTTTTGCCGGAAGACCATTTAACCCCGAGCAAGAAAAAGCAATTAGTTAGAATGGCGCGGGATTATATGGATAAAAACAATATCCCCTCAAACACGGAAGCGCAAATTGACCTTGTGGCGGTGGAAATTGTAAAAGGAGGGGATTATAAAATTAGGAGATATAAAAATATAAGCGAAGATAATTCGGTCTAAAAAATAGAGAAGAAGCAGAGACCCGGCCTCTGTCAAAGTGACAGAGGTCGGGTCTCTGATATTTTCTACGCGTTTTTTCTTGACATTTTTTTTGGGAGAGTTATTATAAAAATAGGGTCGCCAAAGAAAGCGACCTTATTTATTAAATTAAAACAAAAAACAAATATTATATGGACTTAAAAACATTAACTTCGGCTATTATGGAAATCGCCGAAGAAAAAGAAATTTCCCGCGAAAGAATTATAGAGGTCATAGAAGACGCTCTCGCTTCCGCTTATAAAAAAGAGTTTGGAGAAAAGAGGCAAAAATATATTGCGGAACTAAACCCAAAAACGGGAGAGGCGAAGTTTTGGCAAGTAAGGCAAGGGGTAACGGAAGATATGCTTTTATCCGAAGAAGAGGCGGAACAATTAAAATCTATGAGCCCCGAAGAAAAAGAAGAAAGCGAATACAAAGAAAAGATAAAATTTAATCCGGAGAGACATATTATGTTGGAAGACGCCAAAAAAGAAAAAAAAGACATAGAGCCAGGAGAAGAGTTGAAAATTCCGGTGGAGCCCAAAGAAGGATTTGGCAGAATAGCCGCTCAAACCGCCAAGCAGGTAATTTTGCAAAAAATAAAAGAAGCGGAGAGAGAAGCAATCTTAAAGGAATTTAGCGAAAAAGAAGGAGAGGTAATTTCTGGAATTGTTCAAAGAGTGGAACCCCGAGCCGTTTTTTTGGATGTTGGGAGAACCTCCGGTATTTTGCCTAAAAACGAGCAGGTTCCGGGAGAATTTTACAGAGCCGGACAACGGCTTAAAGTTTTTGTGATAAGCGTGGAGCAAAGCCCGAGAGGCCCCGTTATCCAACTCTCCCGCTCCTATCCAAAATTGGTCTCCAAACTTTTTGAACTTGAAGTGCCGGAAATATCTTCCGGACAAGTGGAGATTAAGTCAATTGCCCGAGAAGCGGGTTCGCGAACCAAAATAGCCGTTTATAGCGAAGAAGAAGGAATCGACCCTATCGGCTCTTTGGTCGGGCAAAGAGGAACGAGAATTTTAGCGGTAATAAACGAGCTGGGAGGAGAAAAAATAGATGTGGTGGAATGGTCGGAAGAGTCGGAACAATATATCACAAACGCTTTAAGTCCGGCTAAAATTTTAGAAGTTAAAATAAAACCTAAAAATAAGGCGGAAGCTCTCGTCCCGGAAGACCAACTCTCGTTAGCAATCGGAAAAGAAGGGCAAAACGCTCGGTTGGCGGCTAAACTTACGGGCTGGAAAATAGACATAACGGCGGTGGACGAGGACGGCAAGAAGATGCAATCAATTTCCTCCGACGAAGTAGAAAACAGGAATAGCGCCCAAGAAAAAGATAGTTTTCAATTTTCCGAAGAAAAACCCGAGAAAAAAGAATCCCCTAAAAAAGAAGAATAAAAAAAGAGAAAGATGATTTCAAAAGTTTACTCCGGAGCAATAAATGGAATGTCAGCCGATTTAATAGAGGTTGAAATTTCTTCCTCGAAAGGTTTGAGGATATTTACAATAGTGGGACTTCCCGACAAAGCGGTGGAAGAGTCCCGCGAAAGGGTCTCTTCGGCGGTAAAAAGCTCTGGCTTCTTGCCCCCGCGAGAACAAAGAAAAAGAATTTTGGTAAATTTAGCGCCGGCGGATTTAAGAAAAGAGGGCTCTGTTTTTGACCTGCCCATAGCGGCGGGATATTTAACGGCAACAGAGCAACTGTCGGTAAATTTTGAAAAAACCTTAATTTTGGGCGAACTTTCTTTGGGTGGAGAAGTAAAACCGGCCAAAGGGATTGCCTCCTTTTGTCTTTTGGCTATGGAAAATAATTTCTCGCGAATAATTGTCCCGATAGAAAATCTAAAAGAAGCCCTAACAGTAAAAAATCTCGCGCTCGACAAAATGTTGGAAGTTATTGGAGTAAAAAATTTAACCCAATGCGTAAAATATCTTTCGGGAGAAAAAATATTCTCCGCTCCCCCTCCCCAAAAAGAAAATAACAACGGCGAAGAAGAAGCGGAGTTTAGTTGGATAAAAGGGCAGGAAAAAGCGAAAAGAGGGTTGGAAATATCAGCCGCCGGAGGACATCATTTGTTTTTTGAGGGACCCCCGGGAACGGGAAAAACTATTTTAGCGAAATCAATTCGCGCAATCGCTCCGGAACTTTCCCCGGAAGAATCTTTGGAGGTTCTAAAAATTTACAGCATAGCCGGGCTTGTGGACAGAGAAAATCCTGTTTTTAAGAAAAAACCCTTTCGTTCGCCTCATCATTCTTCTTCGCGAGCGGCGGTTATTGGGGGCGGAAACCCTCCAAAAGTCGGAGAAATCACTCTCGCTCACAAGGGAATTATTTTTATGGACGAATTCCCCGAGTTCCGCCGAGATATAGCCGAAGCGCTGCGCGTGCCGTTGGAAGAGGGTAAGATTGGATTGCAAAGAGCCAATTACCGCTTTATGATGCCGGCGAAGTTCACTCTCATAGCGGCGGCAAACCCTTGCCCGTGCGGATTTTATTTTCACCCCGAAAAAGAATGCTCTTGCTCGGCTTCTCAAATTTCGGCTTATCGCAGAAAACTCTCCGGCCCCATAATGGACAGAATAGATATATTCTCTTGGGTCGACTCGGTAAAATTTGAAGAACTAAACTCCGAAGAAGAGAAAAAAACGCAAATAAAAGCGAAGGAAAGGGTGGAGAAAGCGAGAAAAATCCAGGAAGAAAGATTTAGGAAAGAAAATATCTCGCTAAACTCCGAAATGTCTCCATCTCATATCAAAAAATACTGCCCGCTAAAAGGAAGAACGGGAGAAATTCTTAAAAAATTCGTTAATTCGGGAGAAATATCGGCTCGCGGTTTTCACAGAACAATAAAAACCGCCCGCACAATAGCGGACATTGCAGGAAACAAAGAAATTACCGCCGAAAATATTTTTGAAGCGTTAAGTTATCGAAAAAAGTCCCGATAATTATTTAGCAATTGTTTGCCCGTATCCATAACCGGCAAAAGGGTTAGAGGCAAATCTCACATCAAAATGAAGATGACAGCCGGCCGCGCCGCTTGGTATTGTGTAGCCCGTATGTCCTATATGTCCTATTACATCTCCTTGACGGACATTTTGTCCGGAAACAACCGAGATATAGGACAAATGTCCGTAAAATGTAATTACATTATTGGGGTGAATTATTCTAACAAAATTTCCGGAAATAGCGTTTTGTCCTATTACCTGAACTTTTCCCCCGGCCGCGGCAAACACCGGCTCTCCGCAAACCCCATTGGAAAAATCAACGGCATTATACCAATGAAGCCCTTGCGTTACTCGGCAAGGAGAAGGAATAGGACAAATAAAATAATTGCCGGGAACGGGAACTCGGACAATATTTTTACGGGCAGTAATTTCGCGAGCGCCTGGGACAACTAAAAAATCTCCCGTGTGTATATTGCCGGGGTCGTTTAGAGAATTTATTTTTACAATTTTTTCTATATTAACATCGTAAAGGGCGGCGATGCCGCTTAGTGTTTCTCCAAAATCAACAATGTGGAGAACCCCCGAAACAGGCAAAATCATCAACTCGTCCCCGGGAGATATGGTTGAATTTTGAGAAAGATTGTTCGCCCATAAAATTGTGTTTGCCGAAATCCCAAATTTCTCCGCCACCAAAGAAACGGAGTCCCCTTTTTTTACCTCGTATTTTATCATTTCTTTGCCCAACGAATCCCCTCCCACAGCGGCAAAGGAAGTTCCTTCCAATAAAAAGGGCGGAGCGGCGCTTTCAAGAAATTGCCCGTCAACTATATTGGCGCTCTCAATAACTTCTCCTTCTTTTAATGATACTCCAAACAAGTAATTTTCTTTATTAAAAAACCCCTCTCGCTCGGGAATGGGGGTATCGATAACAAAAAAAGAAAATATAATTATTACCGCTAAAAAAGAAAGGAAAATAATTCCCTTTTTAGTTTTTTTCGGCGATTTCAAAATGCTCCATAGTCTATTTAATTGTCCTCCGGTTAACATAATCTACTCCTTAATTTACCTGTAATTTAATAAAAGTCAAGCGATTTTTCCACAGGAGAGACAGGAGAGAAAAGAGAGAACAAAAAATTGGATGGTTGATTGGGCGGTTGCTTCCTCGGAGGAAGCAACCGCCCAAGATTTGCATTGGGGCAACCGCCCCGAGGAGATGAGGAGGGGAGGCGAAAGAGAGATGGGGTGGGAGATGAGGAGGGGGAGGATAAGAGAAGGTGAGAGAAAAGAGAATTGTATTTTGTAATTCAAAAAGTGTAAAATAAAAAGAAAGAACGCAAAATAAAAAGGCGCGCAATAAAAAAGCGCGCAATAAAAAGCGATGGAAGTAGGAGAAATAAAAAAGATATTAAAAAAAATAGAGGCGTCTCCTCGCCGCTCTATGGGGCAAAACTTTTTGCTGTCAGATATTGTTTTGGAAAAAATAACAAAAGAAGCGGAAATTTCACCCCAAGACAAAGTTTTAGAAATTGGTCCGGGACTGGGTTTTTTAACGGAAAAATTGCTAAAAAAAGGGGCTTCCGTTTGGGCTGTGGAAAAAGACAAGAAGTTCGCCGATTATTTAAGAAATAAATTTTGCGAGGAAAAGAAACTAAAAATAATAAGAGAGGACATTTTAGAAGAAAATTTAGGTTTGGATATAGGAGGAGATTATAAGGTTGTGTCTAATCTGCCTTATAATATAACCTATCCGACCATAAAAAAGTTTTTAACAAAAAAGAGGGGGCCGCAGTTGATGGGGCTTTTGGTTCAAGAAGAAGTGGCGCGGAGAATTTGCTCTTCGCCCCCCAATATGTCAAAACCGGCCGTTTTGACGCAAATTTTCTCCAAGGCAAAAATATCTTTTATTGTTTCGCGCCATCTTTTTTATCCTTCGCCCAAGGTAAGAAGCGCTTTTCTTTTGTTGGTTTCCAGAAATATAAATTTGGATTATAATAAAATAGCCAAGTTTGTTGAGGCGGGGTTTTCCCAAAAAAGAAAAAAGTTGGCAAAAAACCTTGAAAGAGAGTTGGGATTGTCAAAGGAAAAAGTTTCGCTTTTGTTAAAGAACGCCGGGCTCGTTCCAAATCAAAGAGCCGAAGAGGTCCTGCTGGAGAAATGGGTAAAATTAGCGTTTGACAAAAGATGAGGTTATAATGAATAATAAAATAATAACTTATGAAGAGAACAATTTTCCAAAAATCCTTAATTTCCTTTTTTATAGTTTTAATCGGTTTTTCTTTTATTTTTATCCCCGCTAAAACCAGCGCTCGAGTGCCTTACTTTTATACAGGTGTAGGGGAGAGAGAAATAATAAATAAATTAATAACCAAGGGAACGAATAAGTTTTTAGAGGGTATAGGCAGCGCTTTGGAATGGGCCGTAATGAGGGTCTTAAAAGCGGTAGTTCATTTGACGGTGGGAATTTCGACATGGGCGGTGAGCGATATTTTGGTTTTGAGTAATTTTTCCAGCACCAACCCCGCCAATAACCCCGTCCTAAAAATCGGCTGGACCCTTATAAGAGATATTGTAAACATTTTGTTTATTTTGGGACTGGCGATTATCGGGATACTTACAGCCCTTGATAAAAACAAGTTTGGCGCCCAAAAATCCTTTTCTTTGCTAATTATAATAGCCCTTATTATAAACTTTACCCCGGCAATTTGCGGGTTGTTTGTGGATGTAGCAAACGCCGCCACAAGGTTTTTTACATCTCAAATTAAGTGGGAAAGATTTGAAACCGCCTTTGATTTAGCCGCCGAAGAAATAGATTGGAAGGATATGGCAAGTGCGGGGGGCGGGGCAAAAATGATAAAAAATATAATAAGCATAATTCTTTTAGGCGGGTTTACGGTCTTTTTGGTAAAGGTTTTGTTGCAATTCGCTTATCTCTTTGTGGTGAGGCATATCGCCATCACACTTTTAACTATTATTTCTCCGCTGGCTCTTTTCGCCTATATCTTCGACCAGACAAGAAAATATTTTACGCAGTGGTGGAATGAGTTTTTTAAGTATGTAATCAAAGTGGTCGGATACGCTTTTTTGATTTATTTAGCCCAAGCAATGATAGAACAAGTTAATATGACTGAATATCCCGAGGAAGGGGGGGATGTTTTGCCCATCCTCTTTCTGTATGGCATGGCGCTGGGGCTTATGGCTTTTGGAGCCGTTTATATGAGCAAGGGAGTGGCGACATTGGCAAAAGCCACCGGAATGGCAACAAAAGGACTTAAAACGGGAGCCGCCAAGGCGGGTAAATTTACGACCAAGAGGGGCAAAAAAGCCGCCAGCGGCGCAACCGGCGCCATAGGGGGCGCGGTGGCCGGCTTCCGAGAGGGGTTTCAGGAAACCGGCTCTAAAAAAGAAGGACTTAAGGGCGCTTTCCGTGGCGTCGTCACAAGGGCGGGGAGAGAAAAAGGAAGGCAAGCAATAGCGGAAACGGGAAGTAAAATGCTGGGCGTTTCGTCCTCTAAATATTACACAAGAAGAACTAAAAAATGGGCGCCCGACCAAGACATGCGAGGCGCCGTCAACTCTATGGAGTCGCAAACAATTAAGGAAAAGTTGAAAGGGCCAGCCGCCACAACCCGAGCCAAAAAAGAAAGAATAGCGCTGGCGGAAACACTTACAAAAAGAGGGGAGTTTGATTTGGGCGACCAAAAAAGAGAGAGAAAGATTATCAGAGAAGTCCAAGGGCTTGGAGGGGACTTGAGCTCACTCTCCTCAAAAAGGCCAGACCTTTCTCCTTTTGTGAAAGGGAAAGAATATGGCAGAAGGGTAAAGGAAGAAAAACAAAATTTAATGGATTCGGGAACCCCGGAACATAACGCCGGGGTAAAAGCGAGAAGAGCGGTAAAAGATAAAATGATAGGAGAAGAGGTGGAAAAAATGTCGGGGAGAAGTTTATTGGATTTGCCCCCGAGCATCTTAAAATTAAACAGCATCGCCAAGCGCTTAAATAAAAATAAATTAAAGATATTTGGAACGATGGGGGCAAAAGCCCAAAAAGAAGCCATAAAACAGTCCCCTATATGGAGGGATTACGAGAAAAGAATAGGAGATGAAACTATAACCAAAGAAGAAGAGGAAGCTATAAGAGAAAAAATGAACGCCTTGCTCGGCGGGCCGCCAGTTTCGCAAAAAACAACGGGCGCGAGCGGAAGGACCACAAAAAAGGGAGGACAAAGTAGTTCTCGCGGCGCTCAAAAACACGGAAAAACAAAAACGGGCGGAAATTCTTCCAGCGGGAGTTCGGGGGGGAGAAAAAAAGCGGCTTAATAAATTAAATTATGGCAGAAATAATATTTCCCGAAAATTCATCGGATATAATAGAGGAAATTTTAGAAAAGGAAGGATTAAGCGAGGATAATAAAGAGTTTTTTCGCAAAGTTAAAAAGGGGGGAAAGCCCAACATCCAAATTTTAGCGGAACTGGTTAGTTATAGGGGGAAAGGAGATTTATCCAAAGAAGAGTTCCCGGTCTCTATAAAATTGGAACTAAACACAACACTGGAAAAAGCGGAAAAAATAGCCCAAGAATTGGAAAATAAACTTATACCCAGAGCAAAAACAATGGGAGAGAAAGAAGAAAAGAGCAAAAAATCTCCTCCCAAACTTAACGATATTTACCGAGAAAAAATCGACTAACTCTAAATTATTAAAGATCGCCAGAGACCCGACCTCTGGCAATTTGCCAGAGGTTTGCCAGAGGTCGGGTCTCTGATTTTTTGGCAATGGCGGCATTGACAAATAGAGTGTGTTTGTGGTATAATATAGGTAAGAAAGTTCATTAAAAAAGGAGGTTAAAAAATGAGGAAACTTGTAAATGTCGTGGCGGGGCTATTGCTTACGGCAACACTGGCAAGTTCCGGGTACTATTATTTCTATTTATTTAGAACAGTACCCGGAATCATTCTGTTGGATAGCGACATACGATTATTTACTATCGTTGTCGCTATCCTCGTCTCCCTGCTCGTGTTAAATAACACGAAGTGGGGTAGGCATATTCTGGCGGGGCTGGCAACAGTCCTCGCCATTCCCCTCGCTGTTCACGAAGGATTCGTGAACATATTCGGCGGGACAGGGAGGGGACCTGGCCGAGTCATTCGAGAAATTGTAGAGTGGGTCGGCGCCAGGACCGCGGTAGCGGCCATTCTCGCCGTGTGGGTTTCGGCGGATGTCCTAACTGCGGATTATTTTTTCGCTGTATTTGGACTCTACGCGGGGATTCCCGTAGGTTACTGGCTCTGTTATTCTTATGTTAAAAAACAGTGGCCGAGATTCTACCGGAAGACGACCACATGGAAGAAATGGTCGCCATTTCCGAAGGGGGATGGGGAATGGAACAAGGAAAAAGAAAAAAAAAAAAAAGAAAAAAAAGAAAAAAAGAAAGAAAAAAAAGAAAAAAAGAAAGAAAAAAAGAAAGAAAAAAAAGAAAAAAAGAAAGAAAAAGCGTTAGAAGATGGAGACGAAAGTGGAGAAAGCGGAGATGGAAGCGGAAGCGGGCCGAGTCCGAGCGAATCAGCTCGGACAATACGGTTCGTATTGGAACGCTCTTTGGAGCTCGTTCAAGGAGCGGAAGCGGAAGCGGAAAAAATTTCCGCCAGCCGCAGAAGAGAGGCGGCCTCCGCCCTGCGAAAGGCGCGGAGAAAAAGAGACCAATTAAGGTCTCGGATTGTGGAAATGGAAATGGAAGCGGAAAAACTTGCCCAGAAAAGGAAGCGGCTGGAACGCAAAAACAGAAAACTGAATACGGAGATGAAGGAGATGAAGGAGATGAAAGCGGGAACCACAATTGGCGGTTGTATTGGCAATCTTGCCAAGGGTTTTTTCAAAATTTTTAAGAAAAAATCCAAATAACCGCCCTATAGCCCGGGACATTAACTACCCGGGCTTTTTTATTGCGCCTCTTTTAGAAATAAAGGGCGGTTGTCCCGATATAACATCGGGACAACCGCCCGTTTTGTTTTTGCCCGCCACTTGTTCGCCACCTACCCACCACTTACCGGCCACTTGCCCATTTTAATTGTTTCGTGATAAAATATAACAATGCGATATAAAGTTCCAAAATTCTTAGAGCATCAAACAAAGTTTTTTAATCTTCTCACTTTTCGCCAGTTAATTATTTTGGGGATAGTGGGAGGTGTCCTTTTTGGGCTATATTATATAGTCCCGCCGACCGCTTTTTATGTTATCTTTTTCGCCACCGTTACGGTTGTCTTGCTTTTTCTTTTTGTCCGAGTAGAGGGCTACACCATACCTCAACTTATCGCTCAATATTTTAGTTTTTTTACTTCCGCCAAAAGATATTTTTGGGAAAAGAAAGATGTTCCGCCTCACTCTTTGAGAATAAAATATCAAAAACCCAAAGAGGAAGAAAAAGAACGAGAACCCTTAAAAATTTCTCCCGGCAGTCGCATAAAAGAACTTTCCTCTCAATTAGAGTGGAAACAAAACAAACAATAATTTATGTTTAGTAACAACCCCGCCCAAAATTTCTTAAAATTTGAAGGGATAAAAGACGGAACTCTAATTCTAAAAAACAAGTCCCTGCGAGGAGTTTTACTCACCTCTTCCGTGAATTTTGACCTAAAATCCGAAGATGAGCAAAAAGCCACTACTTATCAATTCCAAAGTTTCTTAAACTCTCTTGATTTTTCCACTCAAATAATAGTTCAATCCCGCCGCTTAAATATCACCGGCTATTTTGACAAACTAAAAGAGTTGGAAGAAAAGCAAAAATCGGAACTTTTGAAAGTTCAAATAAGCGGCTATAGAAAATTTGTGGAAAAGTTGATTAAAAAAGGAACGATTATGAAAAAAGAGTTTTTCGTGGTAGTCCCTTTTACCCTAAATGAAACAATAGGGGTCAGCGGAGGACTTCTCCAAAACATTTTCAAGGGAGGAGGCGGAGAAGATAAATACTTTGGATTAGGCAAAGAAAATTTTCAAAGAGCTCGCGACCAACTTTGGCAAAGGATGGAATATGCCGCCATAGGCCTGCGGCGATGCGGATTAAACGCCGTCCCTCTCACCACCCCGGAACTCATTGAACTTTTTTGGGCACTCCACCACCCAAGACAATCGGAATTTGGGTATTATCCGGAGATATTGCCCGAACTTTTGGATTAAATTATGAATATTAACCTTCCTTTTACAAAAAAAGACAAGGGAACAATAGAGGGAATTGATTACAGGGAAAGAGCGATATCGGTAGGCGACATTATCGCTCCGTCTTCGGTTGAAATATCGCAGGATTACATAAAACTGGGAGAGAAGTTTTTGAAAACATTTTTTGTTTTTTCTTACCCCCGATATTTAACCACCGGCTGGATATCGCCGGCTATAAATATAAATTACCCGCTGGACATTGCTTTTCACATTCACCCCGTGGAATCGGGAGAAATTTTAAGACAACTGCGAAAAAAACTCACCAACATTCAAGCGGAACTTATGGAAAGAACAGAAAAGGGGCTAATTAGAGACCCGACTTTGGAAACGGCTTATCAAGATATAGAAAATTTGCGGGATTCGCTCCAAAGAGCCGAAGAGAGGGTCTTTCAATTAGGAGTTTTCATCACTATATACGGCGACAGCAAAGCGCATCTGCGAGAGTTGGAAACAAAACTTCGTTCTATTTTTGAGTCCCGTCTTATCTACTTAAAACCAACTCTCTTAAAATCGGAGCAGGGTTTTGTCTCCACCGCTCCTTACGGGTTAGACAAAATAGGCGTTCACACTCCCATGAACACAGAGCCCCTTTCCAGTATTTTCCCTTTTGTTTCCCCGGATTTAAGCGCCAACGAGGGAATTCTCTACGGAGTAAACAGACACAATAATTCTTTGGTTCTTTTTGACAGATTTACGCTGGAGAACGCTAACACTTGTATTTTTGCCAAGGCAGGTTCGGGAAAAAGCTATATGGCAAAACTGGAAATGCTCCGCTATTTAATGCAAGGAGTTGACGGAATTATAATGGACCCGGAAAACGAATACCAGTGGCTCGCCGCCGCCGTGGGCGGCTCTTATTTTAAGATATCGCTCACTTCCGACAATCATCTTAATCCTTTTGATGTGCCCAAACCAACCGAAGACGAGGACGCCGAAGATGTTTTGAGAACCAATATAATAAACCTGGTGGGACTTTTTCGGATTATGCTGGGGGGACTAACCTCGGAAGAGGACTCTATTATAGACAGGGCAATTACCGAAACTTACGCGGCCAAAGACATAACTCCCCAAACAAGCCCTGAAACTTGGGAAGAAAAAACGCCCCTTATGTCGGATTTTGAAAGTGTTCTCTCCACTATGGAGGGGGCTGAATCTCTTGTTTCAAGAGTGGGAAAATTTACTACCGGCAGTTACGCCAATTTTTTTAACAACCCCACCAACATATCTATGGACAAAAGTTTAGTGGTTTTTGGCATTAGAGATATGGAAGATGAACTTCGCCCGATGGCTATGTATATGGTGCTTCGTTATATTTGGAACAGCATCAGAAAAGAATTGAAAAAAAGAATACTTTTAGTGGACGAGGCCTGGTGGGTTATGAAAACGGAAGACGGAGCGTCCTTTCTTTTTGGGATTTGTAAAAGGTCAAGAAAATACTGGTTGGGGGTCTCCACTATAACCCAAGACATATCCGATTTTATGAGGTCTGATTACGGAAAGCCGATTATAACAAACTCCTCTCTCCAAATTCTCTTAAAACAATCGCCGGCCACAATAGACACGGCCAAAAAAACTTTTAATTTAACGGAAAGAGAAAAATACTTGCTTTTGGAATCCGATGTGGGAGAAGGGATATTTATCGCCGGCCGAAAGAGAGTCGCCTTAAAAGTAACGGCCTCTTACACCGAAGACCAGATTATAACTTCTTCCCCGGAAGAAATTCAAAAAATTAAAAAGAAAAAGAAAAAATTATGAGTCCCGGATTAAGCCAAGTTTACCAAAAAGCCAAACAAAAAGGAAAAGAACTCTATGGCAAGGGAAAAGAGCGTTGGAAAGAAGCGAGCAGTTTGGCAAAAAAAGACAAATCGTCGCGATTAAGAGAAGATGGACCCGTAATAGCCATAACCCTCGCTTTTATATTTGATTTGCTGGAAATCCCCGCCGAAATAATCCAACTAATACCCTATGTAGGGGTAGTTGGAACAATCCTGTCTTTTTTTCTCGACCTTGTGGCATTTTTGTCTTTAACCATTGTCGCTTCCATAGAAACGCAAAGATTTATAGTCCCCTTAAAGGGCTGGAGTTTTTTGCTGGAGCCCTTGCCCATTGTGGGTTCCCTTTGGTTCGGATGGACCATAGGAATGAAAAACGCAATGAAAAAATATGCCTAAAAAACTAAATATTTTATTTCTTATTTTTTTAATTTTCGCCTTATTTTTGCCTATATTTTCCGCCAACGCTTTGAATGTTTCTTATCCTAAATTACCCGGGGTAGATACCCCCAACACAATAGAGGAAAAAATAAGCGATGGCGCGTTAAAGGTGGATGAAAGGTTGTCTGCCTACGGAAGCTACTTTTTAATTCTTTTCTATTTTATAGCCACCGGAATAGTGTTAGCCGTGTTTATAGCCGGCGGGGTTCTTTATCTTCTCTCCGGCGTCAAACCAACTCTGCGAAATATCGCCAACCAAAGAATGCAAAACGCTCTTTTGGGATTTGTGATTGTTTTGGGCTCTTATTTAATCCTGTCTCTTGTAAACCCGCAGATTTTAGTTTTACAAACAGAGTTCAAAAAAATCCCGCCCCCCGTTTTGCCCGAGATAGCGTCATCGGGCGAGAAGGCAATTTTGGCTTACTCTTCCGGCGGAGAGCAAATAGATGAAGCGTTGGACTATTTAGATAAAAAAATGACGCTCGCAAGCATGAACGATGAAGCAGTAAAAGAATATGTAGAAAAAGCCCTCACCGAGAGCGGCGATGAGAGAAGCGAATTTTTTAGAGCCGAAATCCCTTTTTTGGAAGCGGAAGGCAGGATGTTGAGCGTAATCGAAATTTCCGAAGAAATCAACGCTATTTTAGAAAATTGCGGTTGCGGAATGTCGCAATCCCACATAGCAACGAAAGAGAGCAAGGGAGTTTGCGCCGAGGGAAAAGCGCTAATGAGCAACGAGGAAGAAACTTGCGAAAATCAGTGCGACGCCGAAGGAGAGGGATGCGGAAACTCGGAAAATTGCAACCTGGAACTAGCGAGAGAGAAAAGAAAAAATTTAATAGGGGAGTGGGGGGGATTAAAGGTGCTAAATTACAAAATATCAAGCGAGGAAATCGGATTTTTAGAGAAAACGCTAAAGTTAAAAGTGTCTGAATTTTTAGACACAAATTTAATAAATGTATATACTCAAACTGATTATTATAGAGAGTTGGAAAATTGGAGAAATCAATACGAAGATATAGACATTCAAAAACATCCTTCCCAAAAAGAACAAACTCTCTTTGAAGCGGGAACCCCCGATGATTTTACCATATACGCTCCCTTGAGCGGAAAGTATTTCCCTTTAAGCCAAAAAGGGGAGAACCAAGAAACAATGGAGGAAAGTTTAGCCATTAACCTTGTGAGCGTTCTTTTGCGGGTGGGAGTTGAAGAGATAGAGCGAGTGGCGGAGGAATGTTTGGAGGACGCTTTTGGAGAAGGGGAGTTTGCGATAGACACTTCTTATTACGCCAACCTTACCCAAAAAGCCTTAGATGAAGGGATAGATAATTATTTACTGGATGTTTTTCAGATGAATTCGGAAGAATACGCTCAATCTTTTAGAGAGCGGCTCAACAAAGACCTTGTTCAAAAATCAGATAAATATTATGTGGAAAAATGTTTAGCTTCTTATAGAAAAGAAGAGATGGAAGAAGGATGCCCGGAGAAAAGCGAGGACGAGGAAAAATACGAGGAATGCGTTAAAGAAAACTGCGAGAAAAAAGAAATACCGCCCGATTTTTTGTCTAATTTGGTGGCAAACACTCTCACCGCTCCAATTATGGAGCAACTGCCGGAGAAAATATCCAAAGCGTTGAAAAGTTCCGTTTTGGACTTTAATTTTTCTAAAGAATTAAAGAGTATTATAGAAAACGATTTAGTGGATGTTTTAGATATAGCGATGAAAGGCGCTCTCACTAAATCTTTGGACAAGCAAATTCCCTTTTTGAAAGAAAACTTAAAAAAGAAGGTCTCTCAAGTTCTGCCCGATTTTGCTTTAATCCCCTTAGAAAAAACAGATAAATTTTTGGAAGCCCAATTAAAAGACCTAAAAGAGAGGATAGACAAGCAAATAGAAAATATGGTTTGGGAACTCGCTTACCAAATTACCAAGCCAGCCCTTGACCTTATCGGGGATTATAAGGAAAACAACCCTAATATCTTTAAAGAATTCTCGGAGCCGGAAAAATGTTGGGAAGATTTTTCGCGAGGATATTTTTACAACTATACCAACGAAAGATGCTACAAAGCCACCCCCCGGGAAATAAGCGACTTTACTTCGGGTAGAGGGATTGCGAACGCTCTTGTTCGCAGCAAAAAGGACGGAGATGTTGGAGCTTTTGAATCTGATTTTACCCAGGAAGCGCTTTGCCGAGGCGCCGGCTATTGCTGGGACCAAATAGGCGGAGAAGTGTGTAAGAGTTGTAAAAATTTAAACCTTGGCGGGCTCGCCCCCACCAGAGAAAATCTCGCTCGCTGGGGAAAGGGAGCGGTTGAATTTTTGGTAAACTTTGGCGAGGAATTTATGGTGGCGCTTTTGCGAACCGCCGCCCACACTTTAACTAAATACGCTCAAGTTTGGGTGGAAGATTCTATTTTGAAGCCGTTTGCCCCGTATCTTTTCCAACTCTCCACCTTTCAAGAGGAAATACACAATTTTCTAAACTCTTCGGTTAGAGAAGCGCTCCCCGCTCAAATTTCGGCCTATTTGGGCTCCAGCGTTGAACAAATCTTATCCGATATTTGCGCCAAAAAAGAAGCGGGAGGAAGTTATACTATTTACAACGAAAAAATAGAAGTAAGCGAAGAAGTGGGGAAGGCGGCCTGTGGCATAGACAGAGAACTTCATCAAAGTTTATTAGACCAACTCTCCGAAAACGGAAAGTTTGGCGAAAAAGTAGCAACCGCGTTAAACACCGAAATTATGAAACTATTCGACCAAGTTTTTAAAAACGCCGATATAGACAAACATTTAAACAAAACGGTGGCCCAGTTAATTTGGCCCGAACTCAATTTAAGCCCCGAAGTTATGAGAAAACTGCTAAAAGCAACACCCAAAGAACTTATCTGCGGAGAAATTAGTTTTATTGATTACGATTGCAAGGAGTGGAGTTTCGACCTAACGGCCGGACTTCTGCCCTACCCAAGCGACCCAGCCGGGGAAAAGGGTTATTGTTATTTCTTAAACTACGCCTGCCAGAACCCTCTGAAAGGTTGGGACAGAGCGCAAGGATTAATTTTATCCGACTTCATAAACACCTACTGCCAACAATTAGAAATTAAAAAAGAAAAATTATGCTCCGAGCAAGGAATTTCGCCCTGCGTTTTAAGAGATTTAACTCTCTCTGAAGAAAAAAAGGATTTAATCGACCGGGGAGAGGACGCTTGCGCCGCTCTAATTGAAAATTCCGCCGCCTACACTATTTTTAACGACCAAATAGAGCATAACTTTGGAGATATAGAAAAAAAAGACAAAGAAAAGTCCCAGGAAATTTATCTGTGGCTCTTTGCCACTTTTACAGACAAGAGGGTTCAAGGAGAAATACAAAAACTTGCCCTGGATAGAGGAATGGGGAGGGAAGAAATGCTTCATATCGCCACGCAAGCGGACGCGATGGAAGAGGGACAAATAAAAAAATTAGAACGGGGGCTCCAATCTTTTACCGCTTGGTTTAGTTCGGGAGGGACGGTGGAAGAAGCGCTCACCACTCCTTGTTTGGGGGCGGTGGAAGGATTGACGGGAAGCCCTTGCGAGGGGAGCAATATGTTGGCTAAAAACATTTATTGGCTTTTGGGAAGCGGGGCTTGCTCTTTGGTGGAGAGAACTTATCTGGCAGAAGAAAAAGAGGGAGATGTCGGCGAAAATCTTAAAAACCTTTTTATAACCTGCCGGATTTTAACTCAAACATTGGAAGAAAGTTTAGGAATAGAAAAACGACTTATAAATTATATAAAAGACCCCTACAACACTATTTTTTCTCTGATGTGGACAAAATTGGAAAATTACGAAAGACCGGAACCGCTCAACAACCTTTTAGATGCTCTTTTTAGGGGCAAAATTTCTTCTCTTTTGATGAGGGTAAAAGCGAAAGATGTGGGAGGCCCTGGTTGGAGTGAAGAGCAAAAACAAGAATTTGCCAAACAAGCCAACAAGCTGGGAGAAGCGCTCTCCAAAGACCCAATTAGTTATCTATTAAATGGGAAAAGTTTAATTTATATGATATTTAAGAAAATGGGTAAAGAAAATTGGCTTCAAAAATCTATGGATGTTTCTAAATGGAAAGAAATTCAAGAAGTTTTGGCAAAAACCCCGACAGATATCGCCGCCCATTATTTGACAGACCCCCTAAATAAAGAGTGGGCTCTCTTTAGGTCCCCAATTGATTATATCGCAGAAACAAAAATACCGGAGTTAAATAATCCTTATATAGACACAATCGGCAAAGCCGCGGGAATTACCAAATTCGTCTATGAAATTTACGGCAAATGGGAAGATATTAAGGATTCTGTTAACGAGGCGGTGGATTCCGTTCAAGGAACTATTAGGAGTAGTTTAGACACCGCTTTTATTGAATATCCCACCAGGGGCGTAAATTGGCTCATTCAATCGTTGGGAATGGGGGCGACAGACGAGATAGGCGACGACATAGCCGACAGATTAGCGGGGAAGTGCAAAGACGCCACCCCCGAGGAAAAAAATAACGAGAGTTGTCAGGGAGAAAAAGAAATCTACAACAAAACAACTAAACAATGCTGTAATTTGGGAGCGGCGTTGGTATGTAAAGACAGGTGTAGAGAAATAGAAACAAGCGAGTCCTGCGACATAGAAAAAGGGGAAGAAAGAGACGAGCGAGATGACGGGGTATTTTGCTGCTATGATGAAAGTTGCAATATCTGTCGCCAAACTTACGCCGTTGCCCGCGCCAAAAACGCCGAGCCGAAAGCAAAATGCGAGAGAGAGGGAGATGAGAGAAAAGAAAAAACGACAGAGGATGAGGAGGAAATGGTTTTATGTTGTCAGGGAAGTTATTATAATGAAGAAACGGACCAATGTTGCGTAGACCTTTTAACTTGTATATCCAACAAATTAACCGACTTTTTGAAAATGCTCACTTTAACTATAAAAACGGGACTGCCAATAAATTCCAATTCGCCCATATTTAGCGACTAATTATGAAAAAACTGATAAAAACAATTTTAATAGGGGTTATAGGGGTTGTTATTCTTATAAGCCCGCAAAGAGCCGACGCTTTTAATATCTGGAAATTTATAGGAGACATTTTGGACGGAATTCCTCTCCCGGAGGAAATTTATATTTCCGAGGATGGATATTTGGCCGTTGGTGACTGGAAAATAAAGCGGGTGTCGGACAAACACCCATTCAATAAAGAAAATTTTTTTGAAGCTGAAAGCCAAGTAGATACAACCGACGAAAAAGGGTTTCCTCTTTTAGTCGCTCCTTATATCCCCGAAAAGTGCGAATTGCGAATTATCACCCCCGAAGAAGCCGAAAAGATGAGCCGAGAAGAAAGATACGCTCTTGCCCGCGCCTGCGGAGAATTTATTTCTATCCAAAGAGCCGCTTCCAATATCGCTTATTTTGCCAAAAAAATGTTTAATAAAACCGACCCGCTAACGGAATGCTCTTTCTTAAAAAATTGCCGAAGCCACTGCCCCTTTACTTTGGGGCAAGTAACCTACACGGTAAATATCTTAACCATCGCGGACTGGCTGGCTCCCACGGGAATCGCTAATTTTCTAAGAAAAGTGGCAAATATCGCCAAGCAACTTAACGAATTAAAAAAGGTTTACGACCAAATTTTATCCACGGTAAATTACGCCATAGATTTTATAGACGATCTTTTCGCGCAAGTTCAATATTTTAAGACATTTGTCGATTCTTTGGGAAAGGTGATAAAAACCATCGGCCAGGAGGGAGAGTTGGGATTTAGCGAATATGGCGAAAATCTTTCCCGATATAGCCAAGCAAAATCGGAAGCGCTCTCGGCGGCCGGAGATATAAAGGGAGAGACGGAAAAAATGATGAAAACTCTTCAAAGGGTGGAATGGATAAGTTTTCTTTATGAAACGGAAGGGAGCTCCTCCCAGGGAGACAAAGAAAAAAGAGAAAAGTTGGACCAAGCAATTCAGTTGTTTTTGGCTCACTTTGAAAGCCCGTCGGGCTTTGCTAAAAGATTGCGTTCGGCGACTAAATTTATTATTTCCGAAGAAGCAACGGACGCGCATAACGAGCCGACGGATTTTGAATGCCAAAAAACGGGATTTTCTTGCCAAACTACCGGAAGCGCGGGGATGGAAGGAGACTGCTTATATTACATAGAAAACAATTTGTTAAAAATAAATTGTTCGGGTTCTTCGAGCTATAACATCTCTTGCTCGGAAGAAAATCTTGTCTATACTATAACCAAACCTTCGGCGCCCAATTATTCTTGCGTTGTGGATTGCGCCGATTTCCCTATGAAGGGAGATATAAAATGGTGGGAACCCCATTTTGAAGAGTCCGCTTCCTGCAAAGAACTTCCCAGAGAATTAAAGGTAAGTTGCGAGAGCGAGTGCGGAGCAAAAATAGAAAAAAACCCCAACCAATGTAAAATCGCGAGAGTGGGAACTACCAATTCTTATCAGTTAAGTTGCGGGGGCGCTCCTTCGGGCGGAGGAGGGACTTGCGCTATTCCTTTGCCAAAAACGGCGGAAGAATACAATATGTCGTGCCCTCAAGTAAAGGGAGTGGTTGCCGTTTCTTGTGAAAATGAATATACTTGCAACTATTCCTGCGCCATTCCCAACAACCCGCAAGAAAATTGGTTGGCGTCTTTCAAGGCAGGGGCTGATTCTATTTTTGGTTTAATTAACGCCCTTAACTCCTTTGAAAAATTTTCCGTGTGGAAGGCGGGCATGCCAATGTCTAATGAGGAACTTTTAAGAAAACTTGCTTTTTTTTGGTTTCACAAGCGTAATTGGGACCAAAACTCCCAAACGGATAAAAATTTTTGGTTTAATGACAACTTTTTTAACATATTTAATTCCTTCCAAGAGTTTTTGGCTCAAACAAAAAATCTGCCCATAGACGACGAGGGCAAAAAGATATTTTGGCGAGAGGAAGAGGGGGAAACAGTAGCTCCCACAACGGAAGAGGCCAAAGAAATAGCGGGGGAAAACTGCCAGTTTGATTCTGAACTTTTTTATCAGGATTGGAATCAAAAACGAGATTTTATGGAAATTTCTCTCCCGGAGCTAAATTTTTTAAGGGAAATGGGGGGGATATTGGCTTGGGAATATATAAACCCCGATTTTTCCGTGAGCAACCTCGGCGACCTCACATGGAGTAAAGCAAAAATAGCCCATCCAATTTTGAATTATTTTATAAATTCTCCCTTATCCGTTCAAAAAATAAATAAATATCAAAACGATATTAAAAAACTCTCTAATCCTTCTTCCAATATCTTAAAATTGAAGAACGATAAGTTGGAAAAAATAAAAGAAATAATACGGGAAATTGTAAATATCTGGGAAAGGGGAGAGGATATAAACGCTTATGAATATATAAAGTTGCTCCTTGCCACCAAAGAAAAGTCCCAAGAACTTTACAGCGCCATTCAAGCCGCCCGAAGGTTGGCAAACCAAACGGAGGAAAATTTAGCCGACGATATAGATAAATTCTTGGCAAATTTAGGGGAAGCGACCGGCCCCTATAACTGCCCCGCCTCTCCTAATGGATTTCTGGAAAGAATTAGATGTTTTGAAATAGACAATTTTAATAAAGATTTTAGAGAATTGGAGCGGATTACTAAATCCATTTTCTCTTTGGAAAAATTATCCGAGAAAATTAGCGAGGTGGCAAAAAAAACCAAAGAACTAAACCCTTCCTTGGATATTCCGGAAGTTAAAATAACAAAAATGGACGATATTTTCGCCGGCAACGCGGGGATGGAAGAAGCGGGGATAGAGGGAGAGGGGTTTGATAAATTTATGGAAAGCCCCGTTTCTTTTTTGGATGAAAAATACAGCGCTATTAACAGTCTTTTTAACGGCTATTTTAATTTGGAAAATAAAGAATATGGGCTAAAGGCGGGATTTTCGTCTCTCCTAAATCTTTCGGAAAATCCCGATTACTACTTCCTAAAAGAAAAAACAAATGGAAAGACCGTTCAAGAAAAATTGGAGAAAACGAGACAAAACGACATCCCTTATTTAGAGGCAAAGATATTGGGCAACAATAAAATGGCTGTGAGTTGCCAAGCGATAGACCCCGTCTTGATGAGCAGCAACCCCGGCGAAACTCTTCAAAAATGTAACGAGGAAATCTATCCTGAATATAACAAGCGAAGCAAAAAATTAGACGAGGAACTTTGCTCAAGGGTGGAAGCGCTGGAGAGAACCCTTGTGGAAGCCGAGAGAAGAGTAAAAGAACTTGATAAGAATAACAATTTAAGATGGGCAGGGGAGCGACTTTTACCATTTTTAACAGAAAACGAGGGGTTGGGAGAAAGAATTAGAGGAATATGCGACCCGGAGGCCCCCTACCACTTAGAGCAGGGTGAGGACCCCGTCCATTTTTGGAGTTCTAAAGTGTGCGACGGCGCCGTTAGTGAGGGGAATATGACTTATATGGGCGGTAGCGAGCGCTCGTTTTATAGCGCTTGTACCCAAAGAGCTGATTATTTGTCGGATGTTTGCCCTTTTGAAGAGGAAGAGATAATGGAACTTAAAGAAAGTTGCGAGGGGTGGACGGGACTTGCGGGAGCAAAAGAGCAATGCGACAAGATAGTGGCCGTAAAAGAGGCCTGGAAGGAAAACTGCCTCCACTCCCAAGACCCTTCTCTTTGTAAGGATATCGCCCTTCATCTTGAACATATAAGAGGAGAGGGGTTGGGCTGGGGCGACAATTGGCGACAAGAAAAAGATATTTTCTCCGGGGATGAAGAAAGCGCCGCCTCTCTTGAAAGATTAAAATTCTTTTGCAACCTCGAAAACACTAACATTAGACAGCCCTTAAACAGAGTTATGTCAATTTACTCTATTCTTTTAGGAATTAGGTCCTATTCTTTGTTTATGGGCGGAATAGAAACATCTATAAGCGACGCCAAAACAGCTTATGAGAATGCTCAGATTTTAATCAAAATGCTCAAAGAACTCCCCGAAAAACTTTCCGAAGGAGCCAAAAAAGACGAGGATAGCGAAGGTTTAAGCTTCCAACCATTGGATTGCGTCGCTCTTCCCGCTTCCGGAAGCAATGATATAACAACGCCCAGAGGCGGTCCCGTTTGCCCGGATGTGGGTAATTTGTTCTCCATTATAGAGTCTAACTTTTCTGTTTTAAGGAGTAATTTAACTCAAATAGATATAATCCGAAGAGGGGTTAAAGATTTTGATATAAAAATAGGAGCGTTGAAACTGCGCGATATATTTAACATCTATCCTGTAAAATATAATTCTATAAAATCTTTGAAGGATGAGGGAGAAAAAATAAAGAGAAAAGCGCAAGCCGTTTGGGCTCTTGCCACGGCGGTTCATTTTGCCAGCCAAAATTGCCTTTGCGGGCAAAGTTTGTGCAAGTATCCTTTTTGTATTTCTAATATGCCCCTCACGGTTGAGCCGCTCAGCAGCCCTTATTGTTATTTAGTTTATATATTAAGACACCCGATGAAAAAAATGGCTCAAAATTTGGAGGATAAAATATCTCCTCCGGAAAGACAAGACGCCAACGAAGAAATAATAACTTATACGGGGGCTCTCACTTGTGAAATAATAGAAGAAGATTCCACTATCCCGGGAAACTGCCAAACAAAAATAGAAAAAGGCGAGTTGGCGATAAATTGCTCTAAAAAATCTTATTCTGTAAAATGCGACAAAGAAGAGGGAGAAAGAGCGACCTACACAATATCTTCTCTTCCCTATTTTTGTTCTTTGGATTGCGAGAGATGGAATTATAGGGAATGGATAGATATTCAAACAAAATGCCCCGAGGCCCCGTCGGGATTGGAAGTTTTTTGCGAAGAAAATGTTTGCGAAGTTAATTACAGCGGACAAAACTACTCGTTAGATGTAAACTTTTATACAAAAAATTATCAATTGGAGGGGAAAGAATCGTCTTGCCAAATAGAACTTCCGGGGGTAAAGGACTTGGAAGGACAAGGGGAGAAATCGTTTGCCTTAACTTGCGAAGACGCAAATATAGACGGATTTGTTAAGGTTAAATGCGCCAAAAGATAATTTGGCAATAGGTTAAAATTGGTTTATTATAAATATATGAATGGAAAAAATAAATTAAAAATAGCTGTTCTTGTTTTAATAACAATGGGACTTTTGAGTTCCGCTTTTGGAGCAAACGCCCAAGCAATTGTTTGCGACGAGCCGATACCAACCGGGCTTGCAATTAAAAAAACAAAAGAACTTTTGGGCTCTCTTATAGATAGGGTTAAAGATATGCATGAAAGCGTTGCGGGCGGCGCGGAATACATTCAAGAAATAATAAAATCCCTGACAAGAAAAGGAGAAACAGAGACGGAGCCGACGGAATCGCCGATTTGCGATTTTTCTCTTTGTCAGGCGAGAGTAGTTGATAAGGGACTAACAGCTCGCATTAATATTGATTTCTTTTTTAGCGGTCCTCTGCCGATAGAAATGAAGCTTCCTAATTGTCAGCCAGAGGAATGTATGGGAGAACCCTGTTTTGATTTAACCGAAAGCGTGGAAGAATTAAGAGGATTTTACAATAGGATAAAAGGAGCCAGAGAAGCGGTGAGAGATGTTTTAGAAAATAAGACCGTTCCCGTAAGGGTTGATTTAATAAAACAAGGAGAAACGGCGGGAGATAAAATCACAAAACCGGAAGAGAGCAGAAGATTGCTCAATCTCGCCAGAAGTTGGCTCCAGCCGTCTCTTGTTAGCAAAAACTGCGTCTTAAATGAAAAAGAAATAGAAAAATTAGAGAAAGGAGCGGAAGAGAATATAATAAAAATGCCGGTTGTCTGCGGAAAAGCGTTTTTGAGGGGAGATTATTCGCCAAGAATTTATTCTTATGAATGTAGAAACGAGTGCGCCAAAGAGCCAACGGAAGAATGTGTGGAATGTTTAAGCAATGAAAGTAGGTTTAATCCGGGAACAGCCACCCCGTTGGCAAAAATAAATTATATAAGATTTACCATGTGCGAGGACGCTTGTGAAAACGGGATTTTCCATGGAGAATGCGCCGCCTGTTTATGCCACGGGAAAACCTACTCAGAATGTTTGGACTGGTTTTGCGGAGGAAGCGTTAATAATTACGCTTGCTGCCATAATTTTAGTATCAACCCTGAAATTTATCAATAAAAACATAAAATAAGTATATGAAAATAAAAATAAGTTTATTGGTTTTAATAACTATAGGGGTAATAATTCCCCTTATGATGAGCGCTCAAGTTTATCCCGTCTTGCCGGGGGGAGGGGTAGAATTCCATGGCAATAGTTCTCTTGGAAATATGGTTAAATACTTTACGGAATGGGCTATTATTTTGGGCGCTATTGTCGTTTTTGGAGTTCTTATAAAATCGGGGGTTGGGTATATTACTTCGGCCGGCAACCCAACAAAAAGAGGAAAAGCCACAACGGATATAGGAAACGGATTTTTAGGATTGGCGATTCTTTTGGGTTCTTATTTAATCCTATATCTTGTCAACCCCCAACTCACCTTAATTGAAATAAAAGAAAAAGCCCCCACAATAGTAAGAGATGACGCTCCCGTTTTAGCCGACGACGACAAGACGAGGGGGGTGTCTGATGAAGATGTGGAACAAATGAAAGAAGCGAGCGATAAATTGTTTACTATCTCCGGGCGGATAAAAGATTTCTCCCGCGCCTTGGGAGACGGGAAATTCTACGCCAAAGAATGCGAGGGTGATGTTTCGCCGTCCAACTCGGCAGATTGCGTTGTAACGCGGGTTGGTTTTAAGATTGCCTCGCTGCGAAGATTGGGACTTAGAAAAAATGATGAAGGAGTGTTTGACAACTATCTTTTCTATTTTTACCCGAAAAAATATTATAAAGGCGACCCGATTATAGTAACTGGAGAGAAATATATAGACGAGAATGGACATTCGCATTCAATAAGCACTACGGCAGACAATTGGTTTGTTGATATAACTTTTACTAAAGAGTTCCCTGATGACGAGATAGAACGGCTCTACATGCCCGGCGGTAAAGGACAAGATTACTATAAAATGGCCAATGAGGTGGAGTATCCCCCGCTTTCCGCCATTAGGGTGGATATTGGAAACGGAGTTCATTTTTACACGGAAGAAGAAGACGCCGACCATCTCTCTATGAGGGCCGGAAAATTAGACGAGAATTCTTTGCTTATAGAAAAAGATGGGTATTACCAAAACTACAATAATAAAATTGCTCGCATAAAAATAAACAATTTAGATGAAATTTACGACTTTTTCGCTGTTTTATTTGAAAAGGGGGATTTTACGGGGAACGCCAGATTGTTTTTTGGGGAGAAGGAAAGAGAAATAAAAAGGAGAGTGAAGGAAGAGGTGGGGAATGTGGAAGATTGGGATTTTCTGCCCGACAAGAACACCTTCACAAACATAAAGGACGGGGACGATTACGGCAGCGTGGACAATATAAGTTCGGTTATGGTAAATCTTATCTCCAACCAACCCTTGTCCACCTGCCAAGAAATAAAGTTTTGCACAAGACAGGACTTAAAGGGAGAATGCTTGATATACCGACCGGAAGCGAAAGAGTTGGACGAGGGAGACGCGGATTATGCGAATATTTGGCTACCCGAAGAATCTCTACAACTCTCTTATTTAACCCCCGTAAATATTCCGGGAGAAACAGCAGTAAGGCGACAAAGTCCCGACGGGGTGGCGGAGACAAAGAGAATAAACTTTTTGGACGAACAAATTAGGTCGGTGGAATTAATTGGAGATTGTTTTCTGCTTTTAGCCCAAAATCCAATAGATGAGTGGAGTAGCAAAGGAACGGGGAGATGCACTTCCGTTTTTGAAAGGAGCGATTACAATTTAACCGATGATAAAATAGGAAATTGCTCTATTCTCTCCCGCATTTCATTTTTGGGCTCGCCATCTGTAAGAGCGTTTTTAGTTGTCCCGCAAATTTATTAAACAGGTTTTATTATAATTTTTCTGTTCGGCTCTTGTCCGCGGCTCTCTGTTTTCACTCCGTTTTTATTTTGGAGAGCAAGATGGATTATTCTCCTTTCGTAAGAAGATAAAGAGGGAAGGGTTTTAATTTTTTTGGTAAAAGAAACTTCTTGGGCGTAGTCGCGAGCCAATTCTTTAAGATATTGTTCTTTTTTCTTTTTATATCCATTTACATCAAAGTCAATAAATAATCTTTGCTTCATTTTTTTTTGTATTATTTTTCCTAAAATAAATTGAATGTTAGAAATAACTTCGCCTCTTTTTCCTATCAATGTTCTGGGGTTTTCTGTTTTTATTTCAAAGCAAACTTTTTCCCTTTCTATATTAAAATTACAAGGCGTCTCGCTTAAACTCATTTTAGTAAAAAAATATTCTATTTCTTTTTTTATTTGTTCTTTTTTATCCAACACAAATTTGTAATATATAATAAATATAATAGCAAAAGCCAAAAAAATCAAATAATCGCATATCAGAGAACTGCCAGGGACCCGACTCGCCGGCAATTTGCCAGAGAGCGGGTCTCTGGTTTTTGGGCGGTTATTTTTGTTTTGAGGGGCTGTTATCCCGCCGATTGATTAAAAGATACTCTCCTGTGGAGAAAAGGGCGCTGGTGAGCCAATAAAGCCCGATAACCGTTCCTATTTGCCAAACAATAAAGAAAGCGACTACCGGCAGAATAAACAACATTTGAGATTGAACCGCCGTTCCCATATCTTTGCTTTTTGCTTCTTTTTGAGATTTCTTTTTTTGAGATATTTTTAGTTGCAGATATTGAGCCCCGGCGGTTATAAGGGCTAAATACATATTACTGCCGGCCACAGAGAAAAGCCCCAAAAACGACATATTTATTTCGCTCGGAAGATGAATAAAATTATAAATATGCTCTCTTAATATCTCCGGCGAAAATCCTTTTAGAAAAACTCTATAAAGCGCCAGCAATATGGGAAGTTGAATTAACACGGGAAAACATCCCGACAAGGGATTTATTTTTTCTTTTTTATATAACCCTAAAAGTTCTTTTGATTGTTTTTCTTTGTCGCCCTTATATTTTTTTTGAACCTCTTTGATTTTGGGCTGGAGAGCGGCAATATTTTTTTGAGATTTTACCGCTTTTAATGAAAAAGGGGAAAGAATAAATTTTATTATTATTGTAATTAAAACAACGGCCAATCCAAAATCAATCCAGTCGGCTAAATTGTATATAAAAAGAAGGGTATTCACAATGGGCTCGTATAAAATGATGTTAAAAAAAGCTCCAATATCCATATTTTTTAACTTTATTTTTTAGGGCAAATCCACCCCTCCCTTGTGAAGGGGGTGGCATTTTGTTATTCTTTTCCCGGCCAGAATTAGCCCTTTTTTGTCTCCATATTTTTTAATCGCTAAAATGGCGTATTCCGAACAACTCGGGAAAAACCGACACTTCCTTCCAAAAAAGGGGGAGAAATATTTTTTATAAAATTTTATTAAATATATTATTTTATTTCTCATAATTTAATAAATTCGCTCTTTCTAAAATAGATTTAAGAGCTTTTTTAATGTCCCTAAAATTGCTTGATAGGGAGGGGGGGTTGGCCATTATAATAATATCAAAGCCGTTTTTCACTCCGCTTTTTAGGATTTGAGCGCAAGCCGCCCTAACCCTCCTTTTTATTTTATTTCTTTTGACGGCTCTGTTGGAAACTTTTTTAGAAACAATAATCCCAAACCTTGATAAAGAGAGATTGTTAACACAAACTTTAATATAAAAAAAATTTCCCTTAAAAAATTTTCCCTTTTCAAACACACAATTAAAGTCCTTCTTTTTTTTAATTCTAAATTTTGGGGAGAGCATTAAACTGTTATTTTTTTTCTTCCCTTTTTTCTTCTTTTTGATAAAATTTTCCCGCCCGACTTACTGGCGCTTCTTTTAAGAAAACCGTGGGATTTTTTTCTTTTTTTCTTTTTTGGTTTATAAGTAAAACTCATATATGAATTTGTACTTATACTAATACCTTCCTATCTATTAGTCAACTATTAGCGTCAAGTCACCTAAAATCCGACTAAACAATCTGACCGAAATTTAATAAGGTTTGTCATTATAATAAACTACATTTAAGCGACAGAGTCAAGCGACAGAGACCCGCTCTCTATTAAAGTGTCAGAGGGCGGGTCTCTGGTTTTTTTTAATTTAAAAAAATCGGTTAGAAGGTTTCTGATTTAACTAAAAGAGTTTTGGTCAGATGGTTATTTGATTTGATAAGTATTGGTTATCTTGTCGCCCGACCCATTTCAACAACTTTTCCCCATATATTCCACAGGATTCTTTTTGGGCTTGATTTGGCGGATAGTTTGCAATATATTACTTATAGGGAGACAATGAATTATTAAGAAAATTATTATGACTAACGAAGAGTTGTGGCAAACAGTTTTAGCCCAAATTCAATTTTCCGTTTCTCGGACAAACTTTGCCACTTGGTTTAAAAATACTTATATTTCTAAAAAAGAAAGTGGAAAGGCCGTAATATCCACAGAAAACGCTTTTTCTAAAGAATGGTTGAAAAATAAATATTATTCTCAAATCTTAAAACTCTTAAGGGAAAATGATGATGAAATTAAAACGATTGATTTTGAGGTAAATCCTTCCTTGAAATCTAAATATAGCCCGCTTATGTTTGGAAAAAATATATTAAAATCAAAAAAGGGGGTATATGGAGCGGAGAATCAACTCTCTTTTCAGGAATTTAATATTGATAAAAATACCAATCTAAATCCTAAATATAATTTTGATAATTTTATTGTGGGAAGGTTTAATGAGTTGGCCCAGGCCGCCGGCTGGGCAATATCTGAAAGTCCCGGAGCTGTTTATAACCCTCTTTTTATTTACGGGGGAGTGGGACTAGGAAAAACCCACCTTTTACAAGCCATCGGCAATAAAATAAATTCTCAATTTTCTAATAAAAAGATTCAATATATACCTTGTGAAAAATTTGTTTCCGGTATTATTGATTCTATAAAAAGCGGAACAATATCGGAATTTAAAAAAGAATTAAAATTATTAGATGTTTTAATTATGGACGATATTCAGTTTTTTGCCGGGAAAGATAAATCGCAAGAAGAATTTTTTCATATTTTTAATATGCTCTATCAGTCGCAAAAACAAATAGTTCTTTCGTCCGACAGGCCGCCAAAATCAATCCCCGCCATAGAAGAAAGGTTAAGGTCTCGTTTTGAAGGAGGTATGATAATAGATATTGGAAAGCCGGATGTGGAAACAAAAGCGGCTATATTAAAAGAAAAATGTTCAGAGAAAGAAGAAGAGCTCCCCGATGATATAATAAATTATTTAGCGGTTAATATAAATAGTAATATTAGGGAATTGGAAGGGGCGCTAAATAGGGTTTTATTTTTTAAAAAAAGGAATAAAATAAATAATATAGATGAAAATTCCGTAAAAACATTTTTAGAAAATATTATTAAAAAACCCAAAAAAACAACAAATTTTAAAAATATAATAAAAGTTATAACAGAAACTTATAACTTAAAAGAAAAAGAAATTTTAGAAAATAATAGAAGAAAGGAAATTGTAAGACCAAGACAAATAGCAATGTATTTATTAAGGGAAGAGCTAAACGAATCCTATCCGTCTATTGGAAGAAAATTTGGGGGGAAAGACCACACAACGGCAATATACGCTTGTAGTAAAATTTCCCAAAAAATAGAAGAAGATAATGGTTTGTTGGCGGAAATCAATATAATAAAACAAAAATTATACGGTGGATTAAGCGGGGAAATGGTGTGAATATCTTAAATAAAGAAAGTGGATAAAAAGATAGGTTAAAAATTGTAATAAATAAATAAACAATAAATTCACAGGGAAAGATATAATCTATAAACAAAAACTTCACAAGGAAAAATATAAAAAAAGCGAAGCTTTAAGGGAATAATTATTATTTATCCACAGAAAAAGAAACTATAAATATAGTAATAAATTAAATAAATAAATAAAATATTATAAGTAAAATATGAACATAAAAGTATTAAAAAATAAATTTATCCAATCTCTTGGGATTTTAGAACAAATAACAAAAAGAGGAACAAATCTTTCTATTTTACAAAATGTTTTAATTAAAGCGGAGAAAAACTTTGTAAAAATTTTTTCTACTAATTTAGAAACAAGCGTAGTTTGGAATATATTAGGAGAAGTAAAAAAAGAAGGAATTTTATGCGTCCCTGTTAGTTTTTTGCGTTCACTAGTATCTTACATAAAATCAGACGAATTAACTCTTACCTCTTCCAATAAAAACGCTATAATAGAAGGGAAAAATCAAAAAAATCAAATTCAAGGAGTAAATCCCGACGATTTTCCCATTATTCCCCAAACAGAGAAAATAAATTCCGTAAAAATTAATTCCAAAAGTCTTCTAAAAGGAATATCGCAAATAATAAATATACCAAAAAATTCTCAAGTTAGGCCCGAGATTTCAGGGATTTATTTTAATTTTAATAAAAATGAATTAAAAATAGCCGGGACGGATAGTTTTAGATTGGCGGAGAAAAAAATTTCTCTTTCCGTAAGCGTTAAAAAAGAATTTGATTTTATTGTTTCCCAAAACAGCGCCAGAGACCTTTATTCTATATTATCCGTTAAAGAAAATGAACTAATAATATCCGCGGATAAAAATCAAATATCCGGAGAATGGAAGGATGAAAATAACGGTTTCACGGAGGTGTTTTTTGGCAGTAGAATTTTAGAAGGCGATTATCCTAATTATGAAAACATAATACCCAAAAAATTTACGGCGGAATTGAGGTTAAAAAAAGACGATTTTATTAATGAAATAAAAAAAGCCGGACTTTTTAGCGGGTCCACGGCGGAAATTAAATTTTTTATTAAAAAAAATAAAAAAGAAATAAAAATTAACGCCGAGACGGCCGATTTAGGGAAAAGCGAATCAAATATGGAGTTTAAGACAGAAAAACAAATTAAAGAAGATATTGATATATCTTTTAATTATAAATTCTTACTTGACGGACTATTAAACATAGAGGGTTCGGAAGTGGAAATAAAATTAGGAGAAAGGGATGGTCCCGCGCTCCTTACATCGGTAGGGGATAAAACTTATTTTTATATACTAATGCCCATAAAAAATTCTTAATTTTAATTCAAATTTTATTTCTTTAAGAAATTTTCTATTCCCTTTTCCCAAAAATAATACGCGCTATCTTCTCTATTTAAGTAATGTAAAATAGAGTGGTTTTCTATTAGAGCCCCGTTTAATATGGGGATGTTAGATTTACGAGAGGCGGGTTTTTTGAATTTTTCATTTTTTCCTTTTATTGCTTCTCTTATAAAATTATTCCAGATAGGTCCCGCTAAAGAAACAGAGGGTTTAGCCGCCATTGGCTCGCTATTGTTGTTTCCAACCCAAACTCCCGCCACCAGTGAGGGGGTATATCCAATTACCCATCCATCTTTATAATTTTGAGTAGTTCCCGTCTTAACGGCCGCTTCAAAATCTTTAATATAAAGAGGGGAGTTTAATCCAAACATTGGCGCTCTTAATTTATTGTCTTTTAGTATTTGGTTTATCTCGTCGGCTATTTGAGAAGGAATAATTCTTGTCTGGCTTGTTTGGGGTTTTTCTATTATATTACCGTTTCTATCTTCTATTTTTTTTATAAACTTAACGGAAGTTTTAAGTCCTCCCGAGGCAAAAACAGAATATCCCTCTACCATTTCCATTAAAGTTACTTCTCCGCCTCCCAAAACAAGAGATAATCCGTATTTATCGGGGTTGGTAAATGATTTTATTCCAAAATTTTCAACAAAATTAATTATATTTTTTACTCCCGCCAAATATAAGGCTTTTACGGCGGGAATATTTATTGATTGCGCCAGGGCTGATTTTATACTTATAGGTCCCGAATGTCTTCCATTGTAGTTTTGGGGGTGATAACAGGGGGTGTTGTTGTTGCTAAATTCTTTATCGGCGTTCGGAGAGCAGTTTATGTTAAACTCTGTTTTAACATCCCAAAGTATTGTATCGGGCGTTAAGCCGTTTATAAAATTTTTTGCGTAAATAAACGGCTTAAAAGCGGAGCCCGGTTGTCTTAAAGAAAAAATAGTATTCACCTTTGGGTCAAAAACGCAATCTATTCCCGGAGAGCAACCTGTTGGAGTGGAAGAGGCGAAATAATTTTTAGAGCCCACCATTGCCAATATCTCGCCATTTTTTGGGTTTAGCGCCACCAAATTTCCATTGTTAGCGTTATAGTTTTCTATATTTTTTATTCCTTCCATCACTATCTTTTCCGCCGCTTTTTGCGTATTATAATCTATTGTAGTAAAAACTTTTAATCCCTTTCTTTCTAAAAAATCTCTTCCATATTTATTTTCTAAATATTGTTTAACAAATAAAGAAAAATGAGGGGCTTTTATCTTATCTTTTTTGGGATAAAAAACTATTTCTTTATTTTTTGCTTCCATAAATTCTTTTTCTTCAATAAATCCCTGTTCTTTCATTTTTTCTAAAATTAAATTTTTTCTAAGAAATAATTCTTCTTTATTCTCTCCATAAGGAGACAAATAGGAAGGTTTTTTAATTAGAGCGGCTAAAATAGCCGACTCTTCTAAACTAACCTCCGAAACACTTTTATCAAAAAAAGTTCTTGACGCTTCTTCCACTCCATATAAATTAGAACCAAAAGGTATTAAATTTAAATACCATTCCAAAATCTGTTCTTTTGAATATCTTCTTTCCATCTCTAAACTTAATACCGCCTCTCTTGTTTTTCTTTTTAATGTTTTTTGTTTTGTTAAAAAATAATTTCTAATAAGTTGCTGGGTGATTGTGGAAGCCCCCTGAACCGGTTTTTGTATTTTTAGGTCATACAAAATAGCTCTCATTACCCCCCTCAAATCCAGTCCGCTATGTTTTAAGAAATTTTTATCTTCAACAGAAATAACCGCCCACCGCAGAGATTGAGGCATATCAGAGAGAGGGACTACCGTTCTTTTTTCTTCGCCAAAAATTTCGTATAATAAAATTTCTCCCGAGGAATCATATATTTTTGTGGACTCGGCTATAATACTTTCTGTAAATTTCTCCGGCCTTGGAAGGTCTTTTATATAAAAAACAAAAAGAGAAAATCCCAAAAATAATCCCCCTAAAACAAAAATTCCTCCTATTTTCAAGGGGGCGGAAATTTTTCTTAAAAAAAACTTTTTATTATTTTTTCTAATAGACATTAAAAAACAAAAAAGAGATGTTTTTTCAAAACCCCGATAATTTGTCGGGGTTTTGAAAAATCCGAGAATCTTATTCTTCCTCCTCTTCGTCCTCTTCTTCCTCCTCCTCGTCCTCTTCTTCCTCCTCCTCGTCCTCTTCTTCCTCCTCCTCATCCTCTTCTCCCTCATCCTCGTCCTCTTCTTCCTCCTCCTCCTCATCCTCTTCTCCCTCGTCCTCGTCCTCTTCTTCTTCCTCTTCAGAATCTGCGCCTAAAAAGTCTTCATCGTCTTGAAGGTATAGATAATTTATTGCCATAATTTAATAATTTAATTTCAAAAATCCCCGACCTTTTATTCTTGTATTTCATAGCAAAATTATATATTAAGTCTCTTTGTTGTCAAGAGGATTGAGTGTATAATAAAAGAAAGACAACAAAGTTTTAGCAATAGGATAACATTTTAATTATGGGCGGTATGGACTTTTAACCCGGCAATATTCTCTTCTTGCTCAGAAATCTCTTTCCAAACCCTTTTATAATCAGTTTATATTTTTATCTATTTTTTATATTCTTCCATTAATTTTTACTATTATCCTCTCTGTTTTTTTGAAAAGATATTAGAAACACAACCCCCCAATATTCTTAATGATTATTATTTTTTATTCAGACATATTTTTGAATTATTTTATTTGCAATTTTTTTCTAACCACTTATATAGGATAACATTTTAATTATGGGCGGTATGGACTTTTAACCCGGCAATATTCTCTTCTTGCTCAGAAATCTCTTTCCAAACCCTTTTATAATCAGTTTATATTTTTATCTATTTTTTATATTCTTCCATTAATTTTTACTATTATCCTCTCTGTTTTTTTGAAAAGATATTAGAAACACAACCCCCCAATATTCTTAATGATTATTATTTTTTATGTGTTTTATGGTGAAATCGCGCTTATAAATATCGCTTTCCCTTCTGTGTATTTTTTTCCAGAGAACATCTTTTTTACATACCGCCGTAAGGTATATTTCATCGGGAGTAATATCAATAAATAGTATTCCATCAAAGTTTCTTTGAGGATGTAGATTTTCATATTAAAAACCCCTATTTCCAACCGTAATCGTAGCAAGTTTTGTTTCTTTTGTAACGCCCTTATCATAATCAACCCTACAATTAGAATTTCTAAGAATATCAACCGTTATTTCTTCTCCAAGTTATCCCTTGTCGTCAAGTGTTAAAAACTATATGTCTTCATATAAACTGTCGTTCCAGTCAAATTTCCGCGTCAAATCACCTAAAATCTGACCAAGATACAACCGGTTAAATCATTTGCGAACTGACCGAAATATATTAGAGTAGAGTAAGTCGAAATAGAATAATAATAACCTACTCTACTATGAAAAATCATATCATATCTATGGAATCGCGCAATGAGTATTTACACAATATCATTCGCCCGGCCTATTAGAAAGCCCGGGTGGACAAAGATACAAAGGAACAGAGCCGTCTCCTTGATGATGCTCAAAAGAATACAGGGATTAATCGTAAGTATCTGTTAGAAAAGATTAATCCTAAGAGTAATCTGGACACAAAACCAGAGATGAAAATTAAGGAATATGTGAGAATTAAAAGGAAAAGGCGCAGAAGATATCATGACCCCGTAACGCCTTGTCAAGGTATTCTGAACTCTCCTGAAGCGCCGGAGAAAACAAAGCGGGAGATTAGAAGGGTCTACAATTCTCTGAATCCTGCCGAGATTAAGAGAAGAATTGATAAAAAGCTTAATCTTCTTCATCAAGATTACAAAAGAAAGCAAGAGAAGCGTAGCGGCGATGTTTCAAAGGTCGATTTAAAACAAAATTTCGGTCAGAAAGTTTCTGATTTAACCAAAGGCGTTTCGGTCAGATAGTTATTTGATTTGACAGGTAGCTAACCTGTTGACAACTTAATGGTTCGCATTGAAGGAATACTTGCTAAAATTTTATTCCCAAAATATCTTATTGGTGACGCAATAAGCCGCCGCCAAAGCGTCGGCCGCGTCGTCCGGTTTTGGCGTTTCTTTTAATTTTAATACCTTTTTTACTATTTCTTGCACTTGTTTTTTGGTGGCTTTTCCATATCCGCACACTCCCATTTTTACTTGTAGTGGGGTTATTTCTTTTACCGGAACATTATGTTGGGCGCCCAAAAGAATTATAATCCCTCTTGCTTCGCTTACCGGCAGGGCGGTTTTGGGATTCTTAAAAAAATATAATTTTTCCACCGACATTAAATCGGGTTTATATTTTTTTATTACACATCCCAATTTTATATATATTTCTTTTAGCCGCTTTTCTTGGCGATGTTTGGGATTTGTTGCGATTATTCCATAGTCCAAACAAACAAAACCGTTCTTCTCTTTTTTTATTATTCCATACCCGGTTGTGGCGGTCCCGGGGTCAACTCCCAATATCTTCATAATCTATATTTGTATAAACCTCATTTATAGATTCACTATCTTCTAATTCTAACAATAATTCATTTATTTTTTCTCTATCTCTTTTCACGAATATAGTTGATTTTGGCAGCCACCCTAAACGAGAATTTTTGATATCTAAAAATCTTTTTAACTTTTCTTCCATAGCATTTAACTCCGTTGGCGGAGTAATTATTTCCGTGATTTGCTCTCTCTTTTTTATATCTTCCGCTCCCGCTTCAATTATTTTTAATTCTAAATCCTCATCCAAATTTTTTTCGGTTGCGATTATTCCCTTTTGTTCAAATTGCCAAGCAACCGCCCCCTCGCTGGCAATTTTTCCTCCATACTTCTGGAGGATTTGCTTTATTTCTAAAAGTGTTCTATTTTTATTGTCCGTTATTCCCTCCATTATAATATTAACCCTCTCTGGTCCGAGGGATTCAATCCTAATTTCCTCAAAGGATTTTCCCTCTATTTCTCCCATTCCCGACTTTATGGCTCGCTCTATATTGCTTTTAGGCATATTGGCTTTTTTTGCTTCCAAAATTGCTTGTTTTAGTTTAATATTTTTCTCCGGGTCTCCTCCTCCACCACAAGCCGCCAAAGAGAGCATTTTAGAGATTTTAGAAAACATCCTGCCCTTTTTAGCGTCTTCGGTCGCTTTTTTATGTTTAATTGTTGAAAAATGAGAATGTCCCGACATAGTTGATTGTTATTTACCCTTTTTACCCTATTGCTCCCTTGAAATTTTGTAGAAAATCTTCTGTTTCATCTTTCATTTTCCCAATATTAGAACAATAATAAATTTTTTTATAAAAGGGTTTTATTCTTTTCACAATTTTTTTATCAAAAGTGAGAATTTGAGCGTTATAGTCAGTTCCTATACTTGCTATGAAAAAATCCGCGGTTCTTAAAAATACACCATCATCACTCTTTTTAAGCAATTCTCGGCAATGCTTGAACGCGGGACTTTCAGAGATAGAATTAACTATTATTTCATTTATGTTTAACAACCTTAATATCTTTTGCTCCACAAAATCGCTTTTCATCCCCTTTTTATTTAATGATACTATAATTTTGTAAATACCCAAAGGCGGGATTAAAATCTTGATTTTGTTTTTATTTTCTAATATTTTTTTGAAAACAAAAACAGCATTCCTATGAAATCTATCTCTCCTATCCATTGCCGTTACCACAAAACTGCTGTCTGCCACAATAAAGCGCTTTATAATTTAAACTAATTACCATATCTTAATTCATAAATTAGTCGGGTAGAATCTTTCTTTTCTTTGCTATTTTTTGTTTCAATCATTATATTCTTAAGTTCGCGGGGTATTTTTTCTATATCCTTTTCTTTATATTTTTTTGTTATATTTTCCGTTTTTTGAACCGTAATAATGTTATTATACAAAAAAAGCAGAATAAAACAATTTTTTATAACCTTTTTTTTATAACAAAAAATGTTCCCGAGAATAAAGCGGCTATCGCCGCGGCGGATAAAAACGAAAAAGGGATATTAACAATTCCTCCGCTTTTATTTTTTACTTTTTCATTTTCTTCGTCCTCGTTTTTTTCTTGTTTTTTTATTATTATTCCGGGAGAGTTGTTTCTTTTTGGGGTTCCGCCGGGGTTTTTACTTGTATGCCACCCATTCCCGTCTCTTTCCATCGTCATTTTTAAGATATTGTCTCCCGCTTGCCACCCATTTTTTTCCTTCATAATTCTATCTATCTCTTCTCCATCTTTATTTTTTAAGAACAAATTCTCTCCGCTATTGTTTAATCCTCCCGTGTAGATTATATCCGCCCTTGCTTCTTTGGCGGAGTTGTCGTCGGTTCTTTCTAATAAAAAATATTTATTGCCGCCTATTGTCCCGGAGAGAAAAATATCGGGGATTTTATCCTCCGAGTAAAGATTCCAGCCGTCTAAATTAACCGGGTAGGAGCAATTGTTTTTTAACTCTATCCATTCGTTTCCGTAAGATTCGTTATCTCCCATCCAACATATTTCATTTATCATAACACAAGCCGAAAATTTGCCGGGGAGTACAAATAACATTAAACAGATTAAAGAAAAAAACGGGGCTAAAAACTTTCTCATATTTGTAAACCGCCCCGACTATGGGGATGAAAAGACAAATGTTTATAAGCGGCTTGCGTCGCTACTCTGCCGCGGGGCGTTCTCTCTATAAGCCCAAGTTGCATTAAATACGGTTCGTAAATATCTAAAATGGCGTCTTGCTCTTCTCCGCTGGCGGCTGAAAGGGCTTGAAGCCCGACGGGACCTCCCTGAAACTTTTTTATAACAACTTCCAATATCTTTCTGTCGGACTCGGTGAGCCCCTGTTTGTCTATTTCTAATGATTGCAGCGCTTTTTTTGTGATTTTTTCGTCTATCTTTTTCATATTATCCACTTGAGCAAAGTCCCTAACTCGCTTTAATAAGTGGTTGGCTTTTCGGGGAGTAGAACGAGCGCAATCCGCTATTAAATTTATGGCGTTTTTGTTTATTTCAACATCCAAAAGTAAAGCCGCTCTCTCTATTATTTTTATTATTTCTCTTTTTTTATAAAAATTTAATCCAAATATAGCTCCAAAGCGAGACCTTAAAGGCCCCGACAAAGACGCCAACCGAGTAGTGGCGCCGATTAGCGTAAATTTAGGCAGATGCAGGTCTAATGTTTTAGCCATTGGTCCTTTGCCCACGATTAAATTTAAGAAAAAACTTTCCATAGCCGGGTAAAGATATTCTTCCACTATCTTAGGTATTCTATGGATTTCATCTAAAAACAAAATGGAATTTTCTTCTAAATTAGATAAAATAGCCGCTAAATCGCCCGGTTTTTCTATGGCGGGGCCGGTTATTGTTTTTATGGGGCGGTTGGACTCCGCGCTTATTATGTAGGCGAGCGTAGTTTTCCCCAATCCCGGATTCCCGTAAAAAAGAAGATGTTCCACCGTATCTCCTCTTTTTTCCGCCGCTTCTATAATTACTTGAAGATTTTTTTTAATTTTTTCTTGTCCTATATAATTGTCCCATTGCTTTGGACGCAATGTCCTATCTAAATCCCTCTCTCTTTTTATTTTGTCCGAATTGTCCGGTAAAGCCCTTGACATTTATGTATAAATATATTACAATTAAAACTGACAACCTGAAGTTAAGAGGGATTATTTTTGAATGGATACCTAAGCTTCGGCTTGGGTTCTCCCAAAAGTAATTCCGTTTCTACTTCCTTTTTGTTGGGATGGAAATAACTTCGGGTTGTTTTTTTTTATTAAGGGTGAGCGCTAAATATTCTCTTTTGTTACTCTATTTATTTCTTCAACGGTTGTGTCCCCCTTTATGACCTTTATAAAACCATCTTGTCTCAAGGAAAGATCCCCCATTTCGCGGGATTTTTTTCGAAGTTCGGAAATAGAAGGTCCTTCTAATATAAAATTCTCCATTTCGGGACTGTTTAGAAAAAATTCAAATATACCCGTTCTTCCTTTATATCCCGCGCCGTTACATTTAGGGCAACCTCGCGCTCGGGGGATTTTTTCTATCTTGGGAATTTCCGTTTTTTTATTTATATTTACCAACTCTTTCTTTATTTGCTCCAAATCCTCCCTACTTGGCTTTTCAAAGGCGGCGCATTCCGGACATACTTTACGGACAAGTCGTTGTCCTATTGCTATATTTATGGCGGGAGCAATATTAGCCAGAGCGGCGCCTAACGCCTGTAATCGGACAATTGTTCCGGCGGCGTCGTTTGTGTGCAAGGTTGTTAGGACAAGATGTCCGGTAAGAGAGGCCTGAAGAGCGATATTCGCCGTTTCCGCGTCTCTTATTTCTCCCACCAGTATTACATCGGGGTCTTGGCGGACAATAGAGCGAAGCCCTCCCGCAAAATCATATCCCTTTTTTGGGTTTACTTGGGTTTGCGATATTCCTTGCAGATGATATTCAATTGGGTCTTCTATTGTTATTATTTTAATTTCCGAAGAACGGATTCTTTTTAATATGGCGTAGAGGGTGGTTGTTTTTCCGCTTCCCGTGGGGCCGGTGAGTATGAGCATTCCATTTGGTTGTTTTATCTGTTTCTTAAACACCGAGATTATTTCTTCTCTTATGCCTAAATCTTCTATTTCTATTAAATTATCCGGGTCTAAAATTCTGATTACTATTGATTCTCCATATTCGGAGGGGAGGATAGAACTTCTTATTTCTATATTTTTATCATTGTCTAAAATAGAAAATCTTCCATCTTGAGACTTGCTTGTTATATTTAATTTCATCTCCGAGAGAAGTTTTATTCGAGAAAGAAGCAATTTATACACTCTGGGCTCTATTGTCATTATGTCGCGGAGTATTCCGTCAATTCTTAATCTAAAAAGAGCGCCGCCCTCTTCTTTTGGCTCCAAATGGATATCGGAAGCCCCCAATTTAACGCTGCCGATTAGGATAATTGATAAAATTTTGGTAGTATCTTCCTTTTTATTTTCCTCAATTTTAATCCTTAACTTCTCCATATTATTTTCTTTTTTAAAAATACCCAGTATTTCCGGCGATATATTTATTTGTCCCGTTATTTTTTCCATAAAATTAAATAAAAAATATTTTATTTTTCAAAGACATTATATTTTCTCTCGAGTTAAAAAGTATCCAGTTGTTTTTTTGTTGTCCTCCCAACCTTTTATGAATTTTATTGGCTTTGTTTCTCCCGGGGGTTCTAATTACTCCTCTTTTTGCCGCTTTCTCCTCCCAAAGAAGCAGAAAAATATCTTCAGGAAAAACTATGGGGGTAAAAGGCAGAAAGATGGATATTGCTTTTGAATTTTTTATATCGCTTCTTTTTAATTCTCCCCAAACAAAATGGTTTTCTTGGTTTATTCTTTCCGAAAGCGTTAAGAAAAGATTTAAGTTTCTCCCCAAAAGGGGTCTTATTTTATTTTCTGTTTCCAACCTTAATTCGTTCTCTTCAATAATTTTTTTTATTATTCCTCCCAATAGAAATTTTTTGGAGAGAGGGTCTATTTTATGAAAAGTTTTTAGAAAATCAAATACTATCTCTGATAGGGAATAGTTTTCTCTTATTATATTAACATCTCCCCCTACCCCGCCAAAATGGTTATTTATATTTATAATGTTTCCCTTAAAATTATAAAGAGAATCCGTTGTTTTTGGGCTAAAATCTCCCAAAACTATTAAAAGCTCGCTTTGCTCCGGAATGTCGAATTTTATATCCTTTGGGTTCACTCCTCCTTCCGATTTTAAGTATATTTTTGTTTCTGTTTCCGTTTTCTCATAAAAAAGTTGAGAAACTTTTGTTTTTCGCTCTTTTATTGATATTAAAAAATCGGCTCCTCCAAAAAAAATGCCGAATTTGCTTAGTTTTTTACTATACTCGCGCGGCAACGATGAATTTATAAGATTTACTTTTTTCCCTATTTTTTTTAAACTAAATAAAAGACCCAAAGCCGCGGTTAAATTTTCCCGGTTTTTTTCCGAAGCGAATACAGATATTGTTTGTGAAGTTTCTATCAAATCTCTTCCCTTTTTTAATTCATCTACTTCCTCCATATTTATTAAAACTAATCCAAAAAAAGCAAAATGTCAATTATTATTAAAACCGAATCGGAGAGCGAAACAAAAAACGAAGGATTAAAATTGTCCCGAGAATTAGCAAAGATAAAAGGTCCCGCCGTAATCTTATGTCGGGGCGATTTGGGGACTGGAAAGACAACTTTTATTCAAGGATTTGCGAAAGGGTTGGGCGTAAAAGGCAAAGTTAAAAGTCCTTCTTTTACTTTAATGAAGGAATATAAAATTAAAAAAGCGGGATTTAGAAAACTTTATCACATTGATTGTTATAGAGTGAATTCCTCCCGAGAGGTAAAATCTCTTATTGGTCGGGAAGAAATTTTAGAAAAACCGCAAAATATTGTTATTATAGAGTGGGGGGAGAGGGCGGATGGCGCGATAAATAAAAAAACCGCCGATATTTACTTTCAGACGGAGGGGGAAAGTAAAAGGACTATAAAAATTATATGGCGAAAAAAAGAATCATTATAATAGACGGGAACTCTCTTGCCCACAGAGCTTATTACGCTCTTCCTCCACTTAAAACGGAGAAAGGCGAGATAACAAACGCCATTTACGGCTTTGCTTCTATTTTTCTAAAATCCATTAAAGCGTTAAAGCCAGAAGGAGTTATTTGCGCCTTTGACGCCCCCGGTCCTTCTTTTCGCCACAAAAAATTTAAGGACTATAAAGCTCAAAGACAAAAAGCCCCCGAGGAACTTTACGCCCAAATTCCCAAAATAAAAGAAATGCTCGGCGCGTTCAGAGTTCCGTTTTTAGAAATTTCAGGGCTGGAAGCGGATGACATAATAGCCGCGCTGGCTACTCGTTTTTCTCAAAAAGAAGACGAAGTAATTATAATAACCGGGGATATGGACGCTCTCGCTCTCGTTTCTCCAAAGATTAAGGTCTGGACGCCCCAAAGAGGTTTTTCCGAGCCGGTTTTATTTGACGAAAATCGGGTGAAAGAAAAATACGAAGGACTTCTACCCTCCCAACTTGATGATTATAGGGGGCTTTGCGGGGACCAGTCCGATAATATTCCCGGCGCGCCGGGGGTGGGCAAAAAAACCGCCATAGAACTTCTGCTAAAATACAAAAATTTAGAAGGGGTTTACAAAGAAGCGCGCCAAAAGAATTCTTCCCTCAAAGAAGGGGTGAAAAACAATCTTATAAAAAACGAAAGTCAAGCGTTTCTTTCCCGCGATTTGGCGAGAGTAAAAAAAGACGCTTCTATTAAATTAAATAAAGAAAATATCAAAATTAATTTTGACAGAGAAAGAATTGGTAAATTTTTCCAAAAAATGGAATTTTTTAGTTTAATAGATAAATTGCCCGCCAACAATAAAGAGGGGAATAAAACAATAAAAACAAAAAACACTAACGAAAATGCCGGCGCTGACAAAAAAACAGGAGAAGCGGAAAGACATTTTAAGGAAGGAACTCTTTCCCGCAAAATTTACGAAATAGAAAAAAAACTTTCTCCTATTTTAGAGGAAATGAGTCAAAAGGGGGTGAGGGTGGATAAAAGGATTTTTTTGGAAATGCGAGAAGAATTAGGGGATAAAATATCCGCTCTAAAAAAAGAAATTTTTAAGGAAGCGGGAGAAGAATTTAATCCCAACTCTCCCAGCCAAGTTTCTAAAATGCTTTTTCAAAAAATGAACATTCCTTCTCGTCAATTAAATAAAACTCCCAAAGGGGCTATCTCCACCAGCGCTTCCGAACTTAAAAAAATAAAAGAAGAGCATAAAATTGTTTCTTTGATATTGGATTTAAGAGAAATAGTTAAAATAAAAACGGGATTTTTAGAGCCGCTGCTAAAAGAAATAAAAAAAGACGGAAGAATACATCCCACTTTTCATCAATTTGGGGCGGAAACGGGGAGAATAAGCTGCTCTAATCCCAATCTTCAAAATATCCCCGCAAGAAGTGATTTAGGCAATCGGGTTAGAAAAGGGTTTATCCCGCGGGAAGGTTATTTGTTTTTGTCCGCCGATTATTCTCAAATAGAATTAAGAATAGCGGCTTATTTAGCGGGAGAAAAAGAAATGATTAGATTATTTGAGGAAGGGGCGGACATTCACAAACAAACCGCTTCTCTTATTTTAGGAATTCCCGTCGGAGATATCGGTAAAAAAGAAAGATTTTTGGCTAAATCCTTAAATTTTGGGATAATTTACGGAATGGGGGCTTGGGGGCTTTCCGAGCGGACCGCCCTGTCTTTTTCGGAGGCGAAAAAATTTATAAATGATTATTTCCAAAAATTTCCACTCGTTGCTTCTTTTAGGGAAAAGTCGATAAAACAAGCCAGAGAGAACGAATTTGTTGAAACAATTTGGGGGAGAAGAAGAGTGTTAAAAGAAATAAATTCCAAAGATAACAGAGTAAGAAACCAAGCGGAAAGAATGGCTGTCAACACAAGAGTTCAGGGCTCGGCTTCGGATATTATAAAAAAATCTATGATTCTGCTAAAAGAGAGGGGAGTAATAGAAAATAATTGCTCTCTTCTTTTACAAATTCACGATGAACTTCTTTTTGAGGTTCTTCCCCAAAAAATAAAAGAAAAAGGAAGAGAAATAAAGAAAATAATGGAGAATATCATAGACATAAAACCCAAATTAAAAGTAAACTTAAAAGCGGGAGACAATTGGAAAGGGTTGGAAGAGATGATAAAATAAAAATATGCTTCAAAAAACAATTATAATTGTAATTTTGGGGGCGTCTCTCTCCCTTAATGTTTTGTTTTTAATATGGATAGCAAAAAAAAGAAGGGGTTATCTAAAAACAAAAAGAGAAAGGGACTCTTTGGAGATAAGGGCTCAAGCCCGGACGCGGCAATTGGCCGAGCAATATGAAACATTAAAAAAAGAAAACGAGGAGAGGACCAGGCAATTAAAAGCTCGTCTGGCCGATTTGGAAAAATTTCACCAATTAGCGGTAGGGAGGGAAAGCAGAATATCAGAACTTAAAGAACTGGTGAAAAAATTGGAATCTCGCTTAAAGAATAATTCCAATGGGAAATAAAAATTCACAAATAACCGCCGCGGACATAATAAGGGTATTCCCGCTTCCTATTTGTTGGACTAAAACAAATTTTAAGATTGAAGGGGCTACTTGGTCCTTTCTCTCCCATTTTAATCTAAAAAAACAGGAAATTTTAGGGAAAGATATTGGAGAGTTTTTCGCCGCTCCTCGCTCCTTTGAGGAGATAAAAAAAGAAATTAAAAACGAAAAAAAAATTATAAACGAGGAAGTTAAGTTCTATTTTTCTGACAAACCCTATTTTGTGGACCTTTTTGTTTCCCTGGTGGGGGAGGGAGAAGGAGAGAAAGGAATTATCTTTTCTTTTCGGGATATTTCTTCTCAAAAAATTCAAGAATATCAAGAAAAAAAGAAGTTATCTCGTTTACGGGATTTTGCCAAAGAACTTAAAGATTCTCGCGACGCTCTCTTAAATATTACCGAAGATATAGAGGAGGCAAAGCGTTCGGCCGAAATAGAAAAAGACAAAACAACGGCTATTGTAAAAAATTTTCCCGAAGGCCTTATATTTTTAGACAAAAGCGGTAAAATTTCTTCCTTAAACCCAAAAGCGAAAGATATCTTTAATGTGTCCGAAGAAGGAGCGAAAGGAAAAACTTTATCCGACTTTTTTTCATCAAAATCTTTGGAATCACTGCTGGAAGCGTTAAAGGAAAGCAAAGAAAGCGCGGGCAAAGAAGAGGTCTCGCTTTTTGGCGGTAATCTTATTTTGGAAGTTTCTCGCATTTCTGTAATGGGGAAAAACGAACGAATCGGGACGCTTGTTATTTTAGGGGACATAACAAGAAGCAAAGTTATGGAAAAACTTAAAACGGAATTTGTTTCCATAGCCGCCCATCAACTGCGAACTCCTCTTTCCGCGATAAAATGGACCTTAAAAATGTTGCTGGACGGAGATTTAGGGAAAATTACCAGCGAGCAAAGAGATTTTTTGCTTAAAACATATAAAAGTAATGAAAGAATGGTCCATCTTATAAGTGACTTGTTAAACGCCACCAGAATTGAAGAAGGAAGATTTATATACAAACCTCGCCGCCAAAATGTTATAGAAATAGCCGAAGAGGCAATATCTCCAATTAGCGATTTAGCCAAAAGAAAGGGGGTGGAATTCAAATTTCAAAAACCCGAAGAAATAATACCCCATATAAAAATAGACGGAGAAAAAATATCAATTGTTTTTCAAAACTTAACGGAAAACGCTATCCACTATACATCCAAAGGCGGCGCGGTAAAAATGAGCGCTTCTTTGCGAAAGAAGAAAGGAGACATTTTATTTAAAGTTGAGGACACTGGGATAGGAATATCAAAAGAGCAGCAAAAAAGAGTTTTTTCTCGTTTTTTCCGCGGGGCTAATGCCGTAAAATCGGAGACGGAAGGAACGGGACTGGGATTATATATCACAAAAAACATAGTGGAAGCGCATAAGGGAAAGATTTGGTTTGAGTCGGGGGAAGAAAAGGGCTCCATCTTTTATTTTACCTTGCCTTTGAATTAAAATATGATAAAATAAAGAAAGAGATTTATTTTAACAATAAGTTTTATGACGAAAAAAATTGTTATTGTCGAAAACGAAAAAATAGTATATAATCTCTTATCCGACAAGTTTAAGGAAGAAGGATACGAGCCGATAGTCGTGGAAAACTTTAAAGAAGCGGTGAACACAATAAAAAAAGAGCGTCCCGCTCTTGTTGCGCTGGCTCTTCCCCCAAAAGAAAAAGACGCTTTTGAAACGATAAAAGAAATAAAAAACTTTCAAGAAACCGCTTCAATCCCAATAATTGTTATTTCTAACTCGGGGCGTCCCTCGGAAATTGAGAAAGCGAAGAGTTTGGGAGCGCGGGACTGGCTTATAAAGACAAAGTTTAATATCCCCGAGGTCTTGGAAAAGGTCAAAAAACAAATTTCTTAAATATGGCAAAAATTCTAATAATTGAAGACGACAAATTTTTAAGGGAATTAATATCCAAAAAGCTTTCCGGCGAAAATTTTGAAATAATAGAAGCGATAGACGGGGAAAAGGGAATGGAAAAAATAAAAAGCGAGAAACCGGATGTTGTTCTTTTAGACCTTATCTTGCCCGGGATGGATGGGTTTGAAGTGCTTTCAAAAATAAAAAATGACGATGGTATGCCTTCTTGTCCTATTATAATTCTTTCCAATTTAGGGCAGAGAGAAGATGTGGAAAAAGGGCTGAAGCTTGGAGCGGTTGATTATTTAGTTAAAGCGCATTTTACTCCTAATGAGATAATAGAAAAAGTAAAAAATATTCTTTCTTAAAATTATGCCGGAACTTCCGGAAGTGGAAACCACAATTCAAGGACTAAAAACAAGGGCCCTAAACGGGGTCTTTGTTGATTTTTGGACGGATTCTCCCAATATTCTTAAAGGGAAAACTTCGGGAGAATTTAGAAAAATTATCAAAAACAAAAAAATAAAAGACATAAGAAGAAAGGGCAAGAATATAATTTTTTCTTTAAGCGGGAGCTGGTCTTTGCTTATCCACCAAAAAATGAGCGGGCATCTCTTGCGGGGGAAGTGGAGATATGAGAACGGAAAATGGTTCTACCCCCAAAACGGACCCATAAAAGACGACCCAATAAACTCTTATATTCATCTTGTTTTGTTTTTGAAAAGCGGAGAGCAAATCGCCTTACCCGACATTAGGAAGTTTGCTAAAGTTATGTTGGGGAAAAACAAGGAAATCCAAGAAGAGTTGAAGGATGTGGCTCCGGACCCCTTTGAAATAACAGAAGAAAAATTTATTGAAAGAATTAAAAACAAAAAAGGGAAAATAAAAACCGCCCTAATGAAGCAATCCGTTGTGTCGGGGATTGGGAACATTTACTCCGACGAGGTCTTGTTTTTGTCTAAAATCCATCCAGAGAGGGTGATTAAAGATTTGGCTCGGGAGGAGATTGGGAGAATATATAAAAACGCCAAAAAAATTTTAAGAGAAGCCATAAAAGAAAAGGGGACTTCTGTTTCAGATTACAGAGATATAGAAGGGAGAAGGGGGGAGTATGGCAGGCGGCTAAAAGTTTATAGGAAAGAAGGGCAAAAATGCCTAAATTGCGGAGAAGAAATAAAAAGAAAAAAAGTGAACTCTCGCAGCGCCCATTTTTGCTCTAAATGCCAAAAATAATAAACATTTTTAGTAAACTCTTTATTTCTAATTTCATAAACTCGTTTTAGTTGGTATAATGCTTTTATGGTTTTACTTTTAAGCGGCGGGAACAAAATAGAGATTTTAGAAAAAATTTCCGAAATTAAAAAAAGATATAAGTCCGCGGGTAGGAGCGGATATGGGTTTTTTGAGGTTGATTTGTCCGAAGGAAAAGAAGAAGAGGCGAAGGAGAAAATAGCAAGCAGCTCTGTTTTTGAAAGCAAAAAACTTATTATATTAAAAAACGCTTCTCAAAACGAAAAATTTATTAAATGGGCGGGAGAAAACAAATCTAAATTAAAAAAAGAGAGCAATACTCTCGTTTTTGTGGAGAGTAAAAGCCCGCCGGGTAAATTAAAAAGTTTGTTAGATGATATATGCGACAAAAAACAAGAGTTTCCTTTGCCGAAAGGGGAGTTGCTTAAAAAGTGGATAGCCCGGAGAATTAAAGAGGGGGGGTGTTCTGTAAACAAAGAAAATTTAAACAAATTCGTAGATTTTTGCGGAGAGGATATGTTTCGTTTGGCGAGCGAGGCGGATAAACTTTGCGCTTATAAACAAAGAGGAGAAATAAAAGAAAAAGATATAGTTGATTTGGTCTCGCCGGAGATAAAGACGGGGATATTCCAAACAATGGACTTTATCGCCCAAAGAGACAAAAAAAGAGCCCTTTATTCTTTGGAAAAACATTTCCAAAAAGGGGAGCCGGAGATTATAATTTTATCTATGATAGTTAGCCAATTTAGAAATCTAATTAAAATTAAAGCCGGCGGCTCGTTTGAATCCTCTTATTCCCTTTCTAAAAAATTAAACCTTCATCCCTTTGTATGCCAAAAAGGAAAAAAGTTAGCGGAAGAGTTTAATATGGAAGAACTAAAAAAAATTTACAACGAGCTTTTTTATTTAGATATGAAAACAAAAACGGGGAAGGTGTCTTTTATGGACGGTATAAGGGAATTTATCGTAAAAATTTAACTTTTGGAAGCGTTTTTAAGCATTCTCGCTAATTTGGACTTTTTGCGAGAAGCGGTGTTCTTTTTTATAATTCCCTTTTTAGCGCTTTTATCAATCGCCTTGTAGGCGTCCGGCAAAATTTTTTTTGCTTCTTCGGGCTTCCCCTCCTTTAACGCTTTTTCTATTTTTTTTATAATGTCTTTCATCTTTCTCTTAAAAACCGAATTTTCTTGCTTTCTTTTTTTGTTTTGTCTCAACGCTTTTTTGGCGGACTTTGTTATAGGCATATATTATATCTTTAACATTTTTAAGTTTTGTTTTCAAGATTATGTGTCAAATCATCTAAAGTCTGACGATATATAATCGGTTGAATTATTTGCGAACTGACCGAGATTTAATGAGGTTTGTAATTGTAATAAACTACATTCAAGCGACACAGTCAAGTGCCAGAGACCCGACCTCTGACAAATCGCCAGAGACCCGACCTCTGGCAAATCGCCAGAGACCCGACCTCTGGCAAATCGCCAGAGACCCGACCTCTGGCAAAT
>CAZYWT010000001.1:36868-61920 GCA_964651635.1 uncultured Candidatus Saccharibacteria bacterium | reverse complement strand
CCGCGTCCTACCATTAGACGATCCGGCATCCGATATAAATAAATATCTTCTATATTTTTAAGTATTTTCTCACCGCCAGTATGGAGGAGAAAACCCCGAGAACAACGGCAAAGATAATCTGCCACAGTAAAAGAGAAAATAAATTATTTTGGAAAAATTCCAAAAAATCAAACCCAAAAAACCAATAAGCCAACCCTTCCCCGAAAAATCCAAAGAAAGCCAAAAATAGAATATCAACTATGACAAGGGATGTCAATCCATATAATATTCCCTGAATAATAAAGGGGCCCCTTATAAACCAATCGGAGGCTCCGACCAATTTCATAGTGGAAATTTCTTCTTTGGAAGAAAAAATAGTTAGTTTAACGGTGTTAAAAGTAATAAGAAAAACCAAAATTATTAAAAAGATATTTAACGCTATGCCCGCTTTTTTCACCTGCGAAGTGAATAAAAATAATTTATCTATAACTTTTTTGTTTTCAAAATAAGAAACTTTTTCCACGGAATCCTTAAAAGGACCTTGGGTTAAAAATTCCGATATTTGAGCGTAAAAGTCGGGGTCCTCGGATTTAATGTTTAGAGCGGGCAAAAAGGGATTGTTGCCAACTTCCTCTAAAGCATCTAAATATAAGGGGTCGCTTTTGTGTTTTTCCACAAAATTCTCCCGCGCTTCGGCGGCGGAGACATATTCCACCTCTTTTATTTTGGGCGAAAATTTAGTTATCTCTTTTTTTGCCACCAATATTTCTTCTTCTTCGGTATTTTTTTTGAAATAAACAGAAACATCCACTTTATTCCTCACCTCCCCTATCATAAAATTGCTCAAATCTCTAAAAATTAAAAGAGACGAAAAAACAAACAAAGATATCGCCATTATAAATATCACTTGCGCTCCCAATCCTTTATTTCTAAAAAAACCTTGAAAGCCAAACTTAAAAATTCTTTTTATTCTTGTAAACATATTTTTTATAAAATAAACTTCCCTTTTTCATTATCTTGGATTATTCTGCCCTCTTCAAGGGTAATTACTCTTTTTCTAACATTTTCTATAACATCTTTGTTGTGTGTGGAGAGAATTATCGTTGTTCCCATCTTGTGTATTTTTTTTAGCAAATTAACTATCTGAAAAGTGTTGTATAAATCCAAATTTCCCGTCGGCTCGTCCGCCACTATCACTTCCGGGCGATGGCACAAGGCTCGGGCTATGGCAAGCCGTTGTTTTTCTCCACCGGACAACTCCGCGGGAAAGTCGTCTTCTCTGCCGAGAAGCCCCACCAAATCAAGCACTTGGGGGGTGTCTCTTTTTATATCTTTATCCGAAGCCCCTATAACCTGCATTATATATTCAACATTTTCTTTGATTGTTTTGGAGTAGAGCAATTTATAGTCCTGATGAACCACCCCCACTCTTTGCCTTAAAGAAAGGACTTCTTTTCCTTTCATATTCTCCACGGACTTTTCCTTAAAAAAAACTTTTCCCTCCGTGGGTTGTTCATCTCCTATCAAGAGACGGACAAGAGTGGTTTTTCCCGCTCCCGACTTCCCCACCATAGAAACAAACTCTCCTTGCTTTATCGCAAAAGAAACACTTCTCAAAGCCGTTATAACGGAAGAACCCTGCTGGTAAATTTTCGTTATATTTTCAAACCTTATCATAATAATTTTAGTTTAACATTATTCCTTTCTCTATAAAAAGGTCTAAATCTCCCTCTAAAACCGCCGAAGGATTTGCGCGCTCCGCCCCGGTTCGCAAATCCTTCACTAACTGGTAGGGCTCTAAAACATAGGACCTTATTTGGCTTCCAAAATCAGCTGTTTGGGACTCTCCTTTTATTTTTTTTATTTCTTCTTCTCTTTCTCTTTCTTTTTTTGCCGCTAATTTAGACATTAAAACGTCGAGGGCATTCTTTTTATTTTTGCCTTGAAGCCGTTCCGATTGGGACTCCGCTCTAATACCGGTGGAAATATGAGTAATCCTCACAGCCGATTCTCTTCTGTTTACATATTGTCCGCCGGGACCGGAAGCCCTAAATGTTTCTACCTTCAAATTTTCGGGGTTTATTTTTATAGTGAAATCGTCTTTTATCTCTGGAGTAACTTCTACCAAACAAAAGGAGGTGTGGCGAAGCCCTTTTGAAGAAAAGGGAGAAATTCTAACCAGCCGATGAGTTCCCGTTTCTTTTTTTAACAACCCATAAGCAAACCTTCCTTTTATTTTGAAGGAGCATTCTTTTACGCCTATTCGCCCCTCGGGACCTCCGCCTTCGGAAAATTTTCGGTATAAAACATAAAAGTTATAACCCTTTTTCTCCGCCCATTTTTCATACATCTTAAAAAGCATAGCCGCCCAATCTTCCGACTCTCTCCCGCCGGCTCCGGCGCTGATAGTAAAAATAGCGGAGCAATCATCGTATTTGCCCGAAAGAAATACTTTCCTCTCGCTTTCCTTTACTTCTTTTTTTAACTGCTCCGCCTCTTCCTCCACCGCTTCTCCCAAGCGGGAGAGTTCCGTTAAATCTTTTAACTTTTCATTTAGAGATTTTAACATCTCTATATCTTCCGATATTTCCGAGAGTTCTTTTTGTAATTTGGGGGCTTCGGCTTTGTCCCAAAAATCCTTTTTCTTCATCATATCTTTAATTTCTTCCGTTCTCCTTTTTTTCTCTCCTATTTTTAACTTTTTTTTCAACACTTCTATTTTATCTTTGAGATGATTTAAATCTTCTTCTTGATTTTCCATAAGTTCATTTTACCATAAAAAATAAATTCAAATAATAAGAAATTTTAAGAAAATGGCCGGAGGCGAGAATTGAACTCGCGGCCTGTGTCTTACGAGGACACCGCTCTGCTACTGAGCTACTCCGGCGTTTTAGTTTTTATGCTCCCCTTTATTTCTAACCTTTTTATTTTATCCCTAATCGTTTTTTTAGTCCATCCCAAAAAGAGCGTTTTTCTTCTCTGTTTTTATTCTCTTCTTCCTCTCCCCGCTCCCTTTTCTCCTCTCCGCTTTCCTTTTCCAAATTCGTTTCCTCTGCTATATAATAAGCCGCCACCTTCTCTCCCTCTTTTTTCATATTACCCTCTTCTCTTAACATTCTTTCTATCTCTTCTTCCCCCAACTTCTCGCTCCCTTTTATTGTATTACTTTTTTGTTCTTTTAGTCGCGCCATTTCGGCTTGAAGATATTTCATCTCTTTCTCCGCTTCTTTTCTTTTTTGATAAATCTTTATATTAAGAGTTAAAAAAAACAAAAAGAGCGTTGTCAATAAAACCAAAAAAACAATGGCGGAAAAACGATTTTTTGTTTTTCTATTTTGTGTTATCATAAACAAAGTAAAAAGTTTTTATGAATAAAAAGGGAAAAATAATAGCGCGAATCATTTGGAGTTTTGTGGTTTTTCTTATAATAATAAGTATGCTTTCTTGGCTGCTTGCCCCTTTATTTTATTAATACAAAATTATCGCCGTTTTTCAAGAATCTTTTTTTAAGGAAGCGGGATACGAGCCAAAATTAAGTTTCCTTAAATGCTTTTAAGTATATCTCCGAAGGTATTTTTATTTTAGCCCGCCGCGCCATTTTTTTCTTGCCTTTTTTTTGTTTTTCTAAAAGTTTCTTTTTTCTTGTTATATCCCCTCCGTAAAGCGGGGCTGTTACATCTTTTCTTGACGCTTTAATTGTTTCTCGGGCTATTATTTTTCCGTCCATTTTGGCTTGAAGCGGAAGAGAAAATTGGCGGGGAGGAATAATTCTTTTTAATTTCAAAAGAAAATCTCTCGCCGTTTTTTGCGCTCTGTTTCTGCCAACCACTCGAGAAAAAGCGGGAACAGCCACCCCTCCTATTAAAAATTCTATCTTGACTAAATCAGCTCTCTTAAATCCAACGGGTTGATAAGCGAAAGAGGCGAACCCTTTGGTGGCGGCTTTTAGAGCTTCGTAAAATTCTCCGCCGGCGACTTCTCGCAATGAAGTTTCGGCGTTTATTATTATTTTGTCCTCTCCTATGTTTTCGGTTTCTTTTATTTCTAAATCATAATTCCCCGCCACTTGAAAAACTTTGTTAAAAAAGCGAACGGGAGACATAATTTTTACCTCTATAAACGGTTCCTCCACTTCAAATTTTCCTTCTTTGGGCCAATCCTCCGGAGAAAAAGCCCGTTTTTCTTCCCCGGAATGAGAAAATATAATTTTATAAGCGGTTTGCGCCGAAGTGGAGATTATGTCCAAATTAAAGTCCTCTTTTAATCTTCTCATGGTAATTTCCGCTTGCAGAGAACCCAAAAACCCCACGCGAACTCCCCTTCCTAAACTTGACTGCGATTCCATTTCCATATTAAGAGAAGGGTCCGACAGTTTAAGTTTAGACAAGGAATCAAACAAGCCCTGAAAAGAAGCATTCTCATCGGGATAAAAACCCAAAAATAAAACCGGCTGCGGCTCTTTATATCCGGGCAAAGGAGAAGCGTTAAAAGAGCCCAGCGTGTCTCCTACCCTTACTTTGTCCGTTTCTTTTATCCCCGTTTTAACATAGCCGATTTCCCCGGAAGAAATTTCTTTTTTAGGGCGCTCTTGGGGGACGAACACTCCTGTTTCTTTCACCGTTACTTCTTTATTTTGAGCGAGAAGTTTCATTTTTTGCCCCGTCGTTATTTTGCCCTCAAAAACTCTAACAAACACCACCACCCCCGAAAAAGAATCGTATTTTGAATCAAATATAAGAGACCTAACAATTTTTGTCTCCGCCTTTATTTGCGGGAAGGGAACTTTTTTGACAATTTCTTTTAAGAGATTTTCAACATTTTCTCCGCTTTTTGCCGAGACCAAAAATATATCTTTTGCGGATTGATTTAGAATTTGAGAAAGTTCCTTTTTGGCGTTTTCTACCCTTTCTTCGGAAGCAATATCTATTTTATTTACAACGCCGATTATTTTAAGCCCCGCTCTTTTTGCCAGTTCCAAATTATAGACCGTTTGAGCTTGAACCCCTTTGGTGGCGTCAACTAAAAGAACGGCTCCCTCAACGCAATTTAGGGAGCGAGATATTTCATAACTAAAATCTATATGCCCCGGCGTATCTATTAAGTTTAGAACGAACTCTTCGCCCTCGCTTTTATAGAACATTTTCATAGGATGAAGTTTAATGGTTATCCCCTTTTCTTTCTCCAGAGACATTGAATCCAAAAACCTCTCCCCGAGTTTTTCTTTTGGCACCGCTTTGGTAATTTCTAAAAACCTGTCCGAAAGCGTGGATTTTCCGTGGTCTATGTGAGATATAATACAAAAGTTTTTATTCTTTATCGCCATATTTTTCTTTTAATTTTTAGACATTCTTTGATTTTCAAAAAATAAGAAAGGAGTAAAAAAGAAATTGTCGCCGCTCCTCCGCTTAAAATTGTTTGAAACAAAAGTCCCCAAACTTTATAAGTTTTATCCCACAAACTTTGATATAGGTGGAGGAACCCGTAACAAACAAGTCCGGCTACCGCCGAAGCAACAATTATTTTTATTGTTTCTTTTTTTGTTTTTGAAAGATTAACGGAAATAATTTTCTTTTTTACGCCCCGCATTAAAAGGAAAAAGTGAAAAATAGCGGAGATAAAAAACGCCAAAGCAACGCCAACTATCCTTATGTCTCTAACTCCTTGAAGACGAAAAACCGAAGCCGCCGCTTCCTCTATGACTGGGCAAGTCCCTAAGATATAAACAAATAAAAGAGAAAGGACGATGTTTAACATAAACACAAAAACCGCTATCTTGACCGGAGTTTTAGTGTCGCTCACAGAGAAAAACGCCCGCGCTAAAAAAGGAATAAGGGCGGAAGCAAATAAAGAAAGAGAAAATATACCCAGCGAAGCGGCAATTAAGCGAGTTTGCTCCCAGCCAAATTGGCCTTCTCCCAAAATAGAAACACCCAAGACCAACCTCACTATTTGCGCCCTTAACACAAAAAACAAAATACTCAAGGGAATAATAAGAAATAAAATTTTAGAGAGAGCCGAATTAAAACTCCGAGCGAAAGCCGCCGGTTTTTTATCCGTATTGTCCCGAGAAAGAACGGGAAAAGAAGCCGTGGCAAAAGAAATCCCCACCAGCCCTATTGGAACGGATTGTAAATTGTTGGAAAAATTAAAAACGCTTATCGCCCCGGCCGAGAGCCCGGAAGCGATAGCGGTAACAACAATAAAATTTATATGATATGCCGCTGAGCCAATTACTCTCGGCAACATAAGATAAAAAATTTTCTTAATCCCCGGCAAACGAAAATTAAAAGAAATTTTGGGAATAAATTTTGTTTTAATCAGGGGAGGAATCTGAATTAAAAAGTGCAAAAAAGCGCCCAATATAACACCCCAAGCCAATCCTTTAAGCCCCATAAAACGGGAGAGAAACAAAATTCCCGCGATGAGCCCGACATTGTAAAAAATAGGCGCCAAAGAATAACTTAAAAAAAAGTTAAAATACTGCAAAACGCCCGAGATTATCGCCGAAGCCCCTAAAAGAATCGGGCTCAAAAACATTATCCTAACAAGTTCCGTGGTAACCGCTTTTTGCTCGGGAGAAAACCCCGGCACAACCAAGTCCATTAAAAGAGGGGTAAAGATAAACAAAACAAGAGAAATGCCCGCCAAAAGCAAAAGAAAAAAAGACAGGGTCGCCCCCGTTAATTTTCTCGCCTCTTCGGCGTTTTGCGAATAACTTTTGGAGAAAACCGGCATAAAAGCGGCAACAATTCCTCCCGTTATAAGAATTCCGTATAAAAAATCGGGAATTCTAAAAGCGGAAAAATAAATATCGGTTTGCGTTTTGGTAAAGAGATTCGCCAACAAATTATCTCTAAACAAGCCGAGCAATCGGCTAACAAGAGCGGAGACGGCAAGCAAAAGAGCGGAGCCACTTATTGTTTTTGTTTTAGAACTTAAAACGCGAAAAAGCATATTTAATTTATTGTAAATAAAAACCACAAATAAAAAAAGACGGGCAGGCAATAAGCCGAATTCTGTAATCCTCGCTGGGCGAGGACGACGATTATTTATCTAAGCGAGCCACTTTTTCGCCCCGCAAAAATAGCGAAGCGTTTGCTCTTGCTCCCGGGTAAGGATTTAGCCGTTTCACTCCCTTTCTTGCGAAAGGGCTCGCCCCGACAAAACATCGGGGCGCTCCGCTCCTTTCGGAGAGAAGCGTCTCTGCTCGCACCTCTACGGTTACCCGCGACGGGTGTTACCCGCTACCCTGCTACTTGCCAAAAAACAAGTGAGAGTTCGGACTTTCCTCCCCGACAAAACATCGGGGCAATCGTCTTGCCTACCCGTTTTTATATTACAAAAAAAATAAAAAGAAAGCAAAATTTTCACGCTCTCACGCGGGAAAATGTTAGAGTTCCGCTCGCCGATAAATTGCCGATAACTTGGGTCTCTATTTTTTGCCCGCGGAGCTTAGGTTAAAAAAGTTTGGATTGATTGCTGTCAAGGGACTGATTTACAAGCAAATCGGCTTCTTTATTTTTTTCTCGGGGAATATGGACAAATTTTGCGGAGCCAAAATCAATTTTTAAATTCCAGGCCTCTATAAAAAGATTTTTTATCTTGTCTTCTTTTATTTTATACTCCCCATTTAGCTGTTTTACGAGCAAGTTAGAATCGGAGAACACAATTACTTCGCTTTTTTTTGTTTTTTCTTTCCCAAAAAGCAGTTTTGCTTTTTTTAGAGCAAAGAGCAAAGATAAATACTCGGCTTGGTTGTTAGTCGCCTCTCCCACAAAAGAAGCGTATTTCTTCTTTCTGCCCTCTCCCATTATTACCGCTCCTATCGCCGAAGGTCCCGGATTGCCCCGCGAACCCCCGTCTATATAAATTTCTATATTCATACTTTGTTTTCAAAGTATTTATAAATACAATTGTAAAAATCTTTAATTTTATCCGTTGGGCATAAAAAACCGCAAGCTCGCGGATGTCCGCCAAATTTTGTCAAATGTCGCTTACAATTTATTAACATTTCCAAGCAGTCAACATCTTCGGCCGTTCTCACCGAACCCACGGAATTTTTGTTGTTGGAACTAAAAATTATGGCCGTCTTTTTAAATTCTCTCGCCAGTCTTCCCGCCAAAGCGCCGACGGCAAAATCAGGAATTTTTTCTCCTCCTTCAAAAACAAATTTATTGTTGCTTCCCCCCGCCTTTTCTTTTATCTTTTCAAAATAATGATTTAATATCTTTTTTCTTCTTTGACTTTTTCTTAAGATTAATTCTAACATTTTCTCGCATTTTTTCGTATCTACTTCTTTTAGAAACCTATAAGATTCCGGCTCTCCATATTTAATATCAACAATTTGAAGATTTAAGGTTATCTTTTTTATTATATTTTCAAGAGGTTCTCCGGAAAATTTCTTGAAAAAAACTCGCAGGGCGGGACGAAAAGTTTTGAAAAAAAACTTTTTCCCTTTTTTAACTATTTCCTTATTATCCATTTTAAGAGGCATTTTATCGGCGAGTGTGCCTATTGCGGCTAATTCGGTTAAACTTTGCTCTAATCGCCCCTTAAAGGTTCTCCCAAGGATTTTTTGAGAAAGTTTTAGCGACAGGCCGCAAGCGGCCAGTTCCTTAAATGGATATTTATCTTTTTTTTGTTTTGGGTCGACAATTATTTTAGCCGAAGGCAAAGAACTAACGGGAGCGTGATGGTCAACCACGATTGTATAAAATCCCAACTTGTTTCCTAATTCTATATCGTTATGATTTGTGATACCAAAATCAAAAAAAATAAGAATTCCCGAGGAAAGCGTTTTAAGTTTTTGAACCGCTCTTTTGGTTAATTGAAATCCTTCCCGCCTATTTAAGAAACCAGTATAAGATTTTACTCCCAGCGTTTTAAGAGATTCTTCTAATATCAAAAGAGCGGTAACCCCGTCTAAATCGCTATCAGAAAAAATAAAGATATTCTCTTTTAAGACGCTCGCTTTTTTAATTCTATCGGCGGCTTTTTTTAGGTTAAGAATTTCCTCCACAATATTAAAGTTTATTAGAGCGACTCCAATCCCGGCATTTCTTCTTCGGCGAGAAAAGACAAAAGCGCTCCTCCTCCCGTGGAAACAAAAGAAAAGTTGTCCCTTATGGCGAGTTTATTAAGGCAGGAGAGCGTATCTCCTCCGCCAGCCACGGAAAAAAGATTATGAGTTTTCGCGATTGTCTCCCCCACTCTTTCGGACCCTTTGATAAATTTTTCGTTTTCAAACATACCCAAGGGGCCCGCCCACAGAACTGTTTTTGACTCTTTTATTATTTCGGAAAATATCTTGGCGGCTTCCGGCCCTATGTCATAAATTTCCTCTCCTTTCTTAACACCGGCCGGAGCGGTAATTCTTGAGTAAAGAACAGGATTATCTTTTGGAGCCGCAACGGCGTCGTGGGGAAGATGAAATTTTTTATCAGCCACATTTATCCTTCTGATAATGTCAATCGTCTTTTGGGACGGCCAAGGAAGGCCGGGAGCAATACCTTTTACCGCCAGAACGCTTGCGGCAATTTTCCCTCCCAAAAGAATGTGGTTGGCTTTTTGAGAAAGTTCTTCTATTACTCCGATTTTTGACTCTATTTTTTTGCCTCCTATTATAGCGGTATAAGGTCTTTTCCCGGGATTTTTCAGCGAAGAAAGCGTTTCTATCTCTTTTGTTAGATTTAGACCGGCAAAAGACGGCAAAATTTGAGGCACTGAATAAATGGAGGCGTGTTTTCTATGAGAAACGCTAAAGGCTTCGTTTATAAAGTAGTCGCCCAAAGCGGCGATATTTTTAGCGAAGTCGGGTTCGTTGTCTTTCTCGCCCTTTTCAAATCTTAAATTTTCAAAAAGAATTATTTCTCCCTCTTTTAATGACTTAGACGCTCTAACAGCTGTTTTGCCGGTAATTTTTTTGGAAAAATAAATTTTCTCTCCCAACAATTTTTCCAATTTTTTCGCCGCTGGCTTCAAGGAATAAAGGGTTTTTCTTTTACCCCGGTTCTTCTCTTCTTCCGGCCTGCCTAAATGACTGATTAAAATAATTTTTGCCCCTTCTCTTTTAAGATATTCTATTGTGGAAAGAGTTCTTCTTATCTTATAATCATCGGAAATTTTTCCTTTTTCCATGGGCGTATTAAAATCAACTCTCACAATTGTTCTCTTTCCCGTAAAATTTTGATTTTTTATAGTTTTCATAAGTTAATCGAATTTAACAAAACCGCCCGGTTCTATTTTACCATATTTAACCGCTTTTTTGCCAGACAAATTTTTGTTTTCGGTTTCTTTTTTTTCTTTATTCTTTTTTTTTGTTTCTTTTTCTCGCGCCTCTTTGTCTCTTTCCTCTAACGACTCTCTGACGGCTTTTTTTAATTTTTCTTCGTCAATGCTTTCTCTTTTCTCTTTTCTTGTTTTTTTCTTCTTGGAAGAAAAGGGCGTAGGTTGCTTCATTAGAAGTTCTTCCAATGTTAATTTTTTTTCTCCTTTTTCTTCGGAGTTATTTTCTTTTTTTTTACTTTTCTCTCCCTCCCCCGCTATTTCTGTTTTTTTTGAATTACTTTCATCTTCTTTTTTTTCTTGAGAATGACTAACTCCCTCCTTTGATTTCTTTTTTAAGCATTCCTTGCAAAAAACCGGACGATTAGGGTCTGGCTCAAAAGGAACTTTGGTATCTTTTCCGCACATACTGCACTTAACATCATAGAGTTTAGTTTGTTTGTCGCCGCTTTTAGATGTTGCGCTGATTACAAAGTCTCCGGTCCATTCGGCTATTTCTCTTTCTATTTCCTCTCGAGGAGCGGTAAAGTTTTTCCTTGAATACTCTATAATTTCGTTTTTATGGGATTTTATTTCCGGCTGAAACGGAGACAGGGTTTCGGCGGAAAAAGCCCTGCTGGCGATACCATTTACCATAAGTTTTAGGTATATATGATATTTGGGAAGATTGACAAGGTCTTGAGCGCTAAACTCCGGCGTAAATTCTTTCTCTAAATACTCGGCGTCTTCCGCCCCTACCCTAAAAGATATAAGAGTTCCCATATTGCCGAAAATAGCGTCTCTTATCTCATCTTCCATTTGCGCTATATACTGGTGGGCTATTGTTAGATTGAGACGATATTTTCTCGCTTCGGACATAATATTACAAAAAGACGGAGTGGCAAAATTTTGAAACTCGTCCACAAAAAGAAAGAAGTTCTTCCTTTCGCTTTCGGGAATATCCACTCGCGACATAGCGGCTGATTGAATTTTTGTTATAATTAACCCGCCAAGTAAATTACAAGAATCTTCGCCTACCTTTCCTTTGGAAAGATTAAATATCAGTATTTTTCCTTTATCCATCGCTTCTCTTATATTTATGGAGGACTTTTTTTGCCCGATGATATTTCTAATTAAGGGAGAAGAAATAAATTGGCCGATTTTGTTTTGAATGGCGGCGGTGGCTTCTACTTCGTATCTTTCGCTATATCTGGCAAACTCATGCAACCAAAACGATTTTACAATTGGGTCTTTAACATTGTTTATAATTTTCTTGCGATAATTGGCGTCAGCAAGCATTCTATTTACTCCTAAAAGTGTTGTGCCCGGAGATTCCAAAAGAGCTAAAATTGTGTTGCTCAAAATATATTCCATTCTCGCCGACCAAACATCGGGCCAAATTTTCTTAAACACCTCCATAAGTCCGGAAGCGATTAAATGTCGTTGTTCAACGCTAACCTCTTCCATAACATTAAAACTCATCGGATAATTTATATCCCCCGGATTAAAATAACAAACATCTTTTATTCTTTCTTCCGGCACAAAATCTAAAAGTTCCTCGGCCGCTTCGCCATGAGGGTCTAAAAATCCCACCCCAAATCCGTTCCTAATATCTTGAGCGAGCATATTTCTAAGAAGAGCGGTTTTTCCCATTCCGGTTTTTCCGATTATGTAAACATGCTTGTTTCTATCCTCCATTTTTATGCCAAACTTTCTTGATTGGTTTCTAAAATTTGTTTGAGCGAAAAAGTTTATATCTTCCGACATAGCAGTTATTGTTCAAAAGGAATATCCGTTGGGATGCCCGAAGGCGCGTCTCCTTTTCTGATGGAAATTCGCGGAACTCCCGGGGGAAGAGAATCGGCTTTAACGGGAAAGTGAAATATAGTCGCCAACTCCTCGGAATTTAGCATCGCCACCCCTTTTAAGCTTTCTATATTCGGATATTCGGGCTGGTATCTTTTTTTATAGCGACGAAATATATTTCTTTTCCTTTGATAATTTCTTCTTTTTCTAAAAAAGTATTGGACTTTGGGTCTGGTTTTGTTCCAAAACATTAAAAAGTTCATATTTTGAGCGGCAAAGTGAGAAAAATAAGCTACCAGCATAAAAGCGTTGGGTTTAAAATAAGAGTCCCTTTCGGCTATATATGTTGTTCTCATCCAAATCTTAAAGCCCGGTTTGGCGACTTTATTTTCTATTGCCTTGAGGACTTCTTTTTCGCCGGGGGTTAGTTCCGCTTCCGGAGAACGGACTTCCGACTTTTCTTCGGAAATATCTTCTACTTTGCCGAAAAACACAAAATCAACGATATTGCTTATTATGGATTTTGATTTGGACTTGCCGAGCCTTTTGGCTATTTTATCCGCCTCTTCTCTTCCCCTTTTCCCCCAAGGATAATGGTCCTCCACAAAAGGAGAACATACTATTTGCGCCCAAAATTGCTCCCCTTTTTTAAGTTTACACATCGCCTCCATTAAAGAATTGAAAGGATCAACCCTTTTTTCGGGAAAAACATTTTCCGGAGAAGAACTTTCGAACGATTGGTAAGTTTTTATGGGCAGGACATAGTTACTTTTGAATAAATTATATTCTTCTCCATACATTTCGTAATTCTCATTCGGAGCGTCTTGGGGAGCGTTTTCAACATAATCCGAAGTTTCGTATATTTCCATATCGGGATAATGGGCGTGAAGTATCGATTCCACCATTTTTATGGTGTCCTTTTCCGTTCGTATATAAAAATGAATTTGCCCCTCTACGCTCGTAATTTCAAAGGAAAAACTTTTCGATTGCTTGGGCGGCTCTCCGTCGCACCAGATATCTCTCCACTCGGGGACATCCACTATCGCCCAAAGCCGATTAAAAACATCCTCCATCGCCTTAAAGGGTTTTTCTATTTCTCCCGGGGGAACGAGTTCGTATAATCCCCACTTTTTTTCTCTATCAAAAACACACCATCTCGACCAATACTTATAATTACCTTCTAAAAACGGCAAAGCGATAAGGGGGGTAAAAACCCACCACCATTTTTCCAAAAACATAAGGATTATTTTTACTATCGCTTCTAAATTTGTCATAAAATTTGACTAATGATAAAAATAACACCCCCCCCGGCAAAATATATCTTAAAACTATATATAAAAGAAACGGATAAAGCGATTAGCCAGCCCTTGCTGTCGTTTACTTTCCTTTCGCTCCAAAAAAACACCGCTATAAAAAAAAGCGCGCAAAAAACTAAAACTATCCAAGAATAAATTTGAACCGCCGAAACAAACTCAAAATTAAAACTCATTACATTATTATATAAAAAATAAGAGAATTAAAAAGGGGTTGTTAAACGAGACGATATTTATCGCTTCCTTGTTTTTGAAATTTTTTCTTATTTTGAAGATTGAGCAGAATTGTGCCGGGCTTAACTTGCCTTTGACTTAACACTTTATCTATTATTTCTTCTTTCGGAAGAACTCCGCCCGACTTCGCCAAAACGGCCTCTATAACTTCGGAAACGGTTCCGTCCATAAGCCCCCACTCTTTTAATCCGTAAACGCCCTTGCCCACTAAAACAAAGCGCGGGTCTTTTATGAGTTCGTTGTGAACCGTTTGAGGATAAACTTTCCTCTTGCGGCAGAGTTCGCCATTTATTTCTCCGGCTTTTCCCGCTACTTCTGTAAAATGCAAGGGACTCTTTTCTTTTTTTAGGGCAAGATAAGCCCTATCTCTCACTCCGCGAGGTTTTATTTCGTTCCAAGAAGATAAACCAAAATCTCCGAGAGGTCCTTTTTCTATTTTCTTAGACGCTTCCACCGCGGATTTGAAAAAATTTATATCGCTTTCGGGAACAATGTCCCAAAATTTTTCTTCTGCTATAGAAGATTGTTCTTTCTCTAAAATGTTTATAACCTTGCTTAAAACTTTGTCGGCTTTTTCTAAAATGTCTTTTTCCAAACTCCAAGCAGAATAAAAATTTTCGTTCTCACTAAAGCGAAGAAGCCCCTCTCCAAGAGCCATAAAAAATCTAACTTCTCTCCCCCCCTCTTCTCCCAAGTCGGCGAGAATTAAATCTTCTCTTTTGAAATTGCCGTTTTTAATTAAATAGTTTTTAATTTCGGAGAGAATTGTTTTTATTAAATTGTCTTCTCTGGAATTTTGAGAAATTTTTTTTAGAGTTTCTTTTTCTATTTGGCGAATTCTTTCCCTGCTAAGCCCATAGCTGGACCCTATGCTCTCTAGTGTTTCCGCCCGCTCTTTTCCGCCTATGCCAAATCTGCGAGAAATCACTTCTTTTTGTTTTTCTTCCAAAAAATTCAAAATTTGTTCCGCTGTTTCTTTATAATTATTTTTTGTTTTTACCATATTTTTATATCTCGCCTTTTGCGAAAAACATATTAAAAATTAAACTGCGAGCGATTACTTTCATTTAATCATAACACCGAGTTAATGTCAACCCCCGCTTTTACCTGTTTCTTTTTAATATGTCTCTAAAATCAACCAAAAGAGGAGTGGCTAAAAACATTGAAGAATATGTTCCCAAAAATATCCCCAGCATCATCACAAGAGCGAAGGAAGAAAGCGTTTCTCCTCCAAACAAATAAATGGAGAGAAGAACTAAAAGCGTGGTAAAAGATGTGTTTATGGACCTTTTAATTGTTTCATTCAAACTTTTATTTACGCATTCCTTAAAGTTAAGAGCTTTTCTTTTTATAATATTTTCTCTCAATCTGTCAAAAACCACCACCGAATCGTTGACAGAATATCCAAATATAGTCAAAAAAGCCGCAATAACCGGCAAGTTAATTTCAAAGCCATAAATCCCTGAAAAAGCGGACAAAAAACCGAGAGGGACAACAACATCATGGCAAAGCGCTATCAAACTGGAAACTCCGTAAACATAAGAAGGGACCGGACGAGAGACCCTTCTAAAACTTAAAGCGATATAAATTAAAATTGTTAGAAGGGCGATAATTAAAACCGTCCCGGTTTTTTCCCGCAATTCCTTCCCTATGGAAGGACCTATTGACTCAAAACTTTGGGAATCCAAATCAATCTCTCCCAACTTTCCAAGTTCGGCTAATACTTCTTGTCGTTTTTCTTCTCCGACACCGCTCATTTTAATTATAAATCCTCGTTCTTCGGATTTTTGAACGGAATAGTCCCCCAAATTTAGCGAGGAAAGAGATTCCCGAGTTTTCTCCACAGAAGGAGCATCTTCCGCGTAGAAAACTCTTAACATACTTCCTCCCTTAAAATCTATTCCCAAATTCAACCCAAAAACAAAAAGCAGGACTATGGAAGCAAGAACCAAAATGGCCGAGAAAGAATAAAATATTTTTCTATATTTTAAGAATTGAAAATTCATATATTTAATTTCACAAAAAACTTTTTCTTTTTCTCTCTGTTTTGGCGAAAAGAGTTAAAAATGTTTTTGTGATAAAAATAGCCGAAAATAAACTAATAACTATACCTAAACTAAGAGTAAGGGCAAAACCTTTTATAAAACTAACTCCAAAGGAAAACATTATAAGCGCTACGAGCAATGTGGTGATATTGCTGTCTCTAATTGACGGCCAAGCCCTTCTAAAACCTTCTTCTATCGCTTTGGGGAAACTTCTTCCCGCCTTTCTTTCTTCTTTTAATCTTTCAAATATCAAAACATTGGCGTCAACCGCCATTCCCACCGAAAGTATCGCTCCGCCAATACCCGCCAAAGTGAGAGTTACCGGCAGAAGTTTGAATAGGGAAAGCAAAAGCAATCCGTAAACCCCTAAACTTAAAACGGCAAAAACCCCCGGCAATCTATACAAAACAAGCATAAAGAGAGCAACCGCCATTATCCCCCAAAGAGCCGCTTTTAGGGATTTCTCCAGCGATATTTTTCCTAAAGTGGGACCTATTGTATTTTGGGATATTAATTCTATGGGAATCGGGAGAGCGCCGGCGTTTAAGTTTCGCGCCAAAGAGCGGGCCTCTTCAAGAGAAAAGTTCCCCGATATTTGGGCTTCTCCGTTTAATATGAACTCTTGAACCACAGGAGCGGAGATTAAAACTCCGTCTATGTATATCGCCAATCTTTTCCCTTTATTTTTCTTAGTAAGTTCTTTGAATATCTTGGCTCCTTCTTCGTTAAATTTAATATTTACCAACGGCTCCATCGTCTGTTGATTAAAAGAAACAGACGCTTCTTTTAAGTATCTGCCCGTGAGGGATGTGGACTTAAAATAATGGTCTTCTTCGGAACTCTCTCCCTCGTCAACATTTTCCAAGAGTTCTTTTGTTTCCGATTCTTCTCTTTCCTCTTTGAATTCCAAAAAGGGCGTCTCCCCTATCATTTTTATCGCCTCGGCGGAGTCCTTAATCCCGGGAAGTTCCACAATTAAACGACTCTCTCCGCCCATCTTTTCCACTCTTATTTCGGGCTCGGCAACTCCAAAAACATTAACCCTTCTTTCTATAACATCTCGGAGTCCTTTCATCGCTTCTTTTTTGTTGTCTTCTTCTATGCCGAAGAGGTCGGCTCTGTATATAAGGTGGCTTCCGCCTTGCAAATCCAACCCCAAACTAAAAGGAACTTCGGGGATATGGGGCAATTTAACCCCCAAATAGTCGGATATTTTAGTTATTCCTAAATTAAAAACTTCGGGGAAAACAATCCCCGCTCCTAAAAGAGCCGCTAAAATAACCACGGAAAACTTAAAGCCAACTTTCTCTCTTTTCATAGGCATCATTCATCACTCTATCAAAGAAATAAAAGGTATTCAAGACATCGCATTCAACCATCTAAAATCCGACTGAATGGAAAACAATCCCCTTTAATTTGAGACTTTCTAAGGGCTGAATTATATTTTATTCTTTTGTTTTGCTTTTTTATATAGAGAATAGGACACGAATTAGAATCAAGTTTAGAAGTTAAAAAATGAGATGATTTCAAGGCGCGACGACGAAAAGGTTGTCAATATGGACATTGTTTATAAAGTTATACTTTATTACAGAGGAGCGGGATATGAATTTAATTAAGGGAAACCTTAAAAATAGTTCTAGCGATTTGAGATTTTATTTTACTCTCCAGCCCCCTAAAAATTCTATGCCCCTCTGTCTTATATTCCACCAGCGGGTCTTTCCCTCCATAAGCCCTCAATCCAACGGAATCTTTAAGGTGAGCCATCGTGTCTAAATGGTCCAACCAGTATGTATCTATTGATTTTAAGAACACCCACCTTAAAATTTTTTCTCTCCTTTCTTCCCCTTCCTCTTCCATTTTCATCTCAAAATTTCTTTTTACAAAACCAAACAGATATTCTTTTATTTTATCCTCGTCTTTTAACGCTCTCATCCCGTAATGAACTCCGTCCGGCAAAGAAACGATTGTTTTCATTTCTTCAAATATCTCTTCGTAATTAAAATTATCGTCTTTCTTGTGATTAAAAACAATACTTTCAACTTCCTCCTCTAATATGTTGAGAGTTTCATTTTTAATTTCCTCGGCGCCTGTTTCTAAAATTTTATTTCTCCAAGAATAAATTTTGTCTCGATGTTTAGAAAGAACTTCGTCGTAAGATAAAGTATGGCTTCGGGCGTCAAAATTAAAACCTTCCACTCTTTTTTGGGCTTTTTCTATGGCGCCGGATAAAATTTTCACTTCTATCGGTTGGTCTTCGGGCATCTTAAAAGTTTCCGCTATCATTTTAATTCTGTCTCCCCCAAAAACTCTAAGAATTTTATCTTCCAAAGATATAAAAAATTGGGAAGAGCCGGGGTCCCCTTGCCGGCCGGCTCGCCCCCTTAATTGGTTATCTATTCTGCGAGCCTCGTGCCTTTGCGCTCCAAGCACCGCTAAACCCCCTTTATTCTTAACTTTTTCCGCCTCTTCTTTGTTGTAAGGACTTCCCCCCAACACAATATCCACTCCCCGGCCGGCCATATTGGTGGCAACGGTTACCGTTCCAACCTTGCCCGCTTGCGCTATAATTTGCCCTTCTTTTTCATGTTTTTTAGCGTTTAACACCGCTGTGTTTATTCCTTCTCTCCGAAGCATTTTGTCTAAAATTTCGTTTTTCTCTATTGAAGAAGTGCCGATTAAAACTGGCTGTCCTTTTTCGTTTTTTTCCTTCGTTTCTTTAACCAGCGCCTTAAATTTTCCCATTTCGGTCTTAAATATCTTGTCGGACATATCCTTTCTTATAAGCGGTTTGTTGGTGGGAATTGCCACCACATTCATTCCGTAAACTTTCTGAAACTCTTCTTCGGCAGTTTTTGCCGTGCCGGTCATCCCGGCAAGTTTTTTGTATTTTCTAAAAAAGTTTTGAAAAGTAATGGAAGCGAGAGTTTTTGATTCCGGATTTATATTTACTCCTTCTTTTGCTTCTATGGCTTGATGAAGCCCTCCCGACCATCTTCTGCCCGGCATAAGCCGTCCCGTAAACTCGTCCACAATCACAATCTGCCCGTTTCTTACCACATAATCCCTGTCTTTTTGAAAAAGAGTGTGAGCCCTCAATGATTGCTCTAAATAATGGAGGTATTTTATCCCCCTTTCTTCATATATATTATCCAACCCCAATATATTCTCCACTTTTTTTACACCCTCTTCAGTGAGGGTGGCGGCTTTTAATTTTTCGTCTACATTATAATCCGAGTTTTCTTTAAGTTGAGGAATAATCCGAGAAAAGTCCCTATACATACTTGAAGATTCATCTTCGGGGCGAGATATTATAAGGGGAGTTCTCGCTTCGTCTATTAAAACAGAGTCAATTTCGTCCACTATCGCGTAATTAAATCCTCTCTGGACTTTATCTTCTTTTCTGTAAACAAGATTGTCGCGGAGAAAATCAAAACCAAACTCGTTGTTGGTCCCGTAAGTTATGTCCGCCCCGTAAGCTTCTTTCCTCTCGCAAGGTTTTAGATAATCTTCTTTAACTTTAAAATACCCGGTTCTGTCTCTTTCTCGGTCGTCTTTCTCGGATAAAAATTCCGGGTCGTAAATAAAAGAAGAGTTATGAGTTATACAAGCAACCGACGCTCCAAGAGCGTAATAAATTTGCCCCATCCAAACCGCGTCTCTTTTTGCCAAATAATCGTTTACGGTCACGATATGAACTCCCCTCCCCCCTAATAAATTTAGAAACACCGCCAAAGTGGAGGCGAGCGTTTTTCCTTCTCCCGTTTTCATTTCGGCGATATTTCCTTCATGTAAAGTTATCCCCCCTAAAATTTGAACGGGAAAATGCCTTTGCCCCAAAGTTCTCTTGGCTGCTTCCCTTACCAAAGCAAAAGCCCGCGGCAAAACTTTCTCGCTTTCCACTCCTTTTTGAACCTCCTCCCTCAAATCGTCAACTGTTTTTTTAATTTCTTCGTCCCCGAGTTTGGCAAATTTCTCCTCCAATAAATCTACTTCTCGGAGAATTTTTTCTTTGCTTTTTAGATATTTTTTATCGGGGTCTCCCAAAATTTTTTCTATAAAACTCATAATAATTAAATTTCCATATCCGGCTCTTCTTTTAGAGTGACGCCAAAATTTTTTTGAACTTTTTCTTTTATTTTCCCCGCAAGATTAAGGACATCTTCCGAAGAGGCGCCGCCAACATTCATTATAAAGTTGGCGTGAATTGGAGAAACCTCCGCTCCCCCGATTTTGCGTCCCTTAAACCCGGATTGCTCTATTAAAAAAGCGGCCGAAGGACCTCTTTTTGGATTTATAAACATACACCCCGCCGACGCTCCGACCGGATGATTATTTTTTCTATAAGCGAGATTTTTCTCCACTCTTTCTTTTATTTTCGTCTTTTTATCTTTTGTAAGTCGCAGAGAAGCAGAGGTGATAATAAAATTTTTATTTTTCTTAAAAACGCTTGTTTTCTCGCCAAACTCGCACTCTTTATTGCTCAACTTCCCGAAACTCCTCTTTTTCATGTCAAAATATCTCGCGTCTACAATAAACTGAGCCATAGAATTTCCCAACGCTTTAGCGTTTCCTCTAATAGCGCCCCCCAAAGTTCCCGGTATCCCGGCCGTCCATTCCATTCCACTCGCCCCCTTCTCCGCGCAATAGCCCAACAGGTTTCGCAAACTTACCCCGGCCCCCGCCCTGTAAATATCGGGATTTTCGGACGCTATGTCGGAATTATCCATCTTGATAACCAACCCATTAAATCCTTTGTCGGAAAACACAATATTGCTTCCTCCGCCCAACACAAAAACGGGAACTCTCCTTTTGCAAGCCCAATCAACAAGGGTTGGAATTTCTTCCTCTCTTTTAACCCGAGCAAAATATCTCGCTCCGCCCCCCACCTTAAAGGTGGTATATTTTTTCAAATCGATATTTTCTTTTATCATTAAACATTAAAATCCAAAAAAGGGCTGGGAGTTTTTACCTCCTAATGTCATTTGTGAGGACGCCCAGCCCATTTACATTATATACATAAAAAATAAAAAAACAAAAGACCTTGGGGGGAGCCAAGGTCTTTTGTTAGACATTAGAGTTTTTCGTCCTCACAATCGTTATCTTATCATATCCCCCCTTCAAAGTCAAGAGATGGCGGCGGTTTCAAGTTTTTGAGAGGCGGAACTTGTCTTAAAAACAATGCCGTTTTTACCCCACTCCACTCTGACCGACTCTCCTTCTTTAATTTCGGAAGAAATTAGTTTGAGCGCCAGAGAGTCCAAAATAAGATTTTGAATAATCCTCTTTAAGGGCCTGGCTCCAAGATTGGGGTCAAAGCCCTTTTCCGCCACCCTTTCTTTCACTTTTTTAGAAAAAGATATTTTTATGTCCTTAGATTTTAATCTTTTTTTCACTTTTTCCAGTTCCAAATCCACAATTTCGTTAATTTCTTTTTTTCTAAGATAGTTAAAGATAACTGTCTCGTCTATGCGATTCAAAAATTCCGGCTTAAACGATTCTTTGAGTTCGTCTTGTACTTTTTCTTTTAGATTTTCTTTATTCTCTTCTTCTTTGCTGTAAAAGCCAATTGGCTGCATTCTATGTATATATTCCGAACCTACATTGGAAGTCATAATTATTACGCAGTTCTTAAACGAAGCCGTTCTGCCTTTTGAATCCGTCAATCGTCCGTCCTCGAATATCTGTAACAATAAATTAAAGACATCGGGATGGGCTTTCTCTATTTCGTCCAAAAGAACCACGCTGTATGGTCTGCGTCTTATTCTGTCGGTGAGCTGTCCTCCCTCTTCGTAGCCAACATATCCCGGGGAAGAGCCAATCATTTTAGAGGCGCTGTATTTTTCCATATATTCGGACATATCAAGCCGCACTAACGCCTTTTCTTCTCCGAACAAGAAATTCGCCAAAGCGCGAGCCGTTTCTGTTTTTCCCACTCCGGTCGGACCCAAAAAGAGGAAAACCCCCATTGGCCTGTCTTCCTCGGCTATGCCGGCTCTGCCTCTTCTTATAGCGTTGGAAACCGCCTTTATCGCTTGTTCCTGCCCTACCACTCTTTTAGACAATATATTTTCCATCTTTTCCAATTTTTCCACTTCCGCTTGCATCAATTTAACCACCGGAATTCCCGTCCATTTAGAAACTACTTGCGCCACCGCTTCTTCGGCAACTTCTTCGTTTAATACATTGTTTTTGTTTTGCACCGTTTTTAGTTTTTTCTCGGCTTTGGAAAGTTCTTTCTTGAGTTCGGGAATTTTGCCATATTTTAGTTCGGCAACTTTTTGAAGGTCGGCTTCTCTTTGCGCCACTTCTATTTGAAATTGAAGGTTGTCTATCTCTTTCTTTTTGTCTTTTATTTCGGTTATAAGATTTTTTTCGGAATTCCAACGAACTTTCAAGTTTTTGGCTTTTTCGTTTAGGTCCGCCAAACTTCTCTCTATCGCTTTTAGTCGTTTTTCCGCTCCTTTCTCTTCTTTTTCCTTTTTTAGCGCTTGTTTTTCTATTTCTAATTTTGTAATTTCGTCTCTTAACTGTTCCAACTCGCTCGGCTCGGATTCTATCTCCAATCGAAGAGCGGAGGCCGCTTCGTCCATTAAGTCCACCGCTTTATCGGGCAAAAAGCGGTCGTTTATATACTTGCTGGAAAGTTCCGCCGCCGCCCTTAGGGCGGAGTCCTTAATTTTTACTCCGTGATGAAGCGCGTATTTTTCCTTTATCCCTCTTAAAATAGAGATTGTGTCGGCAACGGAAGGTTCGGCAACATAGATGGGTTGAAATCTTCTCTCGAGCGCCGTGTCATTTTCTATGTATTTTTGGTATTCTTTCAAGGTTGTAGCCCCAATCGCCCTCAACTCTCCTCTGGCGAGGGCCGGCTTTAAGAGGTTGGAAGCGTCCACCGCTCCTTCGGCGGCTCCGGCGCCAATAAGAGTGTGGACTTCGTCTATAAAGAGAATATAGCGTTCTTCAGCCCTTTTTAATTCTTTAAGAAGCGCCTTTACGCGGGACTCAAATTCTCCCCTATATTTAGTTCCGGCTATAAGAGACCCTAAATCAAGAGAAATAATTTCTTTCCCCCGCAAACTTTCGGGAATATCAAGCCCGGCGATTTTCTTGGCGAGCCCCTCCGCTATGGCTGTCTTCCCCACTCCGGCCTCTCCTATAAGAACCGGGTTGTTTTTTGTTCTCCGAGAGAGAACTTGCATAATCCTTCTTATCTCCGCGTCTCTGCCTATGACTGGGTCGAGGTTTCCCTTTTTTGCCATCTCTGTTAGATTGTTGGTATATTTTTTGATTGCTTCATATTTGGATTCCGGGTTGGGGTCGGTTATCTTTTCTTTTCCTCTTATATTTTTTAGAGCGTTTAGAATTTTTTCTTTGGAAATAAAATTCTTTTGCCCATCCCTTGTTTTCGCTTTCAATAAAATATCTTGCGCTCTGCCGGGAGAATGAATTAAAGATAAAAATAAATGTTCTATGGAAATAAATTCATCTTCCATCCCCATAGCCTCTTGCCGAGCCCCTTCTATCGCCCCGCCCAAATCTTGAGTTAGATAAAATTGTTCGGCAGAGCTGGCCGCTCTTCCAATTCCGGGCATTCTCTTGATTGCTTCTCTTGTTTTGGACTTTAGGTCTTCTATGTCCGTATTTAAGTTCCTTAAAACAGACAACACAATACTTTCATCTTGCTCTAACAAACTAAGTAGCAAATGAACCGCGTCAACTTGATTTTGCCCTTCATTGCGGGCAATTCTTTGCGCTTTCATCATTGCTTCTTGTGATTTTTGGGTGAAATCACCCCCTTGCATAAATGACATAATTATTATTTTATTATTTACTTAACAATTTTGATTATAATAATAAAAACGCAATTTTCAAGGAATTTTCGGGAACACCGATAATCAAATGATGGAAAGGATTATTCTTCGCTCGTTTTCTCCCCCAACTCGGCAACAAGGTTGAGAAAATTGCCGTTTCTTAAAACGAGCAAGTCAATTTTCTCTCCCGGCTCGTATTTTCTCACAATATGAGACAAACTTCTTTCCTTTGTTATTTTTTCTTTGTTTACCTCTAAAATTATATCTTCCTCTTTTAATCCCGCATTATCGGCCGCCGAGTTCTCTATTACCGCCGACTCTCCCGCGTCTCCGCCCACAAGCAACGCTCCATATCCCACTTTCAACCCCCTTTCTTCTTGAACTTCGGGAGTAATTAAAACATAGCGAACTCCCAAAAATGGATACACAATTTTTCCCGTCTGGGAGACCTGTTCTATATCTCTTTTGGCTCTGTTTATGGGAATTGAAAAACCGATTCCTTGAGCCTGTTGAGCCACCGCCACATTTATACCTATCACTTCTCCTTTTAGATTCAGAAGCGGTCCGCCGGAATTGCCCTGATTTATGGCGGCGTCCGTTTGAATAACTCCCTCCAAAGTTTCCACCACTCCCCCGCCGGTCGCCACAATCTGTCTGCCAAGCCCGGAAATTACTCCAACAGAAACCGTATTTCTGAATTCTCCCAAGGCGTTTCCAATGGCTATGGCTGTTTGACCGATTTTAAGATTATCGGAATCGCCAAGGTTTATATTGGGAAACTCTCTTCCGTCTTTGGCAATTGTCTGTAATATGGCGAGGTCCTGAAAGGGGTCGCGAGCCAATACTTTCGCTTCAAATCTCTCTCCTTCGCTGGTAACAACGGTAAAGTTGGCGTCGTTGTTTGCCACCACATGCTTATTGGTAAGAATAAGTCCTTCTTTGGAAACAATAAAACCGGTGCCTCCGCCTATTTTTTTCTTTTCGGTTCCTTTTTGCTTTAATTCTGGGATATTAAATTCAAAAGGAACTCCGCCGCCAAAGAAATCCTCAAATCCTTCAAAGGGATTTATGTTCTGTTTCTCATAAACAGGGACTTCCTTCGTTATAATAATGCTCACAACCGAAGGAATAGATTTTTCCACCACTTCTATAATTTGTTTTTCGTAACTTTCCTTCATCTCCACTTCGTATCCTTCGGGAACGGCTCTCCCTTCTCGTTCTTCTTTTTTTTCCTCCACGGAAAAATAATTTCGCAGTCCAAAGAAATTATCCTCCGCTCGAAAGCGAACTAAATCGCCGAAATAAGCCCCTAAAAAGGAGGAAATTAGAACTAAAATTGCAATTAAAAACCAGGGCGTTTTTTTTCGCTTTCTTTCTTTGTTTTTATATATATCGCCTAATATCTCTCTTATATCTTTGTTTAATATCTCTTTTCCTCGTTCTCTCATTTTTTCTCTTTGTAATTCTATTATAACAAAATTTAGCCCAATCTCAACGCCCCGCATCTCTATAACCAAAAATTGCCAGAGACCCGACCTCTGACGATTTGCCAGAGACCCGACCTCTGACGATTTGCCAGAGACCCGACCTCTGACGATTTG
>CAZYWT010000001.1:0-36768 GCA_964651635.1 uncultured Candidatus Saccharibacteria bacterium | reverse complement strand
CCAGAGACCCGACCTCTGGTTGCCCCATTTTACTTGTTTATTTGCTTGTTTTAGGCAGTTGCTTCCTCAGAGGAAGCAACTGCCCTTTTTTTGTTTTTTGTTTTTTGTTTTTTGTTTTTTGTTTGTTTTAGTTCGAGGAAAGTTTGAAAGGTCTTTGTCGTCGATAAATTATAAAAAACGAAGCGATAAAAAGTGTTGCCAGCAAGAGAACAAAAGCAACCGAGGAAAAATTAACAAATAAAACGGAGATTTTCCAAGCAGAGAATAAATTTACCACTTTAACAATATAGAACAAAAAAGGAAGCAATAAAAAGGAAGCCAGCGTTCCCCCAACCCAAGAAAGGGCGGCTAAAATTACAAACAAAAAACTTAAAATCATCACAACGGGAAGAAAAGGAACAATTAAAATATTTGTGAGCGGGGCTATTAAAGAAATTTCTCCAAAATAATAAAAAAGGAGAGGCGCCACAAAAATTTGAGCCGAAAATGTTAAAGATAAAAGAAATCCCGCTCTTTTTAATTTCTTAAACAACTTGTTAAAAACAGGGCAAAGAACAATAATTCCCGCCACAGCGAAAAAAGAAAGTTGAAATCCCGGAGAATATCTTAAAAGAGCGGGGCTGGCCGCCAACATAACCCCGGCCGCCAAGACCAATGGACGAAAAGACGCTCCCGGCCTGCCAAAACTCATCGCCAAAAAATATAAAGAACCCATTATCCCCGCCCGAACGGCGGAATTTTGCGCGCCCGTAAAAAATATAAAAAACCAAATAAAAAAGAGGGTTATCGCAATCGCTTTCCCTCTTCTTATTTTCAGAACTTCCCCCATTTTGAAAAATATCATCGCCAAAATAATTATATGAGTTCCCGATATACATAAAAGATGTAAAAGTCCAGCCCGAGCAAATTTATTTCGCCAAGTTTTATCTATCGCTTTTTTATCTCCCAGCGCCAAAGCCCCCACTATATAGGAATAGGGCGGAGAGAATCGTTCACTAACTTTTTCTTTTAATTTGTCTCTAAAATTTCCAAAAACAAACGACTCATCCTCTTTGGCGAGCGTTTCGCTTTCTTTTGGCAATCCCGCGAAAGCCCCTCTTAATATCCCGAGCGCCAAAAATATAAGACAAAGAGAAAAAATAAGGGTTTTTCTTTTTTTATCTCTATCTTTTAGAACAAAAGAGATAACTAAAAATGCCGCCGATATAAACAAAATCTCAAGAAAAATCCCCGTCGCTACGCTAAAAAAAGAAATACAAAAAACCCCGACAATAAAAAATATGAAAAAATAAAGAAACAAATTGGAACGATTCATCTTACGATAATTTCTTCAAAAAACGGAAGCAATTTTTCTCGCAAAATTAAGATATCTTCTCGGCTATAATTTCTATTTCTTTTTTTATTTGGAACGAGAGTTTTCTCCGATTCAAACTCTCGGAGAACCCACCGTTTGGCGGGAGAAATCCAGCGAGCGATATTTAGAATATCTTTTTTCTTTAAGAGCCGGGGAACAAGCGTGGTGGAAAATTCATAATCCACTCCTCTTGTTCTCGCCAAATCAACGCTTTCCTCTATTTTGGCAAGCATATAATAAGGAGAACAATCTATCCCGACAGCGAGGGGATATTTTTCTTTGGGAGCTTTAATGTCCACGCTTATATAATCAACCAGTTCTGCGTCTATTAATTTTTTTAACATTTCGGGGTTAGAGCCGTTTGTGTCTATTTTTACCAGATAATCCATAGTTTTGAGTTCGCGGCATAAAAGGGGCAAATTCTCAAAAATTGTGGGTTCTCCCCCGCTTATACAAACCGCTTCGGCTCTTTTTTGTTTCCTTAAAAACTTAAACAACCGCTTTAAGGAAACTTCTTGGTGTTTTTTAATTTCCTCGGGCAAAACAAACTCGGCCGCATTACAATACGGGCAACGATAATTACATCCGGCCATAAAAATTACGCAAGAGTCCTTGCCGGGATAATCAACTAAACTAAAACTTTGTATTCCCCCTATTCTCATATTTTTATAAAAAACTAAGAAATCCCTTGAGCCCTAAAAAGAGCGCCGCCGCGTAAAAAATCTCGCTCGGCAAACTCCAAAAAAATATTGCCGATATTAAAAGAAGGGACAAAAAGATATCTACTACGCTTATTATATCGCCATTTACCGAAAAAGGAAGCGCCTTAAAAAACAAAAGCAAGGGAATAGCAACTTTGAGCCAGAAAGCCACTTCTATTTCCATAGGAAAAGATAAAGCCAAAGCCGCGGCGAAAATATCGACAGCCCCCAAAAACATTGCCAGCATAATTAAAACTCTATCCCCTTTTCGGCTTTTATCCCTTGCCTGTAAGGATGCTTCTTTCCCTTTATAACAGAAACAAGGTCGCAAATTTTATAAAATTTTTCGGGAGCGTTTCGCCCCGTTAAAACTATATGAAAATTTTTTTTATATTTTTTCAAAAAAGAAAGAAGTTCCTTTTCTTTTATCAACCCAAACTTAATGGCTAAATTGACTTCGTCTAAAATATAAAAATCCGCTCTCCCCTCTTTTATCCATTTTTTGAACAATTCCATCCCTTTTTGGGCCGCTTCCCTCTCTCTTTCCAAAAGCATTTTTGTTTTAGGAGAATTATTTTTTTGAAGCGGGATAAATTCTTCTCCTCCAAAAGAAAAAATAAAAAAATTATCTAGTTTTTTCAAGACGCCGATTTCCGAAGAATTGCCGGATTTTAGAAATTGAATCATTAAAACCTTTTTGCCCGCTCCGACCGTTCTTACTCCCATTCCTATAGCCGAAGTGGTTTTCCCTTTTCCGTTGCCCGTTAAAAGATAGAGCATAACTAATTAGATTTGAGTTCACACACAGCGCTTTCGCAAGCCATAGATTTCGCTCCCGTTGTTTCGTCCTCTTTCTCGTAAATAAGAATTTGAGAAAAATCAATATCCTCCATTTTGCTTTTTATTTTATTATATTCTTCCTCGCTTATTTCTTCGTAGGGAGCAAGACGATAAATATGGTCGGAACGAGGGAGGAAAGAAAGCCCTCCAACTATGTCCCAGTTGTTATAAACCCAGTTCTCCGCTTTTATCCATTCATTGGGACCGATAGATATAGTGGTGGAAGGATTGTGCTCGGTAAAGTTTTCTTTAACAATCCTCCAATATTTTAACTGCTCCAGCGCTGATAAGTCGTTTTTATAAACGGAATTTTTTGGAGAAGCCACGGGAAATTCCAAGACAAAGGTAGTAGCATTTTCTTCCGTTTGCCCAACCTCCGGATAATAAGGGACTTTTTGGTCTTTCATCATCTTAAACAACGGGTCGCTTCCGGAAATCCTCACTCGCCTCAAATAATAAGGAGCAAATCTTGTATGCATCCCGGAAGAAGAATCGACAAGTTGAGAAACTGTTCCCGAGGGCTTTACGCAAGTAACCGACAAAGAAGAATTTATCCCGAATCTTTTGGCGTATTCCTCGTTTACTCTAATTACTTTTTCTTTTAATCTTTTGAAAACGACCGAATTTCTAACCGCGGGACAATCCCATTGCCCAGTAACAGAAACACCCAGAAGCCGCTCTTCCTCGCAATTCTTTTTCCAATCCTTTGAGATATAAGGAAAATTCGTGAGAGTAGCTTGATAAGTTCCCAAAATAGCGGCAATTTTAACTTTTTCCATAAGGGCATCTTCCGTGTCGCCGTCTCTCGCCACCACTTCCGTAAGATTGCAAAACGACTTGCTTCTTAAAATTATTTCTCCGCAAGGATTAGAGCCGCAAGTGTGATAATATTTTTTGAATTTTTCCCACCGCCTCGGAGGCATTTGTCTTCGCAAGGAACCCCGATTAAAAATTCCCCTTTCGCCCGAACCGCTTTTGGCGAGCGCGAGCCATTCTTCCATAAATTGCCGCGAGGCGGGTTTTTCATTGTAAGCGGCCGAATTGTTAGCCATTGACCTGTGAGGATAATTCAAAAAAAATTGACCCTTTTTGGCGTCTCTTATATTGTCGTCGTCCAAGTCGGAAAGAGAGATTAAAGCGCTTCTTCTAACTCCCCCCGAAACAACAATCTCCCCTATTTTACAAACAATATCGTGGACATCCAAATTTGATAATCGCCGCCCTTGATTGTTAATTATCTTTTCTCTGGCGAAAGAGAGAAAATGTTTTAGAGGTTCGGGACCGGAACTTCTGCCCCCCATCGTTTTAAGCCGCGCTCCGGCCGACCGAAGCAAGAAAAAATCAAAATCTATATCTTCTCCCGAATACCAAGTTTTCAAGCCCAGTGTTATGGCGTCTCCCCAACCCTCTTTGGAATCGTGAATTATATGGGTTTTCTTTTTCTTGCCCGTTTGTTTTTTTATTATGGGAAGTTCTTGAACATTTTGACTTTCCGCGGAAAATCCCACTCCGCTGCCCGACATTAAAAGAAACATAATTTCGGCAAAATCAGTAATTTTAGAGGGGGCGATATAGGAACAATTATAAGCGCAGACATTATTTTTACGAGCCGCTTTTCCCGCCGACCACATAAGACGCATAGAAGGCATTGCTTTTTGATTAAGAATAAAATCCTCGCACTTTTTGTATTCTTCTTCGGATAATTTGTCTCCCAAATTTTCTCTCATAAAATCGATATATCTTTTTACACTTTCTATCCAAGTTTCTCTGCGTCCCTCTTCCTCTACCCAGCGGGAATATGTTCTATAATAAATAAACTCTCCCAGAGAGTTGCGAAAGTATTTTTTGCTTTGTTTTGCCAAATTTTTTACCTTTTCCGGAGTTTCACGCTGTTTTTCGCGGACAGATTCCCTTTCTTTTCTGTATAAAATATAGGATTTTGCCGTCTTCGGCAAATCGCTTAAAATTAAGGATTCTTCTACTTTGTCTTGAATCTCTTCTATGCCGGGAATTTTATTGCCCGAAAATTTTTTTTCTAATTCTTTTATTACCCTTGTCGTTATCTTTTCCGGTTCCTTTTCAAGATTTCCTTCTCCTCCCACCGCTTCCATCGCTTTTCTTACAGCATTTTCAATTTTTGCAGGATTAAAATCAACCTGTTCTCCGCTTCTTTTTCTGATTTTCTTTATTTTGCTTGTCATAAAAATAAAATCTAACTTTTAATAACTTTTAATTTTTACTCGCCGCTTTTCGGGGTTAAGATTACCGCGCTTATATTTTACCAACTAAAAAACGAGGAGCAAGTTCTTTGTTTTTCCACAACTCGTTTTACTCTATCCCCGTGGCTATAAGAGTAACTTCTAACTCTCCCTTTTCCGTTTTGCCGTTTTCGGAAACTCCAAAAATTATCTTGGTTTTTTGGTTTGCCATTTTTTTTATATAACCGGCAACCTGATTTATTTCCGAAAGAGTTACTCCCCTGCCTCCAACATTAAACAAAATCCCTTTGGCTTTTTGGGGAGCGTCCCCCAAAAGAGAGGACTGAAAAACCCGAGAAGCCGCCGAGAGCGCTCTTTGCTCGCCTTGCGCCCTTCCTATGCCCATAAACGCTCTCCCCGAATTTTTAATAACTTCTTCCAAATCGGCGAAATCAACACTGATTATGCCCGAAGAAACGAGAAGATTTTGAATTCCTTCCATCGCTTTTACAAGACATTCGTCAACCATAGAAAACGCCCGCTCCAAAGAAACCTCGTTGGAGGAAACTTCTAAAATTTTATCATTTTCAATTATAAGATAAGCGTCGCAATTTTCTTTTAAGGACAAAAGCCCTTTTCGGGCTATTTTTTTTCTCGCCGCCCCCTCAAAAGAAAAAGGCATAGTAACTATGGCTATTGTTAGGATTCCCAATTCTTTGGCTTTTTTGGCGGCTACCGATATTCCCGGAGTTCCGGACCCTCCGCCCATACCGGCGACCAAAAAAACAATCTCGGCCCCTTCCAGAGATTTTTTTATTTTTTCTTCGCTTTCTATGGCGGCTTTTTCGCCAAGAGGAACATTCATTCCCGCTCCTATTCCTCCGGTAATTTTTTCTCCCAGCAAAATTTTATTCACGGCTCTAACTTGATTTAATGATTGAGCGTCCGTATTCGCTACGAAAAAACCCGTTCGCGAAAAATTATTTTTGGGGAGACGAGAAACGATATTACATCCAGCCCCGCCGAGTCCCATTACTTTAATATCTAAAGGTTTACTCATAAAATTAAGGACTAAACATTTTTGCGATTTTTTTGATTATTTCTACCAATTTCCTGTCGCCTTTCTCCCCGAGCATTTCTTCTTTTTCCATACTTCTTAAAAGCGTTCCGGCGCAAAGAGAAAAACGAGGGTCGCTCACTCCTTCTACATTTTTAACTCCCGCCCGATAAGAAGGAAGTTCGAATTTCTTTTTGGCAAAATCAACTATGCCGGGGACAACGCTCCCTCCTCCGGTTAAAACAACTCCGCCGGGGAAACTTTGCTCTTTGCCGCTTCGTTTTAAGAGTTTTTTAATTTCAAGAAATATCTCGTTATATCTCGCTTCAACAATTTGTTGTATATAGGGAAGAGGAGCGGAAATTTCTTTTTCCGGAATTTCTATTCTGTCTTTTTTTCTTTTTCGCTTTCCGCCGCCGGACAAAGAAGCGTATTGTTTTTTTATATCTTCCGCCGTGGATATATCCGTCCGCAAACAAATCGCTATATCGTTGGTAATACTCCCCGAGCCGGAAGGTATCACCTGAAAATCCACCAAATTATCGTTATAATACACCGACACAATCGTGGCTCCCGCTCCCAAATCCACTGCCACCGCTCCTACTTCCATTTGTTGAGAATCCAAAACACTTTTTCCCACAGCCATTACGGAAGGAATTATTTTCTCGGCGGTTATGTCCGCTTCTGCGACCGCTTCTTCTAAATTATCTAAAATGGGAGTGGAAAGACAAATAAGAAGCGCTTTAACTTCCAATCTCACGCCCTCCAGTCCCACCGGGTCCTTTATTTCTCCTTGCCCGTCTATCACATATTCTTGAGAAATTATTTCCCAAACTTTTTGTATTTTAGATTTTAGATTTACCGCTTGCGAGGCCTCCAACGCTCTTTCCATGTCTTCGCGAGATATTTTTTGGTCGGCTCGCGAAACGGAAACAATCCCTTGACTTTTCAGCCCGTAGAGATGATTTCCGTTTAAGGAGAAAATGGAAGATTTTAGTTTTATTTTATGTTTTTCTTCCACTTTCTTCTTTAACGCTACCAGATTTTCGGCCGTTTTTTTAACTTTATCCACTTTCCCTTTTTTTACTCCTAGAGAAGGAACTTCTTCTTGGGCAATTATTTTTAGTTTAGAATCTTTACCTTCTTTGGAGGCAAGTAAAAATTTAATTGTTTGAGTTCCTATATCTATTGCCGAAAAATATTTTTTCATAGAAAATTTATAATATATCTTCCAAAATACTTTTTTGAAAACGCAGCATTTCCTTTCTTTCTTTTTCTCTCTTGTGGGAGTAACCCAAAATGTGGAGCATCCCGTGAACAGCTAAATTCGCCAACTCCCTTTCCAAATTTTTTTCTCCCGCCTCCGACCGAGACGCTTGTTCGGGGCATATTAAAATTTCTCCCAAATTTTTTTCCTCTTTATTCGGGAACGCGGCGGAAGCGTCAATTTCTCCAAAGGAGAGAACATCCGTAGGAGCGTTTTCTCCTCTATATTTTTTATTCACCCGCTTAATTTCTTGCGGGGAAACAAAAAAAATTTTTACCTTCCCTTCTTTTCTTTGGCTTTTTAATGTTTTTTGAACCGCCGTTTTTATCAAATTTAGATTTATGGAATAATCAGTAAAATTTTCCGCCTTGATAAAAAAGGGTTTCATAAAAAATTAAATTTCTCCCAATTTCTTCTTTCTTTGAAATTCTTGTTTTTTCTTTTCTCTCCTGATAGCCGCTCTCTTTTTCATTTTTTTGCTTTGCGGTTTTCGCAAAAACATCTTTTTCCTCGCTTCCAGCAAAAGACCGCTTCTTTTTACTTTTTGACTGAAGCGTTGAATTAAAGTTTGGGAATTTTCTCTTGGTTTTTTTTCTACTTTTAACGGCATAAGTTTATTTTGCTAAAAAATGAAGATGCAAATGGTCTACTTCCTGCCCCCCTTCTCTGCCCACATTAAAAGCCAACTTGTAGCCCTTAATTTCGTCCCGAGAAGCAATGTTCTTGGCGGATAATATAAGTTCCTTCGCCGCCTCTTCCGCTCCGGGAGAAGTAATGGAGGCAATATGCTCCTTGGGAACTATAAGATAATGAATGGGCGCTTTGGGATTTATGTCTTTGAAAGCGAGGGTTTTCTCGTTTTCGTAAACAATGTCGGCGTCCCTCTCTTTTATTATTTTACAAAAAAGACAATCCATATATTAATTCTAACCTTTTATTTTCTTTTTAACTTCTTCGGCTATATCTTCTATAAGTATAGTTCTCTGGCTTCCCGTTTTCATGTTTCGCAAAATAATCTTTTCGGCCAGCGCTTCTTTTTGCCCTAATATAAGAGTATAGGAAACACCTTTTTCATCCGCTAACTTTAATTGTAATGATAATGATTCTTTATGCAAGCCCTCGGCGACTTTTATATTCTTTTTTCGCAATTCTTCGGCTATCCATAAACTTTTTCTTTTTGGCAAGTCCCCCACCTGCGCCAAAAAAACAGCGGGCTGTTTCTTGTTGGGAATTTTCTTTGTTTTTTTTAGTATTTCGGCAACCCTATCAACTCCACAGCCAAAACCGCAAGCCGGCGCTTCTTTGCCCCCCAAAAGAGAAACAAGGTTGTCGTATCGTCCCCCGCCCCCAAGCGCTATTTTTTCTTCTTCGCTTCTTTGGGTAATTTCAAAAACGGTTTTAGTGTAATAATCAAGCCCTCTCACTAAATAAGGGTTGAGTTCGTAGGGTATGGTAAGTTCGTCCAAAGTTTCTAAAACTAACTTAAAATGTTCGCTGCATTTTTTACAAAGATAATCCAAAATTTGGGGAGCTCCGCTCCTTATAACGGATTGGCAAATTTCATTTTTACAATCTAAAACTCTTAAAGGATTGCCCCTTATTCTCTCTTTGCAATCAGCGCAAAAACTATTCCTTTTTTGCCTTAAAAACAACAAAAGCGCTTTTTCGTAATAAGGACGGCAATGTTCGTCTCCCAAACTGTTTATTTCCACCACCAAATCTTTTACTCCCGCCGAAACAAGGGCTTTATAAGAAATAAGGATTATTTGAGCATCCGTAATCCACGAGGGACTGCCAATAGATTCTAACCCGAAACTATAAAACTGCCTAAATCTTCCGAATTGAGGTCTCTCGTATCTAAAAAAGGGTCCAAAATACCAAAGTTTTACCGGTTTGGGCATCTCTTGCATCCCCCTTTCCATATAAGCGCGGACAACCGAAGGAGTTCCCTCCGGGCGGAGAACCACCCAATCGCCCCCCTTTGTTCTAAGCTTATACATTTGCTTTTCAACAATTTCGGTATTTTCCCCAGTGCCCTTTTTGAATAATTCCAAGGGTTCAATAATGGGAATTTCAATTCGCGAAAAGTCGTAAAACTCCGCTATTTTTTGGAAGGATTTTTTTATTGTTTCAAAATACGCCCACTCCCCTTCTAATATATCTCTCACTCCTCTTGCTGATTGAAACTTCATAAATTTTAATTTATTTCCCCTTTTATTTTTTCGCCCTCGTAAGAGCGAGCGCTATTATATTGAAGCGAACTAAAAACGGCGATATTGTCAACGGGCAGGAGCCGCAAAAAAGCCCGGCCGATTATCATATTTTTTGACACCCCGCCCCAGCGACGAGAATCAAAGGAATGAAGACGATTGTCACCCAACACAAAATATTCTTCTTCGCCCAAAGAATATTCTCCTTCTCCCATATTGGGAACTTCTTTTAAGTAATTGGACTCATTAAGCGTCCATTCTTCCCCCTTAAAAAAAATTCGTATATCAGAGCCGTCTATTTCCACCGTTTCCCCGGGAAGACCTATAATTCTTTTAATAAACTTTTCCGAAGCGTCAAAGGGATATTTGAAAACCACCACCTCTCCCCTTTTGGGCTCTCTTGTTAGCATCGATATTTCGTCTATTATTAAATAATCGCCATTTTCAAAATTCGGCTCCATAGAAACTCCTTTCACCACAAAGGGCTGGAAAATAAAAAAGCGGATTGGCAAAACAATCAAAAGAGCCAAAATTATTATCTTGAGTGTTTCTATAACGCTGGAGAGTATTTTAGACATATTATTTATTTATAACACGAAACCGCTAAAAATCAAAGCCACCGCCGCTCGCCTTAAAGCGACTGCGAGAAGCGTTCTCCCCCCATCTCAAACATCATTCAACATCATTCAACATCAATCAGCATCAATCACGGGCGGTTGCCCCGATATTACATCGGGGCAACCGCCCATAAATGCTTAACCAAAATTCCTGTTTGATTAAAAAATTATTTTTTTATGTTATGTAAGGAAATATTTATATCGCTATCTAACGCATAGGCAACTTTTCGCAAAAAAGAAAAACTTGGATTATAATTTCCGGACTCTAAACGAGAAACCGCGGATTGCTTTGTTCCAATTTTTTCCGCCAACTCCTTTTGAGTTAAACCCATCTTAATTCTCTTTTGGATTATTCTCTCTACTAATTTAAATTCTGACTCTAATCCATCGTATTCTTTTTTAACTCCCTTATCTTTTAAAATTTCTTTTTTTATTCTATTATATTCTTTCATATGTTTTTTATATAACATATAAGTTATTTAATATCAAGAGTTCTTAATTTATCCTTCGCTAAATCTATTTCTTTCCTCCCAAAAGCCAGAAACCTCCAGAAAACCAGAGACCCGACTCGCCGGCAATTTGCCAGAGACCGGGTCCCTGTCACTTATAGGGCGGTTGCTTAGTCGGACTAAGCAACCGCCCGAGGAAGCAACCACCCAAGAGGGGGCAACCGCCGAAAGCAGATTGTTGGCGGGTTGGGTTTTTGGGAGAGAGACGCAGAGACCCGACTCGCCGGCAATTTGCCAGAGACACTCCCCTAACAATCTTTGGCGCTTTTATAATTGAACGCTGTTTGCGAAATGGTTTTAATTCGGGTTATAATTAACCTAAATTAAAATTATGACGCTAATTTTCGGACTGGGAAACCCGGGAAAAAAATTTGAAAAAACGAGGCATAATATCGGATTTGAAGCGCTAAATCGTTTCGCAAGGGCGGAGGATTTCCCCGCTTTTTCTCAAAATAAAAAATTAAAGGCAAAAATTTCCGAAGCCGTCTTTGGCAATACCCCCGTAATCCTTGTTAAACCGCAAACATTTATGAATAAATCCGGGTTGGCGGTAAAAAAAACTCTTTCTTTTTATAAAAAAGTCCCGTCTAAAATTGTGATTGTCCACGATGATATAGACATTCCGCTGGGCTCGGCAAAAGTTTCTAAAAACAGAGGCGCCGCCGGTCACAACGGCGTTTCCTCTGTTATAGAAAAGATAAAGACAAAAGATTTTTACAGGATAAGGGTGGGAATAAAAAAAGAAGGGATGGAAAATATAAAAAGGGAAAGTTTTGTTTTGAGCGGATTTTCCGGAGAAAAAGAGTTTAACAAAGCGACGGAAATAGGATGTTCTTGCTTAAAAACTTTTTTAACACTTGGTCCCGCGGGAGCGGAAAAACAATTCAATCACAATGGCTAATTCTTTTGAAGAAATAAAAGAAATAAAAGCGGACGAAAAAGATTTCCCCGTCTGTTTTAAGAATATAAAAAATCCTCCCCCGCAAATTTTCTACAAGGGCAATATTTTTGTTTTAACAAAGCCAAAAAAAATTATCGCCATCGTGGGAACAAGAAAAGCGTCTTTTCAGGGGAAGCGATTCGCTTATTCTTTCGCTCGGGAATTTGCCCGCCGCGGGCTCGTAGTTGTTTCCGGAATGGCAAAAGGGATAGACACCGAAGCCCACAAAGGAGCGTTGGAGGAGGGCGGGAAAACAATAGGGATTTTAGGAACGGGGCTTGACAATAAAACTATTTACCCCAAAGATAACTTAAAGCTCTCGGTTAAAATAGCCAAAAACGGAGCGCTTGTTTCCGAATACCCCGCGGGAACGCGAGGAACAAAATTCACTTTTCCGGAGAGAAACCGCCTTATAGCCGCCTCCTCCGAAGCGATTGTAATAATTGAATCCCCCCAAAAATCCGGCGCTTTAATTACCGCCAACTACGGACTTAAACAAAACAAAAAAGTTTTTGCCATCCCCGGCGCTCCTTATAACAAAAACTTTCGCGGAAACAATTCTTTAATTAAAAAAGGGGCGTTTTTGGCGGAGTCCCCTCAAGACATTCTAAAAGTTTTGAAAATAAAAACGGGTCCGCAAAAATTAAAATTGGATTTTGCGAACCCCGAAAAGAGAAAAGTGGCGGAGGCAATAATCTCCGGGAAAAATTCCACGGAAGAAATAATAGAGGAAACGGGAATTCCGTTCTCTCGCGTTTCCGTAATTTTGGGAGAAATGGAGATGGAAGAAATAATAAAAAATATCGGAGGAGATAATTTTACTTTTATAAAATAAATTAAATATGAAACTTGTAGTGGTGGAAAGCCCCACAAAAAGCAAAACAATTCAAAAATTTCTCGGCGATGATTTTAAGATACTCTCTTCTTACGGGCACATTAGAGACCTTCCCAAAAGCAAATTAGGGATAGACGCGGACAACAATTTCGAGCCCCAATATATAATCCCTCAAAAATCCCGCCGACAAGCCAAAGCGCTAAAAAGGGAAGCGGAAAAAACCGAAGAAATAATTTTAGCGACAGACGAAGACCGGGAGGGCGAAGCGATTTCCTGGCATTTAACCAAAATTTTGGGGGAAGATAAAAACTACAAAAGAATCGCTTTTCACGAAATAACGGAAAACGCCATAAAAGAAGCGCTTGAAAACCCCCGGGATATAGATATAAATTTGGTGAAAGCGCAAAAAGCTCGCCGAGTTTTAGACCGCCTCGTGGGATACAAACTTTCCCCGTTTCTCTGGAGAAAAGTGGCGAGAGGTCTCTCGGCCGGAAGAGTGCAATCGGTGGCTTTGCGATTTATCGCCGAAAGAGAGCAAGAGATAAGAAAATTTGTTCCGGAAAAATACTGGACTATTAAAACTCTCTTAAAATCTAAAAAGGGAGATTTTGAAGCAAATCTTACCCAAATAAACGACTCTCCCCTACCCAGTCCCGGGATAAAAACAAAAAAGGAAACGGACGCCATTGTCTCCGAATTAAAAAACTCCGACTACAAAATAAAGAGGGTGGAAAAAAAAGAGACCAAAAAAAATTCTCCGCCTCCTTTCACCACCAGCGCCCTGCAGCAAGAAGCGTGGAAAAAACTTTATATGTCGGCAAAAGCCACAATGACTCTGTCCCAGAGGTTATACGAAAAAGGGCATATAACTTATCACAGAACCGATTCTTATAATTTATCCAAATTTAGCGTAGCCGAAGCAAGCAAGGTTATAAAAAACAAATTCGGAGAAAATTATTCCAATCCAAGACAATTCAAAACAAAATCCAAAAGCGCCCAAGAAGCCCACGAAGCTATAAGGCCGTCTCTTCCTTCTAAAACGGCTAAAAATTTAGAAAAAGAAGTGAAAGGGAAAGAACTAAAACTCTACGACCTAATTTGGAGAAGATTTATCGCTTCTCAAATGAAAGAAGCGTTGTTTAATTCCGTCTCAGCCGAAGTAGAAGCAAAAAGTCCCGCTTCTCTATATACCCTAAAAGCCGCCGGACAAACATTAAAATTTGAAGGATTTTTAGCCGCTTATCCCGTAAAGTTTGAGGAAAAAGAAATACCCGAACTCATAGAAAACGAAACTCCCGTTATGAAAGAGATAAAACCCGAAGAACATTTAACCAAACCGCCGGCCAGATTTTCAGAGGCGTCTTTAATAAAACTTTTAGAAAAAGAAGGCATTGGCAGGCCCTCAACCTACGCTCCCATTTTAGATAACATTCAAAGAAAAAACTATGTGGGAAAAAATAAACAAAGAAAATTTCAACCCACGGAAATCGGCGAACTAATCAACAGAATTTTATGCGAGCATTTTTCCGCCGTTGTCGAGCCCCGCTTTACCGCCAATATGGAAGAAAAATTAGACAAAATAGCGGAAGGAAAAGCCAACTGGGTTAGCGTTATAAGAGAATTTTACGAGCCCTTTTCCAAAAATTTGGAAAAGAAAGAAAAGGAACTTTCCAAAGAAAAATTAATAGAAGAAACCGATAAAAAATGTCCTCGCTGCGGGGCTCCCGTTGTAATAAGGATGGGAAAATTCGGAAAGTTTTACTCTTGCTCCGCTTTTCCTAAATGTAAATATTCGGATTCTTTGGAATCAAAAATATCTATCCCCTGCCCGAAATGCGAAAAAGGAAAAATAACAGAGAAAAGAACTCGCCGCGGCAAACTTTTTTATGGATGCTCCCGTTATCCCCACTGCAATGAGGCGTATTGGGATAAACCCACGGGAGAATTATGCCCCAAGTGCGGGGAAATGCTGGTAGAGAAAAATAACAAAATCCGTTGCTCTAATAAAGAGTGTAAATATATAAAAAAACAACCTAAAAAAGATTGAAAACTAATAAAATCTTGTTAAACTCAAAGTAAAGGGGATGTGCTGGAATCGGCAGACAGGATGGTCTCAAAAACCATTGGAGTTTCCCTCCGTGAGGGTTCGAGTCCCTCCATCCCCACGACTTTTACTTTTCTCTGTTATGTAATATAATTATAAAAACATAAAAGGAAAATGGCTATTTCTAAAATAACTCAATTTTTATCGGAAAAATCGGGAGGCGCTATTTCCAAAAAACAAGCTGAATATTTAGTGGCTGGAATAGTTATAGTTTTAATAATTATTTCTATTTTTATTATGATAAAATCGGGAGCGCAAGAGAATCTAAAGGGAACGGAGATTAGCCCAACGGAAGGATACGGAGGCAAAGATTACCCCGATGATTACAAAGAGTGATAATAATTATGAATAATTATCACAAAAAAGGATTTACTCTCATAGAACTTTTGGTAGTCATCGCCATTATTTCTATATTAGCAAGTACTATAATGGCAAGTTTTGGAAACGCTCAAAAAAAAGCCAGAGATGTTGAAAGAATTCAAGGCCTTTTTGACTTTATAAACGCTATGGAACAATACAACTTAGCGTTCGGAGAATACCCCGGAGGAGGAGACGGGGGAGGAGTTCATATAAGCAAGGATTGCGACAGCTACATAAAAGACGACCTTGTCAGTTCGGGATTTATATCAACAATCATTACCGACCCATTGGACGCGCCTTGCGATGAAAATGGAGACGAAGATTTTTTCTACGGTTGGGATTCTTCTCACTGCTGCGAGGGAGAATGGTGTATATCTATAAATAGATTAGAAACTCAATGGGCTGTTGAACTTCTAAGTAAAAGATTTGCCATAGAGAATTTAGAGGGCGGGTCCGGAGACCCAATGCACTATGTTACCGGAGGAGGAGACGCAAACATAGGAACGGGAGACGACTTTAATCATTGCTTTATAAAAAATTAACTGCCTTCCATTGTTTCTTCCAGTCCCTCTTTTACTCCCCCGCCGAAGGGAGTTATTTTTACTTTGGGAATTTTACCCAAGAAAACAAAGCCCAGCGAAAAAATGGCTCCAAAAATAAAAGCGATTTGAATGTGCGAAGTTAGGGCGAATAAAATAGCAAAAAATATAAGAGAAACAAATTCAGATAGATGCATTATTATGGAGCGGGAGATTATAAATTCATCCCCCTCCTCTCCAAATTTCTCCGCTTTCTCGTAAAAAAATGTTTGAAAAGGCACATTCGCCGTTACCCGAGACATTTTATATATGGACTGCCCTAAAAGAGCTGAAAAGGGGCTCGCCACAAAAAATTTTAAGAGCCAAGATATAGCGGTGAGCCCCGCCCCAACGCTTAAAAGGCGGGGGCGGTAAGAAGTGTCGCACACTCCCCCGAAATAAATCGCCAAAAGCCCGGACAAAAGAATGGAAAAAGAAGTAATTCCCCCCATAGAAGCGTAAGTTATAGAAATAACCGCCATAAAAATTGGCCAAATATAAGCGTCTATCCCCAACTCTATTGATTGCGCTCCAAAAGCAATGACATTTTTTCGGTTCTTTTTGGTGAGCAACCGCCGCCAGGCTTTGGTGAAAGAATCGGAGTAAACTTCCAGTCGTTCTCTTGTCATAAAAAGAGGGATAGCGGATACAAAAAGAGTTGCCATCGCCGCTAAAAACAAGGCGGTATAACCAAATACCGACACAATCCACCCTCCGACGGCCGGAGCCGCTATGGACGGCGCCAAAATAGCAAATCTGTTCTTCCCCACTTCCGCTCCCCTGCTGGTCTGCCGAGAAAACCTTAAAAAGGTTGTGTGAAAAGAAGGCCAGAATAAAGCCATCGCTATCCCCTTAACTAAAATAGCCAAAAATATAAAAAGAATATTGTTTTCTATAAAAAGCAAAAGCAAAAAATAAGAAAGATAAAAAATATGGGAAGTAGATATGGACCAATCAAATCCGATTTTTGCCATTATCTTTCCGCTAAAATACGCGAACAGAGCGTAGATGCCGTGAGCGGCGGCAAAAAACAAGAGCGTTAAACTAATAGAGTTAAAATGGTTATATAGGTAAATCGGCTCAAAAATAAAAATCATTCCTATCGCAAAACCTCTTATGGCAACGCTTAAAAAGAACTGATTGGCCGGCTTTTTTATAAAATAACTTAAAAAGTAAGAAAATGAATTAAAAAACGGCATAAATTACCTTATTTTTTTCATTTTATCTCTCGTAAAATCAAAAATATGAGAGGGTTCTTTTTTTATAACTCCCATATTTATCACAATGTCCGGCTTATATTTTTCTTTTTCAAACCTTTTATAAATTTGCTCCCCCGAAGTCCCTGGATTTTCGCCCGATATATTAGCTGAAGTTTGGGCTAAAAACGGAACCTTTTCCATTACCTTGGAAAGAGGTAGGAAATCGGGAACCCTCACGGCAATCGTCCCCTTTCCTCCTTTTTTGGGAAAAATAAAAGTGTAATTCCCGGGCCAAAACTTTTTTATTTCTTTTTCTTTCTTGGGAGTTATCCTCGCAACACTTTTGGCAAATTCTATGGAAGGGCAAAAATAAGAAAGAGGTTTTCTTTTGCTTCTTTTTTTTATGTTGAAAATTCTCTCTTTCGCTTGCTTATTTCTCCCGTCACAAATAAGCCCATAGACGGTGTCTGTTGGAAAAACAACCACCCCGCCTTTTTTTAGAGCGACTACAGTTTCTTCTATCATAAAACTATATTAACCAGTTTATTTTTTACCATAATAATTTTTTGGGGTTCTTTACCCTCCAGCCATTTTTGTATTTTTTCCGAGTTCAAAGCGATTTTTTTTATTTCCTCCTCGTCCGTCCCTCTCTTAACTTTTATTTTATCCCTTACTTTCCCGTTTACTTGAACTACTATATTTAATTCCTCCGTTTCTATGGCGGACGGGTCAAATGTAGGCCAATTATAATCAAAAACAGAGGGCTCCTCTCCAACTCTTTGCCACATCTCCTCCGCTAAATGGGGAGCAAAAGGAGAGAGGATAATAATAAAATCCTTAAAAAGATTTTTGGGAATTTCTTTCTGTTTTTCAAATTCTCCGGCCAAAATCATTAAAGCGGAAATGGCGGTGTTAAACTTAAAATTCTTTATATCATCCCCCGTTTTTTTAACGGTTTGGTGAAACAAAATTTTAAGTTCATCCGAAGGTTGAGCGTTTTCCTTAACTTTTCCTTGAAGTTTCCAAACTTTCTTTAAGAATCTGTCCACTCCCACAATTCCTTGAGCGTCCCATCTCCCTCCCTGTTCAAAGGGAGCCAAAAACAAAACATAAGCCCTGAAAATATCGGCTCCATACATTTTAATATAATCGTCCGGTATAACCACATTTCCTTTGGACTTAGACATTTTTGTTCCATCTTCGGCAAGTATCATCCCCTGATGATTTAATTTAGAAAAGGGTTCATTAAAATTTATCAGTCCCTCGTCATATAAAACTTTCGTTATAAAGCGAGCGTATAAAAGATGCGTGCAAGCGTGCTCGGCGCCTCCGCAATACTGGTTAACGGGAAGCCATTTCTTTGCCAATTCCTTTTTGAAGGGCTCTTCTTTTAACCCCGGATTTATAAATCTCAAATAATACCAGGAAGAACAAACAAAAGTATCCATAGTTTCCGAGCTCCTCTTGGCTTTTCCTCCGCATTTAGGACAAGCCGCGTTTATAAATTTTCCGCTCTTTGCCAAAGGCGACTGCCCGTCTTCTTTGGGAGTAAAGTCGTCCATTTCGGGAAGTTCCACCGGCAGGTCATTTTTGGGAATCAAAACTTCTCCGCACCTGTCGCAATAAACAATCGGAATCGGCGCCCCCCAGTATCTTTGGCGCGAAATAAGCCAATCCCTTAATTTGTAGTTTACGGCAAAGTCGCCCGCTCCTTTCTCTTGTAAAAAGGATACGATTTTTTCTCCACCATCTTTGGGCTCCAACCCGTTAAATTTTTCGGAGTTTATCATTTTGCCATTTTCCGTTTCTTCAAACGCCCCCCTTTCCATATCTCCCCCCTCTATAACTGGAATAATTTTTAACCCGTATTTTTTGGCAAAATCCCAATCTCGGCTGTCATGGGCCGGGACCGCCATAATGGCGCCGCTTCCGTAAGAGAATAAAATATAATCAGCCACAAAAACAGGAATTTCTTCTCCGCTGGCCGGGTTTACCGCAAAAATTCCTTCCATTTTCACTCCGGTTTTTTCTTTGCTTTGTTCGGTTCTCTCCATTTCCGTTTTTCCTCTCGCTTTTTCTATATATTTTTCTATTTCCTCTTTGTTCAAACAATTTTCTTGTAATTTAGCGACCAAACTATGTTCGGGAGATAAAACCAAAAATGTTGCTCCGAACAAAGTATCCGGACGCGTTGTAAAAACCTTGATTATCTCCCGATTTTCTTTGATGGGGAATTCTATCTCGGCGCCCCTTGACTTTCCTATCCAATTTTTTTGCATTAAAATTGTTCTTTCCGGCCAATTTATTTTTTCGTAACCTTCCAATAGTTTATCGGCGTAAGCGGTTATCTTAAAAAACCACTGCTTTAAGTTTTTTTGGACAACTTTGCTTTCGCACCGCTCGCATTTTCCTTCCTTTACCTGCTCGTTAGCCAAAACAGTCTTACAAGACGGGCACCAATTAACCGGCGATTCTTTTCTGTAAGCCAACCCCTTTTTATATAAAACCCCAAAAAGCCATTGAGTCCATTTGTAATAGTCCGGGGAAGAAGTGTTTATTTCTTTGCTCCAATCAAACATTAGCCCGGCCGACTTTAATTGTTTTTTGCCGAATTCAATATTTTCTTTGGTTGTTTTTTTGGGATGAACACCCGTTTTTATGGCGTAATTTTCGGCCGGCAAGCCAAAAGCGTCATATCCCATCGGCTGAAAAACATTAAAGCCGTTTAGCCGTTTATATCTTCCGTAAACATCCGCTCCCGTGTAGTTGTAAATATGCCCTATGTGAATTTTAGCGCCCGAGGGATAAAAAAACATTACTAAATTGTAAAATTTGTTTTTTTTCTCCTCTGTTAAATCGCAAAAGTTTGTTTTATTTTTCTCCCAAAAACTTTGCCATTTCTTTTCGATTTTTTGAGGGTCGTATTCTTCCATATTTTAGCTTATTTTATATTTTTTAACCTTAATCGTCAATTTGTTTTTTAACATTTGAAGATTATGTATTGACATCAAACATCCTATTGTATATACTTTAGGTATATGAAAACAGCAATAAATATAAAAATAGATAAAAGTGTAAAAGAGGAGGCAAAAAAAACCGCCAATGAATTGGGATTATCTCTTAGCGCGGTAATTAACGCTTATTTAAGGCAACTTATTAAAAATAAGGAAATTAGTTTTAGTGTAGCCCCTCAAATGTCTATTGAGTTAGAAAAATTATTAGATACTATAGAATACGACATAAAAAGGGATAAAAATTTTTCTAAGGTTTTAACTTCCGACAAAGATATAGATAAGCATCTCAACTCTTGAATATGAACATAATAATACATAAAAACTTTAAGAAAAAATATCAAGATTTACAAATAAAAGAACGGAGCAAAGTATCAGAAAGATTAAAAATATTTAGAAGAAATCCTTTTAATCCGATACTTAATAATTATCCATTAAGGGGTAAATATAATGATTATAGAAGTATCAATATAACTGGAGATTTACGCGCTATTTACAAGAGAATAGATGATAACGAGGTTAGATTTATAACAATAGGTAGCCACAGCGGATTATATAGATAATTTCTATATTTTAAATAACCCAAGAGCGTTTTGGGTGGTTTTTTGTTCAATAGCATCTAATGGTATATTTTTTAAGTTTGATAGGGTTTCGGCAATAAATTTAACAAATTTGGGTTCGTTTCTTTTAACTCCAGATTTTTCTTTGGCTTGGGGCGGGATTAAAAAAGGACAATCGGTTTCTAATATTATTTTTTCAAGCGGAATTTTTTTTAACGCTTCTTCCATATTTGTTTTATATATTATTCCGTTTATTCCCAAAAAATATCCCATCTCTATATACTCCGCCGCATCTTTTACCGAACCGCTAAAACAATGAATTACTCCTTTCAGATTAAAATTAGACAATATTTTTTTGGTGTCACGAGCGGCGTTTCTTGTATGGATTATTACGGAAAGATTTTTGCTTTTGGCAAAATTTAATTGTTTTATAAAAACCCGCTTTTGTTCCTCTTTGTTTTTTGCTCTAAAATAATCAAGCCCGAGTTCCCCCACCGCTACTACTTTGGAATCCTCTGTTAGTTTGTTAAATTTTTGCTCGTCAAATCCTTTTCCCGCGTCGGCGGGATGAACTCCAACGGAAGCGTAAACTCCCTTTTTATAATTTTTGGCGATTTCTATAGCCCCTTGAGAGGAAGAAAAATTAACACCAACATTTATTAAAAAGATATTGTTTTTTAAGCAATTTTTTATTATCTCTCCCCTATCTTTATCAAAATTAGAAAAATTTAGGTGAGCATGAGTATCTATTAACATAAATTAACATTAGCAAAGTAATTTTCTCTTTGCAATAAAAAAATGCCCCGATATTGTACCGGGGCATAGAGTTCTTCCCGCGATGAGACGCGCAAAGAACAGAAGCAAGTAAAGAAGATTACTCTCTACTTGCGTTTGAAAAATAGTTGCTGGGGAGGCGTTCCAACAATTTTCTCGCGAGAAACTTACCTTTTTTAGAATTAACCAATCTATCTAATTCTAAGACAAGATTCGTCTCTCTTTCCAGCCGCATCTCTCTTAAATTTTCTTCTTTATCTCCATTCATGGCGACCTCCTCGTTGGCGTTACCCCGCCGCAGAAATGTAAATTCATAGAAACCACCGGAACTACTTTGGCTACTTTTAACTTTCTTGCCTCTGAGGCGAGCTTGTCCGCTTTTATTCCACAAGCAAAACAAAGAAAACCATGTTCAACGGGAAATACTATACTCCCATCGTGGAGAATGGCGCCTCTTTTCAAGCATCTCATTTCCCCTATACTTTGAAATACATCTAAATCGTCGGCATTCATAATTTCTCCTTTTTTTAATGACCCAACAAAGAACTAATTAAAAAATCTCAGCCCTTGGCTGAAAAGTTTTCTCTAACTCTTTTCTCTCAAATTAAAGAAAACTTCTCAACCGACCGAGATTTAGAATTACAATATCTTTTTTTCTTTCCATTAAACTATTCATTGTTTTTTATTTTATAAATTGCTCGGGTTTTGTCAAGGAAAAATTGTGGAAAAATAAAAGCGTCTTATTAAGACGTTTTTTCTTTATCGCTCTCTTTGGGAGTTTTCGTTCCGGGCTTGTCTTTCGCGCGCGCGATTATCTCTACTGCTTTTACTTTTTCTCCCTTATCAAGGGCGAGAGCAATCCTTTTAATAACTTCTGGATTCTCGGAAAACATAATACCTCCTTTTTTTATTTTTAATGTTCCAATTAAAAAACTCCTCGCCGAGAGGAGTTGTTTGCTAAAACTAAAACCAACCTCCCGGCTTAGAAAAATCCAAAAAAATAAAAGCTAAAAAGGTTAGGCATATATTTTTATTATAATACCCCTTTTAATTATTTCAAGTAATTTTTGGAAAAAGCGTTTCCGCTTTCTTCGGGTCTCTTAAAAAGTTCCGAATTTTCTTGCTCGTCTTCGGCAAAAAAGGAAAAACCAAATCAGAAATCACCCCGAGAGTAAGAGACAAATCCAAGAGCGTTTCCAAAGAACTATCCTTTTCTTCCCATGGTTTTTCTCTCTCTATAAAACCGTCGCAAAAAGAAATCAACTTCCAAATCTCCCCGATGGCTTTGGAAAAGTTAAATGTTTCCATATATTTGTCTCTTCCTTCCCTCGCTTTTCGCGCTTCTTCGGCTAACTTTTTATTTTTTATCTCTCCCCTACCGCTGCGCTTCACTTTCTTTTTTCCCGTCATAGTTAAAATCCGCGCCGCGATATTGCCGAGTCCTTTGGCTAAATCGGCGTTATATCTTTTTTCAAATTTTTCCATCGTAAAATCGCCGTCTTCAAAGGCGGGAATTTCTCTAAGCAAAAAATGGCGAAGAGCGTCCGCTCCGTATTTTTCTGTTATCTCAATCGGACCCACCACATTTCCCAAAGATTTAGACATTTTCTTTCCACCCGCCGTTATAAATCCGTGAATTAAAATTTGTTTGGAAAGAGGAAGTTCGGCCGATAAAAGCATCGCCTGCCACATAGAAGTTTGATGACGAAGATTGTCTTTGCCAGCCACTTGAGTCCCGGGCCAAAATTTGTTGAATTTCTCCGTCTCTTGCGGCCAGCCGAGACAAGAAATATAATTTACCAAAGCGTCAAACCAAACATAGATAACTTGACTGTCGTCTCCCGAAACAGGAACTCCCCACGGCATTTTTTCTTTCTTTCTGGAAATACTAAAATCCCTCAATCCTCTTTTAGTAAATTCCTTTATTTCTTTTAATCTTTTCTTGGGTAAAATAAATTCGGAATTTTTTTCGTAAATTTCCAGCAATTTATTTCTATATTTAGAATATCTAAAAAAGTAGTTTTCTTCCTCTATAATTTCCAGCTCTTGAGCGGGATGATAAGGACACCTGCCTTCAACAAGTTCGGAATTGGTTCGTTCCGTTTCACAACCCACGCAATACTTTGTTTTATAATTTTTTTTGTAAATATCTCCGTTTTTCTCGCATCTCCTCCAAAACTCTTGAGCCGCCATTATATGATTTTTGTCCGTGGTCCTTATAAAACTATTATAAGAAAGGTTTAGGGCTTTTTTTAGAGAATTGAATTTTTGAGCGTATTCATCGCAATATTCTTGAATGTCTCTGCCTTCTTCTTTGGCTTTTCTATAAATTTTCAAGCCATGCTCGTCCGCGCCGGTGTTAAAAAAAACCTCCGCCCCTCGCTCTCTCTTCCAACGAGCCAAAGCGTCGGCTTGAATTATCTCCAAGGCAAAACCAATGTGAGGGTTGGCGTTTACATAAGGGAGCGTCGTGGTAATGTAAAAATTTTCCTCCATATGTTAAGATATTTTATTATAAAACTATGCCTTTGGCAATTCATTTTTTAACGGGAGCTCTCTTTTTTGCGGCAATAGACAACCTTTGGATAGCGGCAGCGGGCGCTTTAATTTCTCATTACGCCTTTGACGCTATCCCCCACTATGACTACGAACACCTAAGAAAACTGCCGAGAAAAAAAATTCTTTCTAAATTATGGAAAATTGAAATTGATTTTTTAATCGGAGCGGGACTAGCGTCTTTTCTTTTTCAAGGAAGCCCAAAAATTTTTGCGGGAGGCTTTTTAGCCATTTTGCCGGATATTATAGAGGGAGTTCATTTACTTTTCCCCAATAAAATAATTAAACCTTTGAGCGATTTCCATAGAAAAATTCATTGCCCCCCGGAAAAAACTTCGATAAACAAAGGGGTCGCTTTTGAAATAGCCATATTAACTCTTGTCATTGCTTTGGCTCTTTTGTTTTTTTAAGGGAGCCAAGAAAATAGTAAATTCTCCCTTTATCTTATCTTTCTTTAATTTTTCCAAGACCTCACTTGGCTTTCCTCTGTAGATAGTTTCGTGAATTTTGGTTATCTCCCTCCCCGCCACTATCTGTCTCCCTTCTGAAAGTTCGTTTAAGGTTTTCTCTATCCGTCGCGGGGACTCAAAAAACACAACAGCGCTTTTTGTTTTTGCTACTTCTTCAAAAAATTTTTTTCGTTTTCTTTTAGACGGCGGGAAACCCAAAAACAAAAATTTATCAGCGGGAAACCCGGCTACGCTAACAATAGCCGTTAAAGCCGACGGACCGGGGATAGGAACAATTTTAACTTTATCCCCCAACTCTTCCGAAACCTTTCTAACTAATTTATTGCCGGGGTCGGATATCCCCGGAGTTCCAGAGTCGGAAACAAGAGCAATATCTTTACCAGTTTTCAAATAGCTCAAAATTTTCGCTGTTTTGGCAAAGCCGGAATGCTGGTGGTAAGAAATAGCGGTAGTTCGTATATTAAAATAATAGAGAAGTTTTTTGGTGTTTCGAGTGTCTTCGCAAAGAATAATATCAACGGTTCTTAAAACCTCAAGCGCTCTTTTTGTTATGTCGCCTAGATTTCCGATGGGAGTAGCCACAATAAAAAGAGTTGCCATAAAAAATTACGCTTCCGAAGGAAGGGACTCTTTTTCTTTTCTCTTCCTTTTTATATTCAAATAATCTTTTATAAGTTCAAATATTATCCCCGCGAGCGGAATAGCCAAAATAGCGCCCAATAAACCCCAGAGTTTAGCGCCCACCACCAAAGCTATTAAAACCAATGCGGGAGGCAGGTGGGCAAATTTTTTAAACAAAATGGGGAACAAAACATTGCCTTCTAATTGCTGGATAACAATTAAAGCGGCCAGCACAAAAAGCGCTTTGGTTACGGAATCCATCATAACAAGAATCGCTATAATAACACCTCCAAAAATAGGACCTATTATAGGCACTAGATCCGTTATCCCGAAGAAAAGTCCCAATATAAAGGAATACTCCACATTCAAAATTTCTAAAACAACAAAACATAAAAGCCCCACAAAAAACATTCCGATAAGACGGGAAATAAACCAAGAATTAACCTGTTTTTTCGCTCGCGGCAATAAATGGAATAAATAACTTTTATACTTTCCCGGCGAAAAATTCGCCAAAAACTTTTCTAAAAAGTCTTTCTCCAAAGACAGGAAAAACGCTAAAAATATTATAAAAAGAGTGGCTTGTATCCCGCCAAAAATCACCGATAAAGCGTTAACCAATCCTTCGCCAGCTTTTTCTAAATTTGATTGCAAAATGGTAAACAACGAGTCCGGCTGGGAAAGAAACTTAATGCCCGCTTTTTCAAGCACCGGAGAAATTTTGCCCAGATATTCCGGCAAATTGCGAGCAAAAATTTTCAAGTCCTCTAAAAAAACAGGAGCCGCCCAATAAAAGAAAAGTCCCGCTATGGAAAATAATCCAAAGTAAGTTATTATAACTCCGACAACTCGCGGAATTTTCTTCTTTTCCAAAAAATTTATAATATAATTAAAAAGCATCGCCAAAACAATGGCGAAAACAATCCAAATAATTATATTTTTCAAAAGATATAGGAAATAAAGAAATATAACAACCGCCGTTATTTTTAGGCAGAAATCCCAATCAACATTTAATTTTTTCTCCATATAATTACACTTTTAAGAGTGATTCGAATTTTTTATCTCTATGGGGGCCAACCAGCGCCAAATTAATTTTTTGCGGAACAAATATCTCCTTCGCTAAATTCTTAATGTCTTTGGCGCTCACCGCGTCTATTTTAGCAAATTTTTGTTTGGGAGTTAAGACCTTTCCCCGCAAAAGTTCTTGGGCGGCGTAAAAACCCGCCTTTTGATGAGACGATTCCAAAGAAAGAGTGGCTGTTCCCTTTAAGTATTCTTTGGCTTTTTTTAGTTCCTTGGCGGAAACTCCGTTTCTTTTTATATCCCTGAATTCTTTCAAAACAAGCCCTATTGTTTTTTCTATCTTGTTATGCGGAACGCCGGCGCTCACAATCAAATAGCCGGAATCGGTAAAATGTTCCGAAGAAGCCCTCACATAATAAGCCAGTCCGTTTTTTTCTCTAACCGAAATAAAAAGACGCGAACTCATATTACCCCCCAAAATCGTGGATAAAATTTGCTGAGCAAATTTTTTCTCGTCGGACAAACTCACCCCGCGCGCCCCCAATCGCAAATGCGTTTGGTCTGTTTTTTTATAAAAAACAGACGAAGCGGGAGCGGATTGTTTTTCAATTACCTTTTCTTTGCTTCGCGTTTTTCTTTTTGCTTCTCCGCCGTAAATTTTCTTTATCTCCTTTTTTATTTTTTCTTTGTTAAAAGCGCCCGAGACGCAAACAACCGTATTAGAGGGAGAATAATGATTGTTCATATAATCCAAAAAATCCTTCCTCTTAAATCGTTTTATATTTTCCTTAGTCCCGATTATCGGCCAACCGGCCGGCTGGTTGCCGTAGAGCAATTTTTCCCACACATCTTCGGCAAAAATCTGCGGCATATCCATATACATATTATATTCTTCTATTATCACCCCTCTTTCCTTGCTTACCTCTCTGGCGGGGATTAAAGAGTTTAAAAATATGTCGGCTGTCCAATCTACGGCAAGGTCTATCTTGTCTTTTCTAACTTTCGCCCAATAGCCGGTATATTCTTTGCTGGTAAAAGCGTTATACATTCCTCCGATTTTATCTAAATCCTCGGCAATTTCGTTCTTGTTCGGTCTTTTCTTTGTCCCCTTAAAAAACATATGCTCCAAAAAGTGAGAAATTCCGTTTTCTTTTTTTGTTTCGTATTTAGAGCCGGCCCCCACCATTGTTAGAGCGGTTACCGATTGGCTATTTTTATCTGGAACCATTATTAATCTTAATCCGTTTTTTAATGTTTTTTTGTAATACATAATTTATTTTATTTTCTCCGCTATATAATCTTTTAATTCGCCGATTTTTACCCGTTTCTGCGCCATTGTTTCTCTGTCTCTTACCGTGACCGTTTCATCCTCTATTGTTTGAAAGTCCGTCGTGATAGCAAAGGGAATTCCCGCTTCGTCCGCCCTTCTATATCTGCGGCCAATCGCTCCCGATTGGTCGTAGCGCGTTTCTATATCGCTTTTCAAATTATTAAAAACTTCCAGCGCTTTTTGCGTAATTTCTTCTTTATTTTTAACAATGGGAAAAACGGCTGCTTTTACGGGAGAAATTTTAGGAAGCAAACTTAAAACGGTTTCCGTTTCTTTTTTGGATTCTGTTGTTTTTGTTCTTCCGCCTTCTACTTCCCGAAAAGCGTCGAACATAACCGCCATAAGCGTCCTTTCCAGCCCCAGCGTGGGTTCTATCACAAAGGGATAAAATTTTTCTTTTGTTTGAGGAGATATATAGGAAAGGTCTTCCCCGGAAACTTCCGAATGTTTTTTAAGGTCAAAGTCCGTTCTGTTCGCTATTCCCGCCAATTCCGACCAACCAAAAGGAAACTTATATTCTATATCAACCGTTCTTTTAGAGTAATGAGCCAACTCCTCTTTGGGCGTTTCGGAAAATCGTAAATTTTCTTTTTTGATACCCAAAGAAAGAAAAAAATTCATCCAGTCATCTTTCCATTTTTCAAACCACTTTTCGTCATTGCCCGGCTTTACAAAGTATTCCAACTCGGCGATATTAAATTCCCGCGAGCGGAAAATATAATCCCCGGTGTTTATCTCGTTGCGAAAACACTTGCCGATTTGCGCTATTCCAAAGGGAAGTTTGGCTCTTTGAGTAGAATAAACATTCTTAAAATTCACAAACATTGTTTGAGCCGTCTCCGGTCTTAAATATGTTTGATGAGCGCTGTCTTCGGTCGGTCCCGCAAATGTTTTAAACATTAGATTAAAGTTGCGGGAGTCGGTAAATTCTTTGCCCCCGCAATCGGGACACTGCTCTTTTTTTTTGGCTTTTCCCTGCCCGACAAATTTTCCTTCCTCCAAATGGTCGGCTCTAAATCGTTTGTGACATTTTTTACATTCCGCCAAAGGGTCGGTAAACTCCGTTATATGTCCGGACGCTTGCCACACTCGCGGATTCATAAGTATCGTTCCTTCCATAAAATAAACATCGGGGCGGCTCCCCACAAAATTTTCAAACCAAAGGTTTCTTATATTCCTTTGAAGCAACGCTCCCAAAGGTCCCAAATCCCACACCCCGGCAAGCCCGCCGTAGATTTCCGAAGAGGGAAAAATAAATCCCCTCCTTTTGCACAAAGCCCTTATTTTCTCCGTTTTATTCATATTTATTATCTATTTTCAATTTCTAATCAACCACCTTGCCGTCTTCTTTGGAAATGGTCTCGTCATCCGGCAAAGAAGTATTAACGGGAGGCGCTTCTTCTTCAAGGATGTCGCCCGTCCATCCGTCTTCGGCAAAAATAAACACTTTCTTTATTAACTCGGCGTAATCCCCGGATTGGGACTCTTTCGGTTCTAATTCTACCTGAAACGCCATTGTGAGCGGTTCGTTTTTATAACCCTTCCACGGCTCTATTTCATCAATGGTCCACATCGCTGTTTTAGCATCCGAGTCAAAAGAAAATTTCGCTTCTTCGGGAAATATCTTGCCTGTGGGACTCACATTCTCCGGTAAATTAGCCTTAACTTTCACATTTTCCAATTTGTTCCATTTGTTTTTAATCTGCCACAACACTACAAATTCAGTTTCCTCCCCCGCCTTCGGAGGCAACTCGCCTTCATTTTGGAAAAATTCTTGCTGAAAATAGGCTTTTTGCGATAGAGCGACTTCCGAATTTATTTTTGTTTCAAACACTTTCTCCACGCCCGCTAAATTCACTCGGGATAAAAGTTTTGGCTCGGTAACGCTGTGATTATCTTCCACTTTTTTTGTTTTTATCCAAAATTCCACCTTGCCTTCTTCGCCCACATCCAAAAATCTTAAACCGGGAACTTCTTTCCAATCCCAAATTATTGTGTTGTCTCCCCTTCCGAACTCTCCCTCGTGTGTTCGCAAAGATGAAAGGTCAAAAAATTCACCCTCCAAAGTAACAAACGCAAACTTTTTTTGAACGGGTTTTTTGCCTATGTTTTTGAAAAATATCTCATAGTGGAGCATTTCGTCTTCGGTTGCCCTATAAGAAGGTTTGTTGTTTATCAAAAAAGACATATACAAAGAAGGGGCGACTATTTTTAGTGATTGCGAGGTTTCTTTGAGTGTCCAAAAATCCCCGTCCTTAAAAAGCCCCAACTCGGCGGAGAAAGGATTGGCGTCTCCCTCGTTCCCTTTTATTTTTCCTCTTATTTCTATTCGGCCGCCGGACGCTTTATAAAGAGAAGGGAGCGACCACTCTGTCTTGTCAAGCGCTTCCGGTTCGGCGGAAATAAACTCAAATCCTTCGGGGTAATTTACCTTTACTCTTAACCCTTCCAATAAATAATCCACATTGGAATAATAATTCAAATAAAATATTGTTTCTCCGTTGTTCTCCACCCCGGAAGGCAGGTCAAATTCAAAGGTGAGCGGAGTGTATTTTATCTCCGTGGTAAAACTGGTTTTGGATTCATAAACCGCTTTTAAGTTTTTTGGCTTATAACTTAAAATGGCTTCGGCTTTGGGCGTTTCTCCCCCCCTATAGAAAAGACGCGTCTTAAATGTGTAAGTTCTCTCTTCCCCGGGATATATCGTCTCTATTTTTTTGGTAATTCTTTTTTTGTTGCCATCTTCCGATAGCGATTGTTCCGGGGCTTGAAAAATAAGCTCGGGCGACTCTAAACGAACATCGCCGTTATGTTTTATCTTTACATTGTACTCCATAACTTCACCCGATTGAACTTCGCTCGGAGCGATAATTTCCACTTTAACCATTTCTTTGGAGTAAGTATTTGTTTGCCAATACCAAAAACCCGTCGCTCCCGCGACGAAAAACAATATAATAAAAAACCAAGCTATTTTCGTCATAAATTTTGTTTGATTTATTTGATAATTATTTAGAACTTAATTTTATAATACCACAAATCTACAATCTACAAAAGTAGAAATTAAATATATGTATTTAACCTAACCCCCTCCCTATCAAAACTGCCAGAGCCCACTGCCAACAGGCGCCAGCGACTGCCAGCAACCGCTAAAGACCGCCAAAACTCCGTTTTTTGGTTGAAATTAGTTGAATTTTTTGTTAGTAAACATTTTAAAAATCTAATGATTTTTTGGGATAATAATAGAAGAATCGCTCACAAAAACCTTAGCCGCATTGATTAAATTAGAACACTCATCGGCGCAAACAAATAATAAATTATTATATTCTTCTTTGGCTACTAAATAGGCTGTAAGATGAGCAAGATTGATGCTCGTTTTAATCTATACGCTTTTGTTGATTATTTGTTCTAAATAATCCAAAGATTTTTCTATCATCTCTTCGGTAAACTCAATTCTGCGCATATTTTGTATATCAACCGCAAAGCGACTTTCTAATTCTGAAAGTTCTTAATCATTTATCTGATTATCTTGGTCCAGGGGCGATTTCCACATGCGAAAAATAACCTTGCGCGCTTCAAGAATGGCAAGGTTTAAATAAAATAAATCGTTGTTATTACTAAGAAGATGTTTTACAAAAAGGGAGCCATTTTCAGGTCTATATCTTTTAGTGAAGGCGCTTGATTCAAGGAAATATTTTGACATTTATTCATTGTTTCTATCATTTATTAAAAATCGAGTTAATGATGGCAAGTTTTTTGTTATTTCCCATATTCTTTCTATACTGGGAGCGTTAGCCGCTAATTTATCTATTTTTGCGTCTAATTTATCTTGCCATAAAGCGGATTCGTTAATCTTGCCGGCAATCCAAGAAACTGCCCTTGCTCATAGTAAAAAGGATTTGACCAATGTAAATGCCAACTACCATTAAATGTAGCTGAATCAAAAGCATTAACAAAATTATTTTTTGTAGTTTGCTCTCTTTCTATTAAAACCGTATCATTAAGTTGTATTGTTGTAGTTTCCATATTTTAATTAGTTATTTCTTTCAACCCATGATTGAGAACCAATATTCATATCAATTGCTGTTCGATTATTGCGTATTGATTTTTGCGCCTTACCCTTAAAGGCAAACTGGTGAGATAGCTCTTTTGAATCTATATACGCTCCGACATAATCAATATCTGCCACATCCTGCCCCCCTACCAATAGCTCTGATGGGTGAAATGGCTGCCCAAGCTTCATCGCTTTTGCGTATTCCTCATACAATCCTATCATAGCCTTTTCTGTTTCCTCATCGGGAGTTTCAACTTTTAATCCCATATCTTCTGCTTCCCCGCGGTCTATTGGATAGGCGTGTATCGTTATATCTCCTGTAATTTCTTTTACTATTTTTTTAACTTTTTCTTTTTCTTGTTCAATATTCACATGCAAAGATAATAATCTCTCGGTCAACATTTTTGACATTCTATAAGCGCGATAAGCATTACCTATAGATAATGGATGCAGTTTATCTACTAATAATTTATAAACTTCGTTCATCTGATCATCTTTAACCCCCGCTTTTTCTTTTGCAAAAAGAAAATATGAATTTAAATCCTCGACGCTTATTTCAAGTTTTTTTTGATGGTTGTTTGGATTTTGCGGATTAAAAGGATGTCCTGTTGATGGGTCAACCGGTGTTAGCTCGCCCAATTTACCCATAACTATTTTATCGGCCCCTAAACAAATCAATGTGCCAGCGCTGTGAGCTTTGTAGGGAATTAGAACTTCGAAATCATCACAATGATTGCGAATTAGTTTAACTATCCTTATGGGCGCCAGCATATCCCCTCCGCTGGTGTATAAGAAAAGACTTATTTTTTTGCATTTTCCAAATTTTTCTAATTGCTTATTCAAAAGTGGAACAACATCGCCAGCTACACGCGCATTAAAGGGCTGCCTATCGCCAGTAACATAGGTAACAATCCTTGAGCCTCTTTTTTCCTCTAATCTTTCTAATAATTCTTTTTTACTCATATTATTATTTTAAGTATAGTAACTATACTATAAAAAATCAAATGTATGTATAATGCAACCCAAAAGAGCGGATTTATCTAAAAAAATCTCCGTTTTTTGATTGAAAATCTCCCCCGCTTATCTGAAAAATACTTTTTTTCGTAAAATAAGGGAGTTTCTTTAATTCTTCCAATAAATTTGTTTTAAGGGCATATTTCATATATATAACAAAAATGTACTATATCTGAAATACGCCGTCAAGGGCCATAAAAGCCATGTTGAGCGACATAAGGCGCGAAATAACAGCGCCTCTCAACATAAATCAAATAGCGACGAGTCGCCAAAATCTAACCCGCCGGTAAATTGCCAGAGAACAGGTCTCTGGTTTTTTAGCGATTGTGGGTAATCCGCGGATTATTTTTCGTTTTGAAGGAGGCGTTTAACAAAGCGAGAGGAGAAAGCGCCGAGCTTCCTCTCTGGGATGTTTTTTAATTTAATCGATTCGCTCAACGAGTGAGAAAGAAAAAACTTTATTGTTTTTTTAACCTCGAAGTTCATTGTTTGAGCGGACAAATTGGGAGAATACCCCGAAACAGACAAAAAATTCCACAAAAAATAAAAATAAACAACCCCGGGTTTTTCGCTTTTCCCCAGCGCGGAAAAAGTTTGCAAAGTTAAGTCCCAAACGGACTCGTCTTTTTCTTCGTATTTTAGAAAGTCGCCCAAAAGCCGAGAAACAAAAAGCGCGTAATACATTCTTTGGGGAGATTTTATTATCCCGCTAAATTTTTTAATTTTTTCAACGCCGGTGAGAGTTTTGAAAATTTTTCCTTGGATAAATTCTACATTAGACAAATAAAAAAGATTGGTTCCGCTTCTTAATTTTGACTTAATTTTTCTCACCCCCTTCCCCAAAGCAAAAATTCTGCCAAAATTATCGGTTATTATCTCTAAAATCTCGTCCGCCTCCCCTTTTTCTCTTTTGCCTATAATAATTCCTTTGGCGTTATATCTTTGAAAAGCCATTTATTTTTTTATCCAAAACTTTATCTCTTTGCCGTTTAGTAAAAAGTTTTTTACCGCTTGAGTTTCGTTGGGGAAATTTTCAGTAAAAGAAATTTCGGACAAATTTGTTTCTTTTTTTATCTTTTCTTTTTCTTCTTCTATTATTTCCGCCTTATCCTCGCGGGAATAAAACACTCCCACTTTGTCGGAGGGCAGAAGCCCCGCTTTTTTTCGCAAAGATTGAATTTGCCGAATAATTTCTCTGTAATCCCCCTTTCTTTTTAATTCGGGAGTAATTTTTTTATCCAAAACCGCCGCTTCTTTTTGCGATTTGTTAAACACAATATTTTCCACATTAACTTCGTCTTTTATAATATCTAAAATTTCTCTTCTGTTTTTTAGTTCCTCTGATTTTAAGGACAGAGAAGAAAGAGGTTGGCGAATTTTTAGGCCGGCTTCTTTTCTCTCATGTAGGGCTTGGTTTGCTATCTCTCTAACTTTTTCCATATCTTCTTCTAATTTTTTATCTATTTCTTTTTCGTTAAATTTTGGGAAGTCGGCGAGATGAACGGATTTCGGGTCGTCCTCGCTTTTTAATTTTTGATAAGCATCTTCGGCAAAATAAGGAATAACAGGAGCCAAGATTTTAGTTAAAGAAAACAACACTCTAAATAAAGTTTGCTCGGCCGCTTTTTTCTCTTCTTCGTTTTGAGGGTTTTGAAATCTTTTTCTTGACCTTCTTATATACCAAAGAGAAAGAGCGTTAATAAAAAAGTCCTCTAACACCAAAGCCCCGCGAGAAAGATTTATGTTTTTTACGCTTTCCTCAAATTCCCTTATAACTCCGTTTAACTTTGATATAATCCACCTGTCCAACTCCCTCATTTTTTCTTTGTCGGCGTTTTCTCTCGCTTTTTGGGGCTCGGAATAAGTGTGAAAAAATATAAAAGAGTTGGCGAGAGTTAAAAGTTTTCCGCGTATATCTTCCCCTCTATTGTAGCCAAACCTTAAATTGTATTTGGGATTTTGCCGAGCGTATAACCACCGCATAACATCGGCGCCCATTTTTTCTATAGCGTCGTCAAACCATATAGCGTTGCCCTTTGATTTATGCATTTCTTCTCCCTCCTCGTCCGTAACCGTCTCGTAAGCAAACACATTTTTATAAGGCGTCTCTCCCTCTATGGTTACCGACATAAAAAGAAGAGAATAAAACCAAAGTCGAACCTGCGCCCTCATTTCTATGACCAAGTTGGCGGGAAACCATTTATTCCAGTAATTCTTGTCGGTTAAATAGTTTAGAGTGGAAAACGGAACTATGCCGGCGTCCAGCCAGCAATCCCCCACTTCGGGGATTCTCTCCGCTTCTTTGCCACAAGCGGGACACTTTATTTTTATCTCGTCTATCCAAGGTCGGTGAAGATCCGGCAACTCTTTTACTTTTTTGGGTTCTATCGCTTTTTCTTTTAACTCTTTCAAAGAACCGATAACTTCCAGGTTGCCGCAAGAACATTCGTAAAACATCAAGGGCAATCCCCAAAACCTTTTTCTCGATATATTCCAGTCCCCCATATTATCAAGCCAGTCTAGCATAAGTTTGCCCGTATGTTTGGGGACCCAATTTACTTTTTCCGCCGCTCTCTTCATAAGCGGTCTTATTTGCTCGGAGGATATAAACCATTCCGAACCCATTCTAAACACCAACTCTTCTTTACATCTCCAACATATTGGATAGCGATGGACAAAATTTTCCGTCTTAAATAAAATGTTTTTTTCTCGTAAATTTTCTATTATTTGGGGCTTGGCGTCAAAAATATATTTTCCGGTAAGCCAACCGAAGCCCTCGCTAAAAATTCCTTCCCCGTCTAACGCGGTTCTTAAAAGAGGCAGATTTTCTTTTTTGCCAAGCTCGTAATCTGCTTGCCCGCAAGTGGGAGCAATATGAACTATCCCCGTCCCCTCTTCCGCTCCCGCTTCGCTCCAAGGTATAATTTTATGAGTTACGCCCTCTTGAACGGCAAACTTCGGGAAAAATGTTTCGTATTCCAAGCCAACCAAATCAGAACCTTTCATCTCTTCTAAAACTTTCGCGCCCTCGCCCAATTTCTCCATTGTCTCTTTGGATAAATAATAAACTTCTCCGTCTTTTTCCGCCTTTACATAGATATTTTCGGGATTTACCGCCGCCGCCACATTGCTGGGCAGCGTCCACTCCGTAGTTGTCCAAACAAGAAGATTCTCTCTGTCTCTTCCTTTTAGCGGGGCTTTCACAAAAACGGCTTTGTGGGTTATCTCTCTATAACCTTCGTCGCTCATCTCATGTTGAGAGGAAGATGTTCCGCACCTTACGCACCACGGGAGCACCTTTGTCCCTTTATAAATCCACCCGTTTTTATGGCATTTTTTAAGAAAATGCCAAATATGGACAATGTTGTTGCCCGACATCGTATAATAAGAATTTTTCCAATCCATAAACTGCCCTAATCTTTGCGATTGACGGGTTTGAATTTTAGCGAATTTATTTACGCTTTCGCGGCATTTTTTGGAAAAATTATCAAGCCCGTAATTTTCAATATCTCTTTTGGAATTAAAATCCAACCCTTTCTCCACCCCCACTTCCACATGAAGCCCTTGGCAATCAAATCCGTTTTGGAAGCGCTCGTCATATCCTTTCATTGCGTAAAATCTCTGAAAAATATCTTTGTAAGTTCTCCCCCACCCGTGATGAACCCCCATAGGATTGTTCGCCGTTATAGGCCCGTCTATAAAAGACCAGGGCGTCTTACCTTTGTTTCGTTTTAGATATTTTTCAAGAATTTTTTTCTCTTTCCAAAATTTAATTATTTTATTTTCATTTTCCAAAAAATCAAAACTCATATTTTTTCAACTTTTCTAAGTTCGGCTAAATTAAATTTTAGCGATTTTCTTTTTTTCAAAAATTCTTCAGAACTCCAATTCTCCAATTTGGCTTGAATAAGCAGTAAAGATGCTCCATGACTCACAATTAAAACACCCGCTCTTTCCTTAATGTTATTCACAAAGCCCCAAACCCTGTCTTGGCAATCCTTAAAACTCTCGCCTCCCCTTGGGCTTGCCACAAACGGGAACTCGGAGTTTTTTACGAATTCTCTCCAAAGAGATATTGGCTTGCCCTTAAAATCTCCCAGATTAATTTCTCTTAATTCTTTCGCAAAAATCGGTTTAATCCTTATTTTGGAAGCGACAATTTCTGCCGTTTCTTTTGTCCTCGCGATATCCGAAGAATAGATAGCGGAGATATTTTTGGATTTTAATTCCTCCACTCTTTCTTTAACTTGCTCTCTCCCCTCCTCCGTTAAACTTATTTTATTTTCCTCTTCCGGGAAGGGATAAATAATTAAAGTTTCTTTCGTTTGATAGGAAGTTTCTCCGTGCCGAAGTAAATAAAAAACTTGTTTCATTATTTTTAGATTATCATTTTCCAAAAAAGTAATCAAACAAACATGCTCAATCATTATTTGCCGAGCCGGTAGCCCCGATATAATATCGGGACAATCACAATCGCTCGGCAAATTATTGACGGGTCAGGTCTCCGACATTTTTATACTTTAAAGTTTAACAGCATAACAACACCATAACAAAATCGGACGATCGTCCGATTTTGTTATGGGCTGTTAGTC